>NZ_SOCE01000001.1:5427097-5727097 GCF_004365175.1 Kribbella voronezhensis | reverse complement strand
CCGCGAACGCGCTCACCAGGTTCTGTCCGAGGGAACTCGCACGGACGCCCTCACCCGGCTCGTCCAGCTCTACACCGGCATCGCGTGGAAGTGCCAGCAACTCACCCATCCGAAGGCTCACAGGCTGGCCCTGGCCAGCTCGCTCACTGCCTCGATCCCTGATTTCCCCGATGCCCGAGCGGCTTTGAACTGGATCGACCGGGAATTGCCCAATCTCGTCGAACTGTTCCGCCAGGCCAACCGCTCGGCGGCGCTGCGCAACCTCATTCCAGAACTCGCGCTCGCCTTGTTCGGCTTCTACGAATCCAGAAACCGCTGGTCCGAGATGCACGCGGCCGATGTCATCGGCCGGCAGATCGCCGGCGAGCTGGGATTTACCCGCCTCGCCGCCTGGCTCGAGCACGATCTGGCCATTCCCGCGGTGGAACACGGCAATTTCGAACTCGCCCGTACGCACATGTTGAACAGCCTGGAGATGTTCCGCGCGATCTCGGACCTGTCCGGGGAAGGGCGCTGTCTGTCGTCGCTCAGCTATGTGCATGCCTTGATGGGCCGGCTGGACGAGGCGCTCGTGTGGGCCGAGGAGTCGCTACGCCACAGCCGCCGGATCGGGGACGCGCTCCTCGAAGGGCTCAGCAACCTAGCGCTGGGCAAGTTGCACGCGCTGCGCGGCGACGCCGAGCTGGCCAAGCAATTCTTCGATCTCAGCATCTCGATGGCCGAACAGGCCGGCAACCGCCGGTCCCTGGCCAAGCGACACCTGACCGCAGGCCAGTCGTACCTCGCGACGGGCCGGGACGACCTGGCTACCGCGGCGATACTCACCAGCCTGGCCATCTTCGACGAGATCGGAGTCGACGCCGCCCAGGCCGAGGGCCACCAGTCCCTGGCGATGGTCCACCTCAACGCGGGCCGCTACGCCGACGCGACAACACATGCGCAGGCAGGCCTCCGGCTGGCTCGCGTCTATACCGACAAACAGCGCGAAGGTCTGATCCTGATCGAGCTAGGGCGGATCCACGCCGCCCAGCAGGACCTGACGACTGCCCGATCACTCTGGCAACGGGCAGCCGCGATCCTGCACACCATCTCCCCCAGCGGCGAGGCTGCCGCTCTCCAGCTCCTCGCCGACACTCCTATGCCCTGACCAAGCCTGGCCGGGGTTCAGTCTGTGGTGGTGATTTCTACCCGGATCTCGGTGAGGCGGGCGAGGATCTTGGTGCGCAGGGAGTCGGGGGCGTGTTCGTCGCCGCAGGAGCGGTGCACCAGCTTCTTGACGCAGCGTTCCAGGTCGTACTGGTCGAGGCAGGGGGCGCACTCTTCCAGGTGCTGGCGGATCTCGTCGTTGCTGGCGTCTTCCAGCTCGTTGTCGATGAAGACGTACACACGCTGCAGGATCTCGCTGCAGTCCACGTCGTGGTGCTCGCCGCAGCTCACGACTCCTCCTCCGAAGCACTCGTTCCGGTCTCGCCGGGGATCAGTCCCCGCTCCCGGGCGTAGTCGGCCAGCAACTCGCGCAACTGGCGGCGACCACGGTGCAGCCGTGACATCACCGTGCCGACCGGGGTACCCATGATGTCGGCGATCTCCTTGTAGGCAAAGCCCTCGACATCGGCGAGGTAGACCGCCAGCCGGAAGTCCTCCGGGATCGACTGCAGCGCCGACTTCACGTCGGAATCGGGCAGGTGCTCCAGGGCGACGGCCTCGGCGGACTTCAGGCCACCGGGAGTGTGCGACTCGGCGGCGGTGAGCTGCCAGTCCTCGATCTCCTCGGTCGGCGACTGCGTCGGTTGACGCTGCCGCTTGCGGTAGCCGTTGATGAACGTGTTGGTCAGGATCCGGTACAGCCACGCCTTCAGGTTGGTCCCGGGCGTGAACTGGTGGAACGAGCTGTACGCCTTCGCGAAGGTGTCCTGGACCAGGTCCTCGGCGTCGGACGGGTTACGCGTCATCCGCATCGCCGCGGCGTACATCTGGTCGAGGAAGGGCAGCGCCTCGCGCTCGAAGCGCTCGGTCCGCTGCTCGGGTGTCTCGGTGGTCGTGGGAGTCGGCATCGTGATCGAGAATACCGGTGTCTTCCCAGTCTTCTGCGCGGGAGCCAGGCTCGTTGCCATCATGTTGGTCACAACGCCGCCGCCCAGCGCCTCATTCCCCGCCTCTGGCAGGACTTTCAGCCCGAGACTTCCCGGGTCACCCATTCGAACACGGCTTCGACCAGCAGCTCGTAACTCTCGGCCTGGGTGAGCTCGGCGCGCTTCGGCACCTTGAACGAATGGTCGCCGTCCGGCACCACGGCCATCTCGGTCATCGGCGGGAACTCCTGCGGCGTACCGAACGGGTCCTTCTCGCCCTGCACCACCAACGTGGGCAGCCGCGACCCCTGCAACTCGTCGACCCGCGACTTGTCCGGCTTCCCGGGCGGATGCAGCGGGAACGACAACGCCAGTACGCCGGAAGCTCCCAGGCCGGCCGCCGTCCTGCAGGCCACCCGGGCGCCGGCGCTTCGTCCACCGAGCACCAGCGGGGTCCTGATCCGGAGCTGGCCGATGGTCGCGACCCAGGCCTCGTCGAGCACCTTCGGCGCCGGCGCGAGCTTCTTCCCGGCCCGCCGCCAGGGCTGTTCGATCAGGAACACGTTCATGTCGAGCTTCGGCAGCCGCGCGGCCAGTGCGACGAGGTCACCGGCCTCGATGCCACCCCCGGCGCCATGACCGAGTGCGAGAGTCGCCACTGGTCGCCGGGCCCGGTGCGCCACGATCCGGGCCTCACCGTGCGGCGTCGCCACAATCCGTTCGTCGGTCACGGCCCCATCCTGTCATTTCCGGACCGTACTGCGGCCCGCCGCGCGCCGAACACACGAGCCGTCCCTCCGCTCGCCTCGTCCGGCGTCGGCCGGGTGGTCCGGCGACTCTCCTCCGGCGTCAGAACAGAGTGGTCTCCTCGGGCTCCTCCGGCTTGTCGATCGGGTCGATGCCGTCGGGAGGGAGCGGCTCCACCAACTGGGGTCCGTTGTTCTTCACCGAGCTCACCGCGCGCGATACGGCGTACGCCTCCAGCCGGCCGGGAGCGGCCGGGACGAGCAGTTCGCGTAGCTCGTCGGGATCGGAACTGCGCGGATCGAGCCAGGCGTTGTAGCGCTCGGGCTCGACCAGCAACGGCATCCGGTCGTGGATCCGGCCGAGGTCGTCGGTCGCCGTCGTGGTGAGCACGGTGCAGGTCCAGAGCCACGCCTCGTCCTTGTCCGGATCGGCGACCGACTTGTCCCGCCAGATCTCGTACAGCCCGGCCATCGCCAGCACGCTGCCGTCGGCGGGGCGGATGAAATACGGCTGTTTGACGGGCTTGCCGTTGTGCTTCTGCTCGGTCTCGTACCACTCGTAGTACCCGTCCGCGGGCAGGATGCAGCGCCGGGTCGCGAAGGCCTTCTTGAACGCGGGCTTCTCGGCGACCGTCTCCATCCGGGCGTTGATCAGCCGGCTGCCGATCGAGGTGTCCTTCGCCCAGGACGGCACCAGTCCCCACTTCACCGTGGTGAGCTTGCGGACGACCTCGTCGGGTTGCTCGCGGTTCTTCCGCTCGACCACGGCGATCACCGGGTCGGTCGGGGCCACGTTGTAGTTCTCCGGCAGCTCCTGCACGGATTCCCGGACGTTGCCCGCGTCGATCTCGAACTCGACCACCAGATCGGCCGGGTCCCGGCTGGACGCATATCTCCCACACATGACAAGCAGCCTAGCCAGCGCGACCGACAAAATCCGGTACTGCGTGGCGGGGGCCGAGCGCCGCGGACGGGCCGGCCGCGGACTCGGAGTACAGGCCCACGCGGTGCCGGCAGATGGCGCTTCGCAGTACAGGTAGAGGCGGACGGCGACGACGGATCGCCTACCCCGTGATAGGCGATCCGCCGTCGGTTCGATGCGTCCGGGCACCCCCCTGTTGGCGTCCGGACGCAGGTCCTAGGTCGGTCTTGCCAGGTCGTCCAGCAGCCGGGCGCCCCATTGGACGGAGGGGGGCAGGCCCTCGATCCAGAGCCGGGCCAACTGGGGTTCGTCGGTGTCCATCCGCCACTGGGTGATCAACGCTCGAGCCGTCTCGACCTGGTCCGGCAGGTTCGGCTCGCGGCCGACGAGCGCCGCCGCGCGACGTGCGCCGAGGCGGCCCAGTACGTCGCCGCCCGCGAACACGATCCGCAGGCACTCCGCGACGTCGATGAGCCGGAGTTCGCGGTCGAGCGTCGTGATGCCCGGCGGGTTGAGCGGCTCGACCACGACCAGTGCGTGGGTCGCCGGTACGGATGTGCCACGGAGATCGGCCTCCCGGTAGATCTCGCCGAGGCGGGACCGCAGGTGCGCCAGGCTGGACAGCCCGGTCAGCGGGTCCTCGCAGGACAGCGAGTGCAGATAGATGAGTGAAGCCTCGGCCCAGCTGGAACTGAGTGCGCGTACCGCTTCGAACGCGGGCTCGCCCCCGCTGATCGCGCGGTACAGCGCACCCAGCCCATCAAGTGCCTCGAGCAACGAGACCCCGTCCTCCGCCAGTCGGCGGCCGACCTCGTCACTCGCAGGCACGACGTCGGCACCGTCCCGTAGCGCTTCGGCAATCGCGAGATAAGCGCTGCGGTCGGTACCAGCTGTGCCGTGCGGCTCCCTCCTTCCGCACGGTTGATCAGGTGACGACGTCTCCGGCCGGACCCGGGCGGGCGACCCCGCCAGGTGCAGGGACCGCGGTGGGCGCAACTCGAACCGCCTGCGGAAATCCGCGAACAGCGACATGGCCCTCCTCGAGTCCCTTCGTCTCCCGGCCGGTCGGCCGGAGGCGTCGTTCTGGGAGTGAGACAGCGCTGGGACGAGTTCATGACGCGGATTCTCAGAAGTTTTTTCGCGTAACCTCGCGATGACCGCCGTCGTCATGAAGGGTGCACGGATCCGTCCTCTCGTGGGAGCCTTGTGTCCGGCAACTAAATGACAGACAGTGACGGTGTCGTGACGAACCCAGGGGGAACCGAGATGGAAGCGCCGGATGCACCGAGCGATGCGGAGCTGATCTCCCGCGTCCGGGCCGGCGATCTCGAGGCGTACGGCGAGCTCTTCGGCAGGCATCACCACGCCGCCGTGCGGATGGCCCGCCAACTGGTCCCCGCGGGAGACGCGGACGACCTGGCCAGTGACGCGTTCGCCAAAGTGCTCGACGCGCTGCGTGGCGGTGGTGGGCCCGACCTGTCGTTCCGGGCGTATCTGCTCACCACGGTCCGCCGGGTGCACGTGGACCGGATCAGGGCCGGCCGGAAGGTCCAGAGCACCGACGACATCGCGTCGTACGAGCGGGACCCGGAAGGCTTCGAGGATCCGACTGTCACCGGGTTCGAGAGTGGCGCGGCCGCGAAGGCGTTCGCGAGCCTGCCCGAGCGGTGGCAGGCCGTGCTCTGGCACACCGAGGTGGAGGGCGAGAAGCCCGCTGCCATCGCTCCCCTGCTCGGCCTGACCGCCAACGGCGTGTCCGCGCTCGCCTACCGGGCCCGCGAAGGCCTGCGCCAGGCGTACCTGCAACAGCACCTCGCCGACGTCGCCGGAGATCGTTGCCGCTGGACCACCGAACGCCTCGGTGCCTACGTGCGCGGCGGCCTGACCAAGCGCGAGAACCACAACGTCCGCGAGCACCTGGACGACTGCGCCAAGTGCACCGCCGTCTACCTCGAGCTCGTCGAGGTCAACAGCGCGCTGCCCGCACTGCTCGCTCCGGCCCTGCTGGGCACCGCCGGCATCGGCTACCTCGCCGCTGTGGGTACGGGCGCCAACGTCGGCCTGGTCGGCTTCGTCGTCACCGGCTGGCGCAAGGTCACCGAGAACAGCACCCGTACGGCGGTCGCCGGCGGCGCGGTCGTCGTGGTGGCAGTGGTCGCTGTGCTCGCGGCGATCGCGCTCACCGGCAAGGAGACTCCACCGGCCGCGATCAGCAAACCGCCGGCGTCCAAGGCGACCCAGCAACCACCGGTCAATCCCCCTACCGTGAAGCCGCCGACGGTGAAGCCGCCCACGGTCAAGCCGCCGTCGGTCCAGCCGACCCAGCCGGAGCCGACCCAGACCAGTACGACGCCACCTCCGGTCACGCCCAAGCCGACGCCGCCGGAGCCGACGACGCCGATCTTCGACGAGGGGCTGCTGACGATCAGCGCACCGAAGTCGGGCGGTGGCGTCGCGAGTATCTACGGTCCCGCTGCGCGCGCCGAGACGACGGTGGCTTCAGGTAGCGCCTGGCTGATCACCATCAAGGTGCCTGCGACGAACGCCAAGCCGGTGACCATCAAGGTCAAGTACGGCGCCGCACTGCACTGGCCGATCACCGGTACGCCGGCCGGCTGGACCTGCACGAAGGCCGCCGACGGCAAGAGCGGAGCCTGCACGGCGGCGAACCCGGCCTCGCCGGAGATGCTGCCGATCACCTTCGCGGACCCGACCGGCGGATCGGCGGTCGACCGCACCTTCACCATCTCGGCCAAGGCCGGCCGGCTCTACGACGACGACTCCGAGACGCTCGTCGCGCCGCCGCGCACGGACGAGAACCTGCTCAAGCTCAGCCCCGGCAAGGCCGACGCCGATGTGCACTACCGCGTCCTCACCGTTGCCCCTGGCACCGATCGCGCCCAGGTGACACTGAAGATCACGTACGGCGCGTCGCTGTCCTGGCCGATCGCGGCGAACCCGGCCGGCTGGAAGTGCAACCAGACCACCAAGACCTGTACCGCGCTCACTCCGACCCGCCCTGCTCCCCTGTACGCCGCCTTCCCGGTGCCCCAGGACAGCTCGGCAGCCGCCCGGACGTACAGCGTGAGCGCGACGGCAGGCCTGGTCTCGGACACCGATTCGGAGACGCTGGCACCGACCCAGCTGGACGAGTCACTGCTCCGGATCGTCACGCCGGATCCGCGGCAGGACCCGAATCCCTTTGTCTACAACCGGTTCCTGGTGATCCAGGGCGCGACCGGCCGGGTCACCCTGGAGATCGCCTGGGGCCGTAAGCTCAGCTTCCTGTCCAACGTGGATCCCGGCTGGACCTGCTCACGCTCGACCGACATCCGCCGCGCGACCTGCTGGACCGACCACTACACCAGACCCTTCAACAGCGAATGGGCAGCGTGGCCCGGCTCCGGCACCGCCAACCAACTGACAGTCACGGCGTCCACCGTCGGCCGCCACGACACGGACACCATCCCCATCCCGCCTTCCTCCAGCCACCGCTAGGTAGTCCACTGCTAGCTGGACCCGCGCGGCCTAATCCTTTTGCTCTTCTCGGCCTGGCCGTCCTACTCTTGAGGGGTTCGCGGTGACGGAACCGAGTAGCGCCGTTCACCTGTGCAAGAGAGAGTCGCCGGTAGCTGGGAAGGCGACGTACAGGCCGGTCGTGAAGACACTCCTGAGCGAATGAAGTGCAAGAGGCCGTCCGGCATCCACGCTGGGCGGTGAAGGTGTGGTGGCACCGCGAGATTCCCCTTCGCCCACACCTCCGGGGTTCGAATTGACCAACGGAGGTGAAACAGCGATGCGCATTCTCAACCACGAGATCCCCTCAGCAGTAGGCCAGACCGTCACGGTGGCCGGCTGGGTGCACCGAAGACGACGGCTGGCGACAGTCGGGTTCCTGATCCTGCGCGACCGGTCCGGCCTGAGCCAGATCGTCGTCAAAGCGCCGGAAACCCAGGCCCAGCTGGACGAATTGGGCGAGGAGACCGTCGTACAGGTGACCGGAACGGTGGCCGCCAACCCACAAGCGCCTGGCGGGGCGGAGATCGTCGACCCCACCATCACGCCGCTGAGCGAACCGGCGTACACGCCGCCCATCGAGCTCTGGCGACCGACGGTCGGCGCGGGACTCCCCGTCGTACTGGACAACGCGCCCGTCGCCCTGCGGCACCCGGCGATCCGGGCCGGGTGGGAGATCGCGGCAGCGGCGTTGCACGGCTTCAGGAGCACGCTGGACAGTCTGGAGTTCACCGAGATCCAGACGCCGAAGATCGTCGGTACGGCGACCGAGTCCGGCGCGAACGTCTTCGCGCTCGACTACTTCGGCGGCCCGGCGTACCTGGCCCAGTCGCCGCAGTTCTACAAGCAGACGATGGTCGGCGTGTTCGAGCGCGTCTACGAGGTCGGCCCGGTCTTCCGCGCCGAGCCGCACGACACGGTCCGGCACCTGGCCGAGTACGTCTCGCTCGACGCCGAGTTCGGCTTCATCTCCGACCACCGAGAGGTCCTGGCCGTACTGCGGAACGTCATCGCCGGGATGCTCGCATCGGTGGGGACCCGCGCGGCGGCTGCGCTCGAACGACTCGAGGTCGAGCTGCCCGAGATCCCGGCCGAAGTACCGGTACTGCACTTCAGCGAAGCGCTGAAGCTCGCCGGGGCGGACCCGGACGAACCGGACCTGTCACCGGCCGACGAGCGGGCGATCGGCGAGTGGGCGTTGAAGGAACACGGCAGCGCCTTCGTCGCGGTCGAGGGGTACCCGATGGTGAAGCGGCCGTTCTACACCCATCCGCAGCCGTCGGACCCACGCTGGTCCAACTCGTTCGACCTGCTGTTCCGCGGCGTCGAACTGGTCACCGGCGGCCAACGCCTCCACCGCTACAGCGACTACGCGGCCGCCCTGGCAGCACGCGGCGAGTCCCCCGACGCACCGGCGTACGAGTCCTACCTCCAGGCCTTCAAACACGGCATGCCCCCACACGGCGGCTTCGCCATCGGCCTGGAACGCTTCGTATCCCGCCTAACCGCCGCCGAAAACATCCGCCAAGTAACCCTGTTCCCCCGAGACCTCCACCGTTTGACGCCGTAACCCAAACCCCGGCCAGTTCCCCCGGCACCCCGAGGGAACTGGCCGGGCCTCAGTTGCTCACGGTCACCGGGATAGACGCACTCGCCTGACTCACGTAGTTGACGTTGTCCGTCCCCACCACCACAACCCGGTACGCCCCGTTACCCGGCTGCCCACTCCAATTCACGAGGTAGTTCCCAGCAGCGCTGGTCGAGCTGTTGATCAATGTCCAGTTAGCGCTGGTGCAAGCACCGGTATACCCCGCGCAGTAGTAGTACGCCACCGACTTCACCCCGGCCCCGGCATCACTCGCTGTCTCGGTCAGTGCCGCACCGTTGCTAACAGCAACAGTCACATCAAACGTCCCCAACGCCGGCGCGGCCGCCATCCCACTAGCCGACGCCGTCATCGTGAGCCCAGCAGCCGCGGTATCGATAACGACTCCGCTGAACGTCGCCCGCCCCGAGGCATCCGTAGCCGCGGTCGCCCCGGCACCGATCCCTCCAGCAGACAACGCCAGCGTCACGCTCACCCCCGACGTACCAACCGCATTCCCACTCGAATCCTGCAACTGCACGGTCACCGCAGGTGTCATAACTCCGCCGGCAAACACAGACGACGGCCCTTGTATGAAGACCAACTTGCTCGCGGCTCCCGCACTGATCTGGATCGACCCACTGGTGACTGTGGTGAGCCCCGTACGACCGGCCGTCGTGTCCGAAGCCTTCAGTGTGTAGGTTCCGGGGGTGTTGAAGACGATTCCGCTGAAGGTCGCGACACCACCGATCGCAGTAACGTTGGTGTAGGTCGAAGACGTCGAGTTGATGGCACCACCGACCGGTCCACTGGCGATAGACAAGCTGATCGTGTCGACCGAGCCATTGCCTGTGGTGACGGTGTTACCGGCGGCATCCTGCACGGACACCCGGAAGTCGGACAGTGCCGACCCGGCTGCACCGGTTGACGGAGGCGATGTGGTGTAAGCAAGCTTACTGGCGGTCCCAGCAGTGATATTGAATGCAGCGCTGTCTACTGCGGTCATGGAGCCGTCGACCGCATGCAGCTTGTAGGCCGTGCCTGAAGTTGAGATCTTGCAGCCTGCGAAGGCGATTACCCCGTTGGTCTCGCTCTGCGTACAGGCAGACAGCGCTCCAGGGCCACCGTTGGTCGGGGTGCCTGTCGTGATGGAAAGGGTCACCACAGAGTTGTCGTTCGTAACGGTGTTGCCGAAGGCATCTACGACGGTCAACTTCGGCTGAGTAGCAAACGCCACGCCGACAGCCGAAGTGCTCGGCGAAGTGGTGAATACCAACGCCGCTGCAGCAGCTGGACCCACAGACACCTGTGGCTGGCCGGCCAGGTTGACGGCCGTCCCGGTTATTCCTGCGCGAGACGCCGAAGTGAAGATCGATGGTTGCGCGAGTGTCGGAGCAGTGACATGAGTCGCGTTCGACCCCGTTCCGTAATTGATGGTGAACGAGGCTCCCGCCTGGCAGGAGTGCGAAACAGTGATCGTCCACGACCCGCTTCCTCCAGCGATCGAAGGGGCGCCAGGCGCACAGCTGCTGCCGGATCCGGCAGCAGCCGTTGTGTAGCCAGCGTCGCCGGGAGTCGTAGTAGGCGGCGTCCACCCCGCTTGCACAGTCAACGTCACCAAAGAACCCGCAGCGAAGTCTTTACCGTTCGGGGCCGTGAAGGTGAAAACCAACTGATTGCCGGTCGATCCTGCGACAACCGAGGCCGGACTGACCCCCATCGTGCCGTCGCCGCTTCCGGCCGAGCTGGCGGCGAAGGACGAGGTGCTGTTGATGATGCCGACCGTCACTCCGATGAGCGTTGTCACTAGAGCCGCGATCAGCCAGGTCAGGCGGCGGCGGGTGTTGAAGGCGGTCATCAGGAGTGTCCGTTCACAGTCGGGCGGGTGACGGTGGGTGGGGTGGTGTCTACGGAGATGGGCGTTGCCGCGCTCGGTGCGCTGGTGTTGCCTGCGGTGTCGGTGGCTACTGCGACTACTCGGTACGGGCCGTCTGTACCGACGAGAGGTGCGTTGGTGTTGAATGCGAAGTTGCCGGCCGCGGTTGTCGAGGTTCCGATCGACGTTCCGGTCGTGCAGGTGCCGGTGGAGCCCGGGCAGTAGTAGTAGGTGACTGAGGCGACCGCCGAGTGCGCATCCGTTGCCGCATCGGTGAGGATTACTGGTTCGTTGTTGACGTAGAGCGGGTTGGTGCCGAAGACGGTGGTTGCAGTGGCGCCCGGCGCGGGGGCGGTGGGTGGTGTTACGTCGTACGTGACTGTGTTGTCTGTGCTGGTTGACGCGGTGTTGCCTGCGCCTGCTGCGTCGTGCACGGTGTTGGCGGCGATCGACGCGGTGACACTCCCGCTGCTGGTCAGCCCGCTTACTGCGATGTTGTACGTCGTACCGCTTCCGGTGACGGTCGCGGTGCCGGCAGTCAGGGTGACGTCGGCGCTGGTGAAGTCGGTGACTGGGGTGGTGAAGACGGCGGTGAAGTTGATGGGGGCGGTCTTGGTCGGGTCGGTTTGGCCGGCTGCTTGGTTGACCGTGACTGCGGGCCTGGTGTTGTTGACGGTTACGTCGTTGCTCGATGCGCTGGTGGCCGTCCAGCTGCCTCGTACTGCGATGACGACGTAGTGGTAGATGCCGTCGGCCACAGCGAGGTCGTCACAAGAGATGGCAGTCGTCGGTTGTGCAGCAGAAGTGCCGCAGGCCGCGGTGGATGAGCTGTCGCTGTTGCGGATGCGGAGGACGTAGTAGCCGGTCGCCTGGCTGGATGCGCTCCAACTGACGGGGACCGTGCCACTGCCCGGTGTTGCTACGGCGGTGACGTTTGTCGGTGGTGCCAGGGTGCCTGTCATTGCGCTGCCTGCGCCGGTGCCACTCGTGGTCCAGAAGGCGAGGGCGACGCCGGCCGCCGTCAGCAGGGCGACGGTGGTGGCGAGCAGGAGGAGCAAGCGTCTGCGGATCATGGTTCAGCTCCCCTGTCCTGAGCCGGAGTAGGCGAGCGTCAGAGTGGCGCCCTTGCAGCCGTCCTGGTTCAGTGCGGTGTTGAGCATGGACACCTTCGGTCGGGCAGAGGTGCTGACACCTAGGCTGGACAGTGATGCACTGCCGTTGCCTGGGACAGTGAGCGGATAAGAGCCGCTGTACTGCGTGACCGCGTAGTCCGCCGTCGTACACGGCTGGTTGTGAGCGATCGCGTACGCCGTCCGCGTCACCGTCTTCACCGTCACAGTCAGGTTGGTGACGGACAGCGGCTTCTTGTTCGGGTTGGCGAGCGTGAGATCCAGCGGGCGGGACAGGCCGGGCGCCAGTGCGCCAGACAGGTTCCCCGAGATGGTGAACGGGTTGCCGGCCTTGGCGATGACCAAACCGACGCTCGCATAGGCGTACCGCGTGGTGCCGCCCGGGTCCTTACCGGAGCCCACCAGGTACAAGGTGAAGCTGCCGTCGGCCGCCGTCGCGGGCGTGGTGATCTGCAGTGATGAAGAGTTCCCGGTCGTCGGGTTCGGCGTGAAGGCCGCCGTCGCCCCGGAGGGCAGGCCGCCCAGTACTGCGAACGTCACCGAGCCGGGGAAGTTCGTGCGAGTCAGCTGGATCGTGAACACAGCCGTGGAACCCGGCGCCATGGTGACCGAGGCCGGCGTCGCGCTCATCGACAAGGCGCTCGACAGGGGCGCATTGACAGTCAGGCCGGCGGAGACCGTACCGCTCACGCTGCCGCTGGTGCCCTTGATCGTGATCGTGCTGGACGCGATCGGCGTACTCGACGTCGTGCTGACGGTCAGGGTCGCAGTTCCGGTGCTGCCGGAGGTCAACGTGACCGAAGACGGGCTGAAGGCTGCCGAAGCTCCGCTGGGCAACCCGGTAGCGGTCAGCGTCACTTTGCCGGTGAACCCGCCGGTCGACGTCATTGCCACGGTGTAGGTGGCGGCCGTGCCGCGGGTGATGGACTGGCTGGCGGGTGAGATTCCGAGGGTGAGGCCCGGTTTGGCCGGCTGGGCGCCGTACGCGACACCGGCCGCGGTCAGCAGCAACAGCAGCCCGACCAGGAAGAGTTTCGTGGCGGCGCTTGCGGACCGTAGGGCGGGAAACACTCGCCTGGGCGACATCTGGACCTCACTCCTTTCAACTGGTTCGGCCTGGAAACACTGCGGCGTTCACGGGCCGGGCGAGCTCCCCCCACCCGGCCCCGAGAACGCGAGGAGAACTAGTTGCTGCTGTAGACCAGCGGAACCGTGACGCCCTTGCAGTTGTCCTGGTTGGCCGGGCTGTTGATCATGGCGATGGAGCCGCCTGACCAGGTGGCCCCCGTGATGACCTCCGCGTTGGTGGCAGTCGGCTGCACCAGCGTGAAGTCGGCGGCGGTGCAGGCGGGCTTGGTCGAGTCGGCCCGCTTGCTGAAGCCGGGATCGATCGAGACAGAGACCTTCTCGACGTACACCGGGGTGTTGTTGGTGTTGGTGAAGGTGCCGGACAACGCCTGCGCCGGCGCACCGGGTGCGAGCTCGGTGACCACGCTCGTCTGACTCACCGAGATGGCGGCGTTCGTGCCGGTGGTACCGGTGCCGTTACCCGAACCAATGTTGGTCCAGTAGGCGAAGGCTGAGCCGGCGCCGATGACGGCTACGGCGACGCCCGCCAGGATGATCTTCTTCTTGTTCCGCATGATGGTTCTCCTCTCCCCGGTGAGGGGATCCGAAGTTCGCGTTCGCTCCGGTCCAGGGCGGACCGTCATCACGAAGAGTGACAGTGATCACAGAGCCGTGCTGTCGGCTGATCGGGTGGACTTCGTCGGCCGATCGGGCAGGCCGGTTGACGGGCGTTCGGTGGGTGCCGCGGACCGGCAGACCGCGTGTAGGGTGCAGCCGAGCCCGGACCTGACGGCTGGACCGGCAGCCGGCTGCGGAGCGCGACCGAAGGCAGGTCGCCGTGCTCAGACCGTCGGCCGATGGAGCGGGAGACCGAAAGATGACCTCCGAGATCGAACAGGCCGTGCTGGCCGCCGTCGACGACGAGCGGATCGTCGACGAGCTGCGAACCTTGATCCGCATTCCCAGCGTCGACGGCACCGCGGCCGAGGTCGACGTCCAGACCTGGTGTGCGGACCGGCTGCGAGACCTGGGGCTGACGGTCGACCACTGGGAGATCGACCTGCCGTCGATCACCGCGGACGCCGACTTCCCCGGCATGGAGGTCGAGCGATCCGAGGCGTGGGGCTGCGTGGGCACACTCGGCGGCGACGGCGCGACCACACCGGGTCTGATCCTGAACGGTCACACGGACGTGGTCCCGACCGGTGACGCGAGCCTGTGGCCGGACGGTGATCCGTTCTCGGCGCGCATCAGCGACGGCATCATGTGGGGCCGCGGGACCTGTGACATGAAGGCAGGCGTCGCCGCCATCTTCGGAGCCGTCGCCGCGATCGCTGCCACCGGCGTCTCCCTGAAGAAGCCGCTGGCCGTGCACACGGTGGTGGGCGAGGAGGACGGCGGCGTCGGCGCGTTCGCCACGTTGAAGCGTGGTCACACCGGCGAGGCCTGCCTGATCGCGGAGCCGACCGCCGGCGGCGTGATCCCGGCGAACGCGGGCTCGCTGACCTTCCGGCTGGAACTCACCGGCCTGGCGACGCACGGCTCGACCAGGACCCGAGGCGTCAGCGCGATCGAGAAGTTCGAGCCGATCCACCGCGCGCTGCAGGCGCTGGAGGCCGAGCGCAACCGCGATCCGCATCCCCTGCTGAAGCACCTCGACCTGGCGAACCCGTTGTCGGTCGGCACTGTCCACGCCGGCGACTGGGCCAGCACCGTGCCCGATCTGCTCGTGGCGGAGGGCCGGTACGGCGTACGGCTGGGTGAGCCGGTCGCCGAGGCGCGGCTGGCGTTCGAAGAAGCCATCGCCGAGGCCTGCGCCAAGGACGCGTGGTTGCGCGATCACCCGGTCCAGGTCAGCTGGCCAGGTGGGGTGTTCGCGTCCGGCCTGCTGCCGGAGGGCGACCCGCTGCTCGACGACATCTTGCGAGCGGCAACTGATTCCGGAGCCGACGAGACGCCCGACGTGATGGGCGGCCCGTACGGGTCGGACCTCCGCCAGTACACGGGCGCAGGCATCCCCACACTCCAGTACGGCCCAGGTGACGTCCGCTACGCCCACGCGGTCGATGAGCACGTCGCGCTCGCCGACGTCCTCCACTGCGCTCGCGCCTACGCACTTCTTGCCCTCCGACGCTGTACCTGACCTGGTAGAAAGTGCTCATGGACCCGCTGCGTGGGCGCTCGGCCGAGCTCGGCCGTCTGCTGGATGCGTTGCGGACAGCGAAGGACGGCAAAGCGTCGCTCGCAGTGGTCACGGGAGAACCGGGTATCGGCAAGTCCGCCCTGCTCCGAGCCGCGGTCGAGCAGGCCGAGCGACAGGGCGTACTGGTCGCTACCGCGGCCGCTCACCAGACGGACGACATCAGCCCGCTCGCGTCTCTCGCCCCGGCCCTCCGCGCCGGCCCTGAGCCGCTGATCAGTACCGAGCAGTTCCTGGAGCTCGCTGCGCTCAACGGCCAGCCGCTGTGGCTCGCAGAGCGGCTGGCCGACCTCATCAACCGCCGCCTGCAAGGTGTGGTGGCGCTGGTCGTCCTGGACGACGCCCAATGGTCCGACCCGCTGACAAGCTTCGTACTGCGGGTCGTCATCGCCAGGTTGTCCGAGTGCAAGGTGATGTGGCTGCTGGCAACCAGGCCCACTCCGGGTGGCATGACCGACCAGCTGATCGACGCCGTACGCGACCAGGTCCCCGTGCACTCGATCCAGCTCGCCCCGCTCAGTACCGACGCCGTTCTGGAACTGGCGGCCGACCGGCTGAACGCCCCGGTGGACCCGAGTCTGTCCGTGCGACTCGGCGGCGTACAAGGCGTTCCCTTCTTGGCAGAGCAGCTCATCGCTGGGCTCTACCTGACCGACGAAGGCCTCCCCGACGGCCTGGTGGAAGGCGTCCGGCGCAGAACGGCCAGTACTTCGGAGCTGTGCCGCGACCTGTTGCGTACGGCGGCCGTCTTCGGCAGCGAGTTCCGGCTGGAAGATGTGGCCGAGCTGATGAGGGAGTCGATCGCCAAGCTGGCAGGCGCTCTGGACGAGGCGATCCGGGCGGGCCTGCTGGCCGACGGCGGCGCCACGGTGTCGTTCCGACACGAGTTGCTGCGTACCGCAGTACTGGCTGAGGTGCCGCCTTCTGCTCAGCGGGCCTTGCACAGGGCGATCGCGAACCAACTACTGGCGACCGGGCGTGGTCCGGCCGCTGCAGCACCGCACCTGCTGGCTACTGCTGCACCGGGTGACGTAGAGGCGATCGGCACGCTGCGGAAGGCAGCGCAGGAGCTACTGGCCACGATGTCGACCACAGCCATCAAGGTGATCCAGCAGACGTTCGAGCTCACTCCGGCGGATCACCCACTGCGCAGTGAGGTCGGCGAGGATGTCGTCGAGATCCTGCTGCGCGGCGGCCGGTACGACGCTGCCAAGGCCTTCGCCGATGACCTACTGAGCGGTTCCGTGCTGCTCCAAGGCCCTGTGTCAGCTGACCTCAGAGCCTCGGTCCGGCTCCGGCTGGCTCCCCAGCAATGGGCCACCGGCCAGCTGGACCGGGCTGAGCTCGCCATCGAGGGCGCTGCCCCGCACCTGGCCGATCGCCTCACGGCGTACCGCGTCCTGGCCGGCGTCGAGCATCCCTTCCAGACGGACGATCCAGTAGCCCGCTCAGTACAGCTCCTGGCAGCAGGTGCGGCAGCCCAGGCCGACGGCCGGTACGGCGTGGCGCGCGACCACTACGCGCAAGCCCGGGCGACCGCGACGGCCGAGGTCGGCAGTCCGCCCGTACTGCGAATCGAGCTGGCCGAGTTGTTCTGCCGGGCCCAGGTCGACGATCTCGACGGCGCGCTCAAGCGGCTGGGCGAGTTGCTGACCGCAGGCGACTCCTGGCTGGCGCCGCAGCTGTCGGTACTCCGTGCGCGACTCGAACTTGCCGCAGGCAACCTTCTCGACGCAGCCGACGCGGCCACGACCGCGCTGCGCTGGATGTCGGAGCTGAACGATCACTCGGCCGAGCCGGTCGCCCGGCAGATCCTTGCGTTGGTAGCGCTTTTCAGGGGCCACCTGTCCGAGGCCCGAGAGCAGGCCGGCGCCGACGACGGAATCCGGGCGCTGCTGGCGATCGCGGACGGCGACACGAGCGCAGCGGCCCGCCTACTCGCAGTACCGCTGGACTTTCCGGAGCGTACGGAGGTCCTGGTGCAGGCTGCCGTCACAGACCCCGGCAGTGCGAAGGCGGCGGCGGATCTGCTTGCCGAGCAGGCCGACGCCACTCCCGCGCCGGGTTTCCGTGGCGCTGCGCAAGTGGTTGCCGCGTACAACGAAGACGACCGGGCTGGCCTCGCAAAGGCGATAGAACTCCTACGGGAGACCACCAGGCCGTTGCTGTTGGCAAGGGCCGAGGAACTGTACGGACGGGCCGAGCTGCAACAGGGCGACCGTGCGACCGGTGTAGCCACGCTGGAGCGAGCACTGGAGTCCTACACGACTCATGGGGCGACCAGTGCGGCCGGCCGCGTCCAGGCTGTGCTGCAGGCAGCCGGGGTGCGCCGACGCCGGTGGGCCGCAGTACAGCATCGGCCTGATACCGGCTGGGAGGCGCTCACGCCGATGGAGCGCCGGGTGGCCCTGCTGGTGGCGGAGGGGCATACGAACCGGTCGGCGGCCGAGGAGCTCGTGCTGTCCGCGAGTACGGTCGGCACGCATCTGCGGGCCGCGTTCGGCAAGCTGGGGGTCAATTCGCGGGTCCAGCTCACCCGGCTGGTGCTGGGGCGGTTCGGGTCTCCCCCAAACGCATGAGATTCGGGTGCGGCAGGCCGCCCTCGGGCCGTCGTCCGGCCTGACGAGTTCCGCTGTTCGGTCGATCCGCCGACTCGTGTTTCCGCGGTTTCCTTGCGGTGCCGGAAAACCGACAGGAAACCCGCAGACGAGATCGAGGAAACCGAAAATGAGTGAGACCACCCCCACCGTCGTCCTGGTGCACGGCGCGTTCGCCGACGCGTCGGCTTGGAACGGCGTGATCAGCGAACTGAAGAGCCGCGGCATCCCCGCCCTCGCCCTGGCCAACGAACTGCGTGGCCCCGGCCTCGACGGCAGCCGGATCGCCGCCCAGGTCCGCGAGATCGACGGCCCGGTCGTCCTGGTCGGCCACTCCTACGGCGGCGCCGTGATCACCACCGCCGCGAACCAGGCGGACAACGTCACCGGGCTGGTCTTCGTGGCGGCCTTCTCGCCCGACGAGGGCGAGAGCCTGCAGGACCTGCTCGGCTCGTTCCCGGCGAACGACTTCGCCTCCGGCCTGGTGCCGCACATGCTGCCGACCGGCGACGGTGGCGAGGAGCCGTGGCTGAGCATCGACATCGACGCCTACCCGAAGCTGTTCGCGGCCGACGTCGCCGACAACGAGATCGGCGCCCGCACCCAGCGCCCGATCGCGGCCGCCGCGTTCGAGGAGAAGGCCGGCCCGGCCAGCTGGAAGCGACTGCCGTCCTTCACCTTGGTCGCCACCGGTGACCAGGCCATCCACCCCGACGGCCAGCGCAAGATGGCCGCCCGCAGCAACTCGACCACGATCGAGGTCGACGGCTCGCACGCCGTGGCCGTCTCCCAGCCCGCCGCCGTCGCCGCCTTCATCGCCACCGCAGTTGAGAAGACCGGAGCCAACTCATGATCCGCCGCATCCTGGCCGTCGCCGCCAGCGCCGCCCTGCTCGTCACCGGCGCCACCAGCGCAGTAGCCCACCCGAAGGACCCGAAGCCGACCATCGTCCTCGTTCACGGAGCGTTCGCCGACGGTGGCAGCTGGGCCGGCGTCACCAAGCGCCTGCAGCGTGACGGCTACCAGGTCGTCGTCCCGGCCGTCCCGCTTCGCGGTATCGCCAGCGACACCAGCTACCTGACCGGAGTCCTGGCGAGCATCCCCGGACCCAAGGTGCTCGTCGGCCATTCGTACGGCGGTGCGCTGATCACCGAACTCGCCGGGACAGCCGGCGTGAAGTCGCT
Source organism: Kribbella voronezhensis (assembly GCF_004365175.1). Classification (NCBI taxonomy): domain Bacteria; kingdom Bacillati; phylum Actinomycetota; class Actinomycetes; order Propionibacteriales; family Kribbellaceae; genus Kribbella; species Kribbella voronezhensis. The sequence goes on along the minus strand of NZ_SOCE01000001.1, from coordinate 5,708,201 downwards.
CGTGTACGTCGCGGCCTTCATCCCGCAGGCCGGCGAGACGATCGGGGCCCTCAACGCGAAGTATCCGGGCAGCGAGATCGGCCCGGACACGACGAACACCATCACGTACGCCGCTGGCGCCGACCTCGTGATGAAGCCGGAGTCGTTCCGGGCCGTGTTCGCCGCGGATCTCCCGGCCCGCGAGGCCGCCGTCCTGGGTGCCTCGCAGCGACCCGTCGCCGCCGCGGTCTTCGGCGAGACGGTCGCCCGGTCGGCGCCGGCCGGCCTGCCGAAGTACGCGCTGGTCCCGTCCGGTGACAAAGCGATCCCGCCGGCCGGTGAGCAGTTCATGGCCGAGCGGGCCGGAGCCCGCATCGTCAAGGTGCAAGGCGCTTCGCACCTGGTGATGATCTCCGAGGCCGGCACCGTCACGAAGCTGATCGAGAAGGCCGCGCACTGACCTACCACCTGCCGGCCGCTCCGGGGAATACCTCTCCGGGGCGGCCAGTTGGCATTGAACATGCGTATTGATGTCTGGTCCGACGTGGTGTGCCCCTGGTGTTACATCGGCAAGCGGCGGCTCGAAGAGGCCCTGGCCAAGTCCGGTGAACAGGCCGAGGTGGTCTGGCACAGCTTCCAGTTGGACCCGTCGGCGACGAACGACGACGAGCGGGATCTGGCGACCAGGCTGGGTGAGAAGTTCGGCGGCGGCCGGGAGTTCGGGCTGCAGGCGAACGAGCGGGTGACCACGATCGCGGCGGAGGTCGGGCTGGAGTTCCACCTCGACGTCGCGAAGGCGGCAAACACCGTCGACGCGCACCGCGTTCTGCACCTGGCCCGCGAACTGGCCGAGGCTGGTGAGGTCGCAGCCGACACGCAGGGTCGGCTGAAGGAGCGGTTCCTGCGCGGCTACTTCACCGAGGGCCTGCCGATGGGAGACCACGCGACGCTGACTCGCCTCGCCGTGGAGGTCGGCCTACCCGAAGTACAGGTGTCTGAGGTGCTCGCGGGTTCGCAGTACGCGGACGATGTCGCGGCCGATCAGGCGCAGGCTCTCGCGTACGGCGCGAACGGGGTGCCGTTCTTCGTGATCGACCAGAAGTACGGCGTGAGTGGCGCTCAGCCGGTCGAGGTGTTCGCCGAAGCGCTCCGCCGGGCCGCTGCCGACCGGCAGCCGGTGACCCTGATCACCGCTCCCGGTGGCTCGGACGCCGACGCCTGTGGACCGGACGGCTGCCCGATTTAGAGGTGGGTACAAGACACACCGGTACACCCTGATGTGCCGTTCAGGTAGCCGGACCAGGTAAGAAGGAGACATGACTGTCGTGCGAGCGCTGGCCAGGCCGTTGCTGTCGACCATTTTCATCGTGCAGGGCGCCAAGGCCGCCCGCTCCCCCGAGCCGTTCGTGGCGAAGGCGCAGCCGGTGACTGACCGGATGGTGCCGATGATCAAGAAGGTCGCCCCGGCCCAGGTCGGCGACCGGCTGCCGGACAGTACGGCGAACCTCGTGCGGCTCAACGGTGCTGCCCAGGTGCTCGGCGGCCTCGCGCTTGCCAGCGGTAAGGGCCGCCGGTTCGGGGCGGCGCTGCTCGCTGCCTCGCTGGTGCCGACCACGCTCGCCGGACACAGCTTCTGGCAGGAGACCGACAAGGCCGCCAAGGCGACCCAGAAGGTCCAGTTCATGAAGAACCTGGGCCTGATGGGCGGCCTGCTGCTGGCCGCGGTGGACACCGAGGGCAAGCCGGGCGTCGCCTGGCGCGCCACCCACGGTGCGAAGGCGGTCAAGCGGGAGACCAAGCGGGCCGGGAAACTCGCCAAGCGCGAGACCAAGCAGTTCGCCCGTACCGCCCGCCGCGAGGCCAAGCTCGCCGCCCGCACCGCCAAGGCGGAACTCCCCTTCACCTGACCTCGCCCCCGGCTGCGCTTCGGCCGAGGGCGGAGTCGGCAGCTGACTCCCGATAGGCTCGGGGTGGTAGCACCGAGCTGAAGGAGTGAGATGGGGATCACCGAGGGCTGGCCGGCGCCGCGCCCCCAGGGAGCGGTCAGCGGGCGGGTCACCGTGCCCGGATCGAAGTCGATCAGTAATCGGGCTCTGATCCTCGCCGCGATCGCCGACGGCCCGTCGACCCTGTCCGGCCTGCTCGCCGCCCGCGACACCTCCCTGATGCGCTCAGCCCTGGTCTCCCTCGGCGTCGGCATCAGTGAGCGCGACGGCCTGGTCACCGTGACGCCCGGCTCACTCAAAGGCCCGGCGTCGGTCGACTGCGGCCTGGCCGGCACGGTCATGCGGTTCGTACCGCCCGTGGCCGCCCTGGCCGACGGCGTCGTCGCCTTCGACGGCGACCCCTACGCCCGCGAGCGCCCGATGGACGTCATCCTGGGCGCGCTGCGCACCCTCGGCGTGCAGATCGACGACCAGGGCACCGGCCGGATGCCGTACTCCGTGAACGGGTCCGGCTCGGTTCGCGGCGGCAAGGTGACCCTGGACGCGTCCGGGTCGAGCCAGTTCGTCTCCGCTCTGCTGCTCGCCGGAGCCCGGTACGACGAGGGCGTGGACCTGCGGCACGACGGCAAACCCGTGCCGTCCCAGCCGCATCTCGACATGTCGGTCGCGATGCTGCGCGAACGTGGCGTCCAGGTCGACGACAGCGAGCCGAACCGCTGGGTCGTTGCCCCCGGCCCCATCCGCGCTCTCGACACCGCGATCGAGCCGGATCTGTCCAACGCGGCTCCCTTCCTCGCGGCGGCCGTCGTCACGGGCGGCTCGGTCACCGTGACCGGCTGGCCGGCCGAGACGACCCAGCCCGGCGGCCAACTGCCGGAGATCTTCACCCGCTTCGGCGCCGAGGTGTCGCTGTCAGAAGACGGCCTCACGGTCCGCGGGACCGGCCGGATCCAGGGCGTCGACCTCGACCTGAGCGAGGTGGGCGAACTCTCGCCGGTGCTCGCGGCCGTCGCGGTGCTCGCCGACGGACCGTCGTACCTGCGGGGCATCGCCCATCTGCGCAACCACGAGACGGACCGGCTGGCGGCGCTGGAGACCGAGTTCAACGCGCTCGGCGGCGACGTCAACCAGACCCCGGACGGCCTGGAGATCCGGCCGAAACCCTTGCACGGTGGGCTTTTCGGCACCTACCACGACCACCGGATGGCGCACGCGGCCGCCGTGGTCGGGTTGGCGGTGGACGGGCTGGCGATCGAGAACATCGGTACCACCGCGAAGACGATGCCGGAGTTCCCGGATCTCTGGTCGGCGCTGGTGAGCTGATGTCGCGGTACGACGAGGAAGCCAAGTACGACCGGCCCAAGCGCCGGACCAGGCCGCGGACGAAGGACCGTCCGGCGTACGACGATGCCGTCACCGGCTTCGTGATCACCCGCGACCGCGGCCGGTACACCTGCTGGGTCGGCGAGGGCGACCGGGTGGTCACGGCGATGAAGGCCCGCCAGCTCGGTCGCAAGGGCGTCATCGTCGGCGACCTGGTCAAACTCGACGGCGACTCGAGCGGCGACGAGGGCACACTGGCCCGGATCGTCGAGGTCCTCCCCCGCAAGACCCTGCTGCGGCGCAGCGCGGACGACGACGACCCGATCGAGCGGCCGCTGGTGGCGAACGCGGATCAGCTCGTCATCGTGGTCTCGGTGGCGAATCCCGAGCCCAGGACCAGACTGATCGACCGCTTCCTGGTCGCTGCGTACGACGCCGGTATGCGACCGCTGCTCTGCCTGACGAAGACCGATCTCGCGGACCCCGACCATCTGCTGTCGATCTACCGGCCGCTCGGCGTCGAGTCCGTCGCCACCCAACGCGACGGGGACCTGAGCGAGCTCCGCGAGCAACTGCTGGACCGGACGAGTGTGCTGGTCGGGCACTCGGGCGTCGGCAAGTCGACGCTGGTGAACGCGCTCGTGCCGGGGACCAACCGGGCGATCGGCGTGGTGAACGACAACACCGGCCGCGGCCGTCATACGTCGGTCAGCGCGCTGCTGCTCCGGCTGCCCGAAGGCGGCTGGATCGTGGACACGCCTGGGATCCGGTCGTTCGGGCTGGCCCACGTGCAGCCCGACCAGCTGATCAACGCGTTCGGCGACCTCGCGGACGAGGCCCGGGACTGCCCACGCGGCTGCACGCATTCGGAGTCCGAGCCGAACTGCGCGCTGGACGACGCCGTCGCCGAAGGCCGGGTCGACGCCGAGCGGGTTGCGTCGTTCCGCCGGCTGCTGGCCAGCCGCGAAGGCCGCGACGTCGAGACACCTTCGCCGTAGTACGGGCCTTATTTGGCCGGTAGCCGGCCGTCCCAGACTGCCTTTGCGCCGGCGTCACCGGTGCGGACGGTCTGGTAGATGACCACGACCCCGATCACCACGACCGCCGCACTCACCAGGAGCTCGAGCGGCCGGCTCTTGGTCTCTTTGCTGCCCTTGCCGCTCGCGAGCGCGGTCGGACCGGAGAGCACCAGGAATGCCACGACGATCACAACGGCGAAGATGAGGCAGAACCAGAACAGCAGGTTGCCCCGCGCCCGGTGCACCTTCACCAACTGCTCCAGTTCGGGGACCGCCGCGACGAAGGCCTGACCGCTCTGCTTGGCGACGAACGCGCAGACCAGCGAGCCCAGCCCGAGCACGAGAGTCGGCCAGCGCAGCAGCCAGCGCCACTTCGGCACGAGTGCGAACGCGATCGCGGTGAGCGCGCCGACCGGCAGCACGAGCACGGTCAGATGGATCACCAGGACGTGGAGCGGAAGATCCCCGAAGCGCTCGAACATGTCGACTCCTGCAGTTTGGTTGGTCCCGACACTAACTGCACGTTCAACTACCCCGGATGGTTCAATCGCCGCCGTAACCTTGCCGCAACGTTGCCGGACAGGACGACCGCTCGCTCCGCGGTCAGGCTAGCCTTCCGCCATGCCCTCGCACACCGACGATCTGCGGCTCGCCCACATTCTTGCCGACGACGCCGACTCCACCACGATGGACCGCTACAAGGCGCTCGACCTGCACGTCGCCACCAAGCCCGACCTCACCCCGGTCAGCGAGTCCGACCGCAAGGTCGAGGACGTGATGCGCAAGACGCTGGCCCGGGCCCGGCCGCGGGACGCCTTCGTCGGCGAGGAAGAGGGCACCACCGGCTGGGGCGTCCGCCGCTGGGTGGTCGACCCGATCGACGGTACGAAGAACTACATCCGCGGCGTACCGGTCTGGGCCACGCTGATCAGCCTGATGATCGAGGACCAGGTCGTCGTCGGGGTCGTCTCGGCCCCGGCTCTCGGCAAGCGCTGGTGGGCCTCGTACGGCGACGGCGCGTGGACCGGCCGCGCGCTGATGTCCGCCCAGCCGTGCCGGGTCAGCGACGTCTCGTCCATCGAAGACGCATCGCTCTCGTACTCGTCGCTCAAGGGGTGGGACAAGCTCGGCAAGAAGGACGAGTTCGCCGGCCTGATGGACTCCTGCTGGCGCACCCGCGCGTACGGCGACTTCTGGTCGTACATGCTGGTCGCCGAAGGTGCCGTGGACATCGCGGCCGAGCCGGAACTCAACCTCTACGACATGGCCGCCCTCGCCATCATCGTCGACGAAGCCGGCGGCCGCTTCACCTCCCTAGACGGCACCCCCGGCCCCAACGGCCCCAACGCCGTAGCCACCAACGGCCGCCTCCACGACGAGGTACTGGGCCGGCTCGGCACGAAGTAGTCCCCCACGCACCTCCTACGTCGGCGCTCCCACCCACCCCGGGGACGCTGCTCCTCCGTCACAGCTAGACGACTACGGCCTAGTCGCTGCGTGAACCCGCTCCTCGACGTCACCTGATCGGGAGGAGATCTTCTCGCTGGGACCTGGCGGTCGCACAGCAACCACGCCTTGGTCGTTCAGCGACGGCCGAGCGTGCCCGAGCTGGTCTGCGATCTGCCGCGCACTCCCATCTACCGTCTATTTACTCCGGCAGCTTCGTCGGCTTTCGCCTCGGGCTCCCGTGAGACCTGGTGCTGTTTCCGCCTACTCGTCGGGGTCGTCGTTCAGGTGTGGGCCGTCCCAGGTGGACAGGCAGAAGGGGTGGCCGGCCGGGTCGGCGTACACGAAGCAGTGGTCGGAGTTCGGCTGGAAGTCGAGCCGGGTGGCGCCGGCGGCGACTGCACGGGCTCCCGTTGCCTCGAGATCGTCGACGAAGAAGTCGAGGTGCATCTGCATGGGTACGTCGGCACCCGGCCACACCGGTGGGCAGAAGTCGTCGACCTGCTGGAAGGCGATGAAGCCGTTCGGTCCGGAGACGGTCGCCCAGTGCTCGCTGCCCAACGCTTCGCCGCCGGTGAGTTCGGCGTAGAAGGTCGCGAGGGCGAGCGCGTCGGGCGCGTTCACCGTGGTTCCGCTGAGTCTGATGTCGTCGGACATCACTTGACCTCCATCGCTTCGTAGGCAGGGGTCAACTCGTCCCAGCGCCGCCGCCACGCCGGTGCCGGCGTCTGCTCCGACCAGCGCTCGGGGTGGGCCTCGGCGTCCTCTGCCAGTGACCGCCCGAGGTCCTCCAGATGCGCCTGCCACCCGGCCCCGTGCAGGTACAGCTTGTCCACCGGCAGTCCACGCTCCTCGACCACCAGCCTGGTTTGCGATCCCTCCTCGGTCAGCCACGCCTCCATCTGAGACTCATCGTCGGTGCCTGGCTCCATGGTGAGGAGCAGATGATGCGGTGCGTCGCACACCTCGACCCGCCCCGGACCGGTCCAGGTGCTGGTGAAGACGGCATGGATCGTGCCGCCCACCCGCAGGTCGCCGGAGACTTCAGCGATCCAGCGCGCGAGCCGCTCCGGTGTCGTACATGCCTGCCACAGGTCGTCGATGTCCGTGTCGTAGACGTCCTCGACACGGACCGCGCCGCGGGTCTCGTCAAGCACCCGCATCGTCCCGATGATGTTCACGTTCGCGCCTTCTTCCCTCGAGCGATCTCTGTATGAAGGGCGTTGAGCCGGCTCTGCCAGAGCACGCGATACTCCGCGAGCCACTCGTCCACCTCGATGAGCGCCTCCGGACGGAGGCTGTAGATCCGGCGCTGCGCCTCCCGGCGTACGTCGATCAGCCCGGCCTCCCGCAGCACCCGCAGATGCCGGGACACGCCCGGCCGGGCGATCGGGAGCGCCTCGGCCAACTCTCCCGCGCTCGCCGGATGATCACGCAGGATCTCCAGAACCGTTCGCCGACTCTCGTCCGCCAACGCGTGCAGCACCAAATCCATGGCGCTAATGTAACCACTCAGGTACGTACCCGCAAGGTTACACACGCCGCCTCGATGTACCAGCCGAGGCGGTCGAGCTGGTGATGACCAGTTGGTCGTCTCGCTGGTTGGCGATAGGAGCGCACCAGCTGAACCCTGGCGGAACTGGCCGCACAGCGACCAGGCCGCAGTCGTCTAGCTGCGACGCAGGAGCAGCGCCCAGGGGTGGGCGGGAGCGACGACGAAGGAGTCGCGTAGGGGGATTTGCCCGTAGTACAAGGACTAACTCGCCTCAGACTGTCGTTGCAGTCGCCACACCGACGGGACCGCGAGGGTCAAGAAGACGAGCACGATGTGGATCGCCGCGCCGTAGAGCTCGACCGCCTTGATGCTGACCAGCGCCGCCACATAGCCGACGGCGAGCTGACCGGCGGGGATGGCGACGAACGAGCCGAGCATGTCGTACGACGAGACGCGGGACAGCTTGTCGATCGGGACGTGCTGACCCAAAGCAGTCTCCCAACCGATGCCGAACATCTCGAAGCCGATGCCGACGACGAAGGCCATCGCGGCGACCGCGATCGTGTTCGGCGCGACGGCCAGGCAGACGAAGATCGGCGCGGTCAGCAGTACGCCGAACATGCCGATCCGCAAGGGGTACCGCGGTTTCAGCCGGATCATCACGATGCCACCGGCAATCAATCCGGCGCCGAAGCAGGCGCTGACGACACCCCAGCCCGCGCGACCGAACGTGTCGTCCGCGATCACGGGGCCGAGGGTGGCGTAGCAGGCGCTGAAGATCATGTTGAGCAGGCCGAACGACAACACGATCACCCAGACCCACTGCCGGGAGACGAACTCGGTCCAGCCGACCCGCAGGTCCTCGATCATCGAGGAGCGCACCCGCTCGATGTGCGGCAGGGTGAGCCGGGAGACGAGCAGCGCCGCGAGGCCGAAGGTGACGGCGTCGACCGCGAGTCCGACGCCCGGTCCGGTGAATCCGACGATCACCCCGGCGACCGCGCTGCCGCCGATCGTCGCGACGGAGCGGGCGAAACCGGAGATGGCGTTCGCCTGCGGCAACTCGTTCCGGTCGACGATCGAGGGCAGGATGCCGGTCATCGCCGGCATCACGAACGCCGAGGCGATCCCGTTCACCGCCTCGATCACCGCGAGCTGCCAGATCTGGGCGTGTCCGGACAGCACCAGGCCGGCCGCGAGTGCCTGCGTCAACCCGCTGACTGTGTTGGCGACGACCAGCACCAGGTGCCGGGGCAGCCGGTCCGCGATGACGCCGCCGACCAGCAGGAGCACCACGTTCGGGATGCTGCGGGCCGCGAGTACGATGCCGACCGCGCTGGCCTTGTCGGACACGTCGAGCACGGCGAAGACCAAGGCGATCGGCGCGATCGAGTTGCCGATCAGCGAGACGAACCTGGCCGAGACGAAGATCCGGACGTCGCGATGGCGCAGTACGGCGAGGTCCGTGCGCCAGCTCACCCGGTCACCGGGCGTGACTGAGTCCGGCCACGGCTCCGGCGGGCGGGACAGGCGGCGGTCACGATCCGCATTCTGCCAGACCTGCCGTTCGCGGCCCGGATTCGCTACCTTTGGGTATTGGTTCGATCATCAGGAGGCTCCGTGAAGATCAACGACGTATTGCGCGGTAAAGGCAACCAGGTCGTCACCATCTCCCCAGAAGCCACGGTTACCGAACTACTCGCACTGCTGGCCGAGCACAACGTCGGTGCGCTCGTCGTCAGCCCTGACGGATCGTCGGTGGCAGGCATCGTCTCCGAGCGCGACGTCGTGCGGCTGCTGAACCGTACGCCGGATGCCGGCGACGTCCGCGTCAACGCGATCATGACGTCGGAGGTGCACACCTGTACGCCGGACGACCTGGTCGACACCCTGATGCGGCTGATGACCGACCGACGGATCCGGCACGTCCCGGTCGTCGTGGACGGCGCCCTGGCGGGCATCGTCAGCATCGGCGACGTGGTGAAGACCCGGATCGGCGAGCTGGAGTTCGAGCGCGAACAGCTGTCCAACTACATCTCTGGCTAGAACAGCCGGAAGCCGCAAGGCCCGACGAACCAGTCGCCGGGCCTTGCGTACGTAGTACCGGCTGTCAGTACCGCGTGACGGCGGCCCAGGCGTCGACGATGCCGTTGCCGTAGAAGCCGTTGAACGTCCGGCTGCCCTCACAGAGCGCGTCGAACTCGGTGGACCTTCCTTCGTTCACGTAGCTCACCAGCGGTGGCACCGGGCAGGCGCGGTGCTGCGCAGAGCCGAGCAGGATCTGCTGCACCCGGTCCGGCGACAGTCCGAACGAGCCGTGCGGCCCCTTCTTCCCGTACTCGCTGACGATCAGCGCCGCGACACCTGTCGCATGCGGTGACGCCATCGACGTCCCCTGGAGCCAGTTGTAGTAGCCACAACCGGTGTAGTCGGTCACCCCGGCAGGACACTGCTTCTGTACGCCGCCGGCCACACCGGCTGGAGTGATCTCGCCTGCCGCGTCGACGAGGCCCTGCACCTGCAGCGCGTTCACCGGGTACGTCGAGAGGATCAGGTTCTCGTTGGTGCGGAACTGCGGCGTACCGAAGTAGTCACGGAAGTAGCCGCCCGGCGCCGACACGTCGGTCTGCTCGAGCCCGTAGTTGGAGTAGTCGGCCTTCTTGCCGGACGGTCCGAGTGCGGAGACTCCGATGACGTGCGGCCCTTCGACCGGGAGGTCCAGGCAGGTCGCGTTGTCGATCACCCGCGGGTACGCCGTACCGGCCGGGAAGTCGGGGCTGCTGACGTCGGTCCGCGGCTTGCCGAGGTCCTCGTGATTGTTGCCGAGGGCAGCGACCAGCGTGACGCCCTTGTCGTGCGCATAGCCCAGCGCGCGGCGCATCGTCGCGATGGTGGTCCGCTGCTCCAACTGCGCTTCCGGGCTGTCCGCCGGGTTGTTCACGCAGTTGTACAGCCACGGGTCGACGTAGAAGGACATGTTCACCACGTCCAGACCGACATCACCCGCATAGGTGAGAGCGTCGGTGACCGGGCCGAGGAACACGAACCCGCTGTCCTGTCCGCCCCGGATCTCCACCAGCGTGACACCGGGTGCGACACCGGAGACACCGAGCCCGTTCGCCGCGGCGCCGATCGTGCCGGCCACGTGCGTACCGTGTCCGCTGTCGTCCCAGCCGACCGGGTCGACACAGCCACGGAACTCACACGGGCCGTCGATCTCGGGCAGGTCCGGAGCGAAGTTCCGGGACAGCTTCCAGTCGAAGTTCGGCGCGATGTCCGGGTTGCGCGCGTCGATGCCGGAGTCCAGTACGCCGACCTTGACCGCCTTCTTGCCCGGCTGCACCGTGCGGGCCAGATCCGACCGGACCATCCGCAACCCCCAGAGCTGGGCATCCAGCGGATCCATGCCCTTGGCAACGGATTTGCCCGTGGCCTTCGCACCGGCCGCGGCCGCGCCGAGGTGCTCCTGCTCGATGACGGCCGGCTTGCTCTGCGGCAGCTTCCCGATCACCTGACTGCGAGCCGCGCCGTCGATCACCGCCGACGCCGAGACCCGCGTACTGAACCCGGTGTCCGCGGCCCGCACGGTCATCGTGCCCAGGTTCCGATTCTCCTTCGTCACCTGCCCGCCGGCCGCCTGCACCGCCGCCAGCGCCTGCGCGTGGTCCGCGCCTGCCTTGACCAGCACGAGGTACTCCGTGTTGCCCCCCGCCACGGCCGTCACCCCGGCTCCGGCGTTCACCGGAACGGCCAGGGCGGTGACGACCAGCGCCACCGCACCTGATGCCGCATACAACGATCTACGGATGTCTCTCACGAGCGGATCCCCTCCCTGAAGTGAGCTTGACGCGGCACACGCTAGGTCAGCCTCAGCACGGCCACCAGACTCCAGCAGGCCGCCGACGTTGTCAGAATTCTCGATCAAACACTTGACTCGCCTGGTGCTTCGGTCGCCGAAAACTGGTCCAGATCTGTCGCTCTCGGGTGCGTTGGGCGTACGGTCGGTGATCATGAGCGATCTGGCTGCCTCGGGACAGACGGTCGCACTGGTCCGGAAGGTGGATCCTGCGACGGTCACCTTCGGGGTGGGAGTTGCCGGGGCGATCGCAACGGCGATCGTGGTGGTGGGACCGGAGCGCATCCTCGGGTACCAGAGCGCGGCGTGGCACCTGGTGCTCGAGACAGTCGACGCCTGCGTCGCGCTACTGCTCGCCTATCTCGTCTACGGACGGTTCCTCCGGGCCAACCGGTGGCAGGACCTGTTGCTGCTGCAGGGTCTCGCGCTACTGGGGGGCGCGAACGTGCTGTTGCTCTTGTCTTTGGTGCAAGGCGACAGGTCCGGCGTACTGAACCTTTGGTTGCCACCCTCGATGCGTGTACTGGGAACCCTGCTGCTCACTGCGGCGGCCTTGCTGCCGGACCGCGTGGCCAGTTGGCCCGGTTGGCGACGGTGGGCGCTCGCGCCGGTCGCCGCGGCTGTGACTGTGTTGATCATCGGGTTGCTGTCGCAGGAGCAGCACCTGCCCCGTAGGCGTGACCTCGGGGTGCCCGGCGAAGGAATGGCTACCTCGACCAGCGGTCATCCGGCGCTGCTGGTCGCCCAACTGCTGACGCTGACTTGCTTCGCTGTCGCGGCGGCGGCGTTCGCAGTACAGGCGCGCGGACGGAACGACGTACTGCTGCGGTGGCTCGGGCCTGCTTGTGTGCTTGGTGCACTGGCCCGGCTGAACTACCTGCTCTTTCCCTCGAGTCAGCCCGACTGGCTGTACAGCGGTGACGTACTCCGGACCGGTTGCTATCTCCTGCTGCTGATCGCCGCAGGGCGTGAGATCAGCAAGTACTGGACGTCGAGAGCCCAGACCGCGGTCGCGGCGGATCGGCGCCGGCTCGCGCGCGAGCTGCACGACGGTGTGCTGCAGGAGCTGGCCTACATCCGGTCGGAGGTCGCAGCGTTCGAGACGGTCGACGAGCCGCGAGTGAACCGGATCCGGGCGGCCAGCGAACGCGCGGTCGACGAGGCGAGGGAGTTGGTCGAGACGCTCGGCCGGACCGGTGACGAAGCGCTCAGCGCCGTACTGCGCCGCGCTGTCGCGCAGATCGCCGAGCGGCACGACGTCGTACTGGAGCTGGAGCTGGACGACTCGATCTCGGTCGATCCGTCTCAGAGTCATGCCCTGGTACGAATCGCGCGGGAGGCCGCACTGAACGGTGCACGACATGGTCGAGCCGAGAAGGTCACCGTGCGGCTCGACCGGAGCAAGACCGGTTGCTTTTTGGTGGTGGCGGACGACGGTGCCGGGTTCGACCCGAAGGTGCGGACGCCGCGGCGAGGTGAGTTCGGCCTGGTCAGCATGCGGGAACGCGCCGAGGCTCTGCCGGGCACGTTCGACCTGCACTCGGAGCCGGGACGCGGAACGACGGTGACCGTGACATGGTGACCAACGAGCCGATCCGCGTCGTCATGGCCGACGACCATCCGCAACTGCGGGCCCGGATCCGGGAAGCGTTGGAGGCGGGCGGTTTCGAGGTGTGCGCCGAGGCAGCCACCGCCCCGGCGGCGGTAAGGCTGGCGCAGGAGCACGTACCGGACGTCGTACTGCTCGACATTCACATGCCGGGTAACGGGATCCGTGCCGCCGGAGAGATCAGCAGACTGCTCCCGGACGTGGCGATCGTGATGCTGACCGTGTCCCGCCAGGACGCCGACCTGTTCGATTCGCTCCGGGCCGGCGCGGCCGGCTACCTGCTCAAGGACACCGATCCCGCGCGGCTTCCGGCGGCCCTGCGCGGCGTACTGTCCGGGGAGGCTGCCATTCCGCGGACGCTGGTCGCGCGCATCCTCGACGAGTTCCGCTCCCCCGGCCGGCCGCGACTCGGCCACAAGCCGAAGGTGGCGGCCCGGTTGACCTCCCGCGAATGGGAGGTGATGGAACTGCTCGGCGACGGTCTGAGCACCGACGAGGTGTCGAAGCGGCTGTTCCTGTCGCCGACCACGATCCGGGTCCACGTTTCGTCGGTACTGCGCAAGCTCCGCGTGAAGGACCGCCAGGCAGCGATCGATCTGCTGCGGGACGACACCACGTGAGGGCGGCCCCCCTCGCCGCCGCCCTCACCTGATGTCAGGTCACCCCCCGCAGCTCAACTGCGCTGTGACCAGCTCAGGGAGACGTGCTGTTCGGCGGGGCGGCATGGTTCGTGTACGTACCGACGTCGGTCGTGTGGACGTTGTTGTCCGAGTGGGCGAGGCCCGCGAGGCCGAGTGCGAGCACCGATACGATGGTGGCCCCGACTGCCGTGCGCCACGGTACGAACTGTGAAGTGAACTGCATGTCAATGCCTCCCGTTCTGTGGTGCGCACCCCTCCGCGTGCACCACTGCCGGTAACGCTAGGTAACAGCGGGCCCTCGCGGCTAGGGACCAAAGACCTCTTGAGCGTTCAAATACCTAAACGCTCAGCCCGCGGCGAACGCGGATGGGGTGGCCTCGGCGCAGCACGTAGGGTGGCGGCATGCCGCTGAACTATCCCCTTGCCGAGCAGACGCTGGACAATGGTCTGCGTGTGATCGTCAGCTCGGACAAGGCCGTGCCGATCGTCGCTGTGAACCTCTGGTACGACGTGGGATCGCGGCACGAGCCACCCGGATTGACCGGTTTCGCGCACCTCTTCGAGCACCTGATGTTCCAGGGCTCGCGCAACGTCGAGTCCGGCCAGCACTTCAGCCTGCTGGAGACCGCCGGCGCGAGTCTGAACGCGACCACCTTCTTCGACCGGACGAACTACTTCGAGTCGCTGCCGAGCGGCGGTCTCGATCTCGCGCTCTGGCTCGAGGCCGACCGGATGGGCTACCTGCTCGACGCGGTGACCCAGGAGAACCTGGACAACCAGCGGGACGTGGTGAAGGAGGAGAAGCGGCAGAGCTACGACAACCGCCCGTACGGCGATTCGTACGAGCGCCTCGTGCGGCTGCTCTTCCCTGCCGACCACCCCTACGCGCACATGACGATCGGGTCGATGGCCGACCTGGACGCGGCCGCGCTGGAGGACGTGCACGCGTTCTTCCGGAAGTACTACGGCCCCAACAACGCCGTACTGACGATCGTCGGTGACGTCTCCGAAGAGGACGCGTTCGACGCCGCCAAGCGGTACTTCGGCCACATCCCGGCGATCCCGGCGCCGCCACCGGCGCCGGACGGCACGATCGGCCCGCTCACCGAAGTACTGCGCGACGACGTGGTCGAGGACGTTCCGTCCGACCTGATCACGATGATGTTCCGGCTCCCGGTCGACGGCACGCCCGAGCTGGACGCCGCGGCGCTCGCGCTCGACGTACTGGCCGCCGGGCAGAGTGGGCGGCTCAACCGCCGGCTCGTGCGTGACGAGCAGATCGCGCAGTCGGTGTCCGGCGGCGCGCTGCCGCTGATCGGTGGCGTCTCGTTCGGCACGCTGACCGGGATCGCCTCGGCCGATGTCGACCTGCAGAAGGTCGAGGACGCACTGGTCGAGGAGATCGAGAAGCTCGCCGAGCACGGCGTCACCGAGGACGAGCTCGCCACCGTGCAGGCACAGAACGAGCGCGACTGGCTCGAGCAGCTCGCGACCTGTTCCGGCCGCGCCGACGAGATCTCGCACCACGCCTTGCTGTTCGGTGACCCGAACAGGATCAACACCAGGATCGACGAGATTCGCGCCGTCACCGCCGAGCAGGTCCAGCAGGCCGCCGCGAAGTGGATCCGCGCCGGTGGCCGCGCCCAGGTGACGTACCGCCGCAGCAACGCAGGGGAGCAGGAATGACCAGCCAGGCCTTGACCACACCGCCCTCGGTCGCCCCGCCGCGGCCCTGGAAGTTCCCGCTGTCGACCACGACGACCACCCGGGCCGGCACACCGGTGCACGTGTTCGACCGGCCCGGTCAGTACGTCGCCACCGTGCGCGTCACGATCGCGCTGCCGCTGTTCGCCGAGCCGCGCGAGCTCGAAGGCATCGCGACGATCATGTCGCGCACGCTCGACGAAGGCACCGAGTTCAGGTCGGCCAACGAGTTCGCGGCCGCCTTGGAGCGCCACGGCGCGGCGTACGGGGTGGACGTCAGCTCCGACGCGCTGCACGTCGAGATCTCGGTGCCGACCTCACATCTGGCACCGGCCGTGAAGCTGCTCGCTGAAGCAGTCACGCGGCCCGCCTTCAATGCAGAGGACGTCGGTCGCCACGTGACGATCAGGCTCGGTGAGATCAACCAGGAGCGCGCCAACGCGGGCTACCGCGCCCGCGAAGCTTTCGCGGCCCATCTCTTCGATTCGTCCGTACGCCGTTCGCGCCCGACCGCCGGTACGCCGGACACGATCCGGCCGCTGACGAACGTCCAGGTGGCCGAGTTCTACCGCGAGAACATCGGACCGGCGCGTGCGCAGATCCTGTTCGCCGGCGATGCCACCGGTGTGGATGTCGCTGCGATCGTCGATGACGCTTTCGGTGACTGGACCTCTTCCGCGGGTCCCGCATCGGAGGTGCCGGAGCCGCAGTACGTGCTGGGCGACCGCGTAGTACTGGTGAACCGGCCTGGCTCGGTGCAGAGCCAGCTGCTGATCGGCTGCCCGGGTCCGGACCGTCGCGAGGACATCTGGGGAGCGGCCGCTGTCGCGAACCACGTGGTGGGCGGGACGATCACCTCTCGCATCGACACCGTGCTGCGCGAGGAGAAGGGGTACACGTACGGCACCCGCAGCAGCTTCAACGCACCCCGCAAGGGTGGCACCTTCACCCTCGGCGGCGCCGTCCGCACCGAGGTGACCGGCGCCGCGATCACCGAGGCGCTCCGCATCCTCCACGAAGCCCGCGACGGCCTCACCGACCGCGAGGTCCAAGAAGCACAGGACAACCTGATCCGCACCGCTCCCCTGCGCTACGAACAGGCCGACTCCATCGCCCAGCAGGTCGGCAGCAACATCGCCGTCGGCGTACCCCTCGACTTCGCCGACACCTACCTCGCCCAGATCGCCGCCACCACCGCCGAGATCGCCACCGACGCCTACAACCGCTACGTCGGCACCAACGGCCTCCTCGTCATCGTCGTCGGCGAAGCCAAAGACGTCCGCCCCCAACTGACCGCCCTCAACCTGGGCAACCTCATCGAACTCTGACAAAGCCTCTGCTCGGGCTCCCCGCGAGCCCGAGCAGAGCAGCCCGCATCGCCCCTCCTACGTCGGCGCTCACCCCACCCACCCCAACACGCCGCTCCTCCGTCGCAGCTAAACCTCCCAGGCGACCCATGTCCCCCGCCCCGGGCCCACCCCGCCGCCAAGCAGCCCGCGTCGCCCCTCCTACGTCGGAGCTCGACCCACCCACCCCCACACGCCGCTCCTCCGTCGCGACTGAAGCTCTCCGGCGATCCAACTCGCCCCGCCCCGAGCCACCTCGCCGCCGAGCCGCCCGCCTCGCCCTCCTATGTCGGCGCTCCACCACCCACCCCAAGCACGCCGCTGCTCGTCGCAGCAGCTGAACCCCACCGGCGATCCAGCTCGCGCGACTCCCCTGGCCTCCCCTGCCGCCAAGCCGCCTCTTCGTGGCAGCTAACCTCCGGCGATCCCAGTCGGCCCCAGCGCTCGCCACGAGTTCGGGCGCCCCGCCTGTATCGCCGTAGCCATTAGATAGCGTGTCTTCTGTCAGCGACCCAGATGGCTGCGTGAGTAGGCGAGATCCGACAACTAGTCATCTCTTCGCCGGCCCCGCCCGTCAGAGCAACACCAGCACACCGCAATTGTTGCCATAAGCAACATCGCGAACATCGACCGACGCGAGCGACGACGACCAGGCAGTGGAGGATCTATGCGTTTCATCTCGGCCGGTCGGCGGCACGCTCTCTTCGAATTCGGCGACCTGCGGGTGGTCTGTTTGCGGGACGGCTACCTCGACATGCCGCCGACGCGGCTGCGCGACGAGACCGGGAGCCCGCTTGATCCGGTCCCGGATACCGTCCCGCTTGCCGAGGGCAACCTACGGTTGTCCGTCAACGCCTTCTGCATCAGCGACGGCACGCAGTCTGTGCTCGTCGACACCGGCGCATCCAACGCGTTGGAGCCCACGATGGGATCGCTCTACGACGCCATGAGCGAGGCCGGCATCGAGCGCGACGACATCACCGACGTCGCCATCACTCACAGGCACGGGGACCACGTCCACGGACTGATCGCACCGGACGGTTCCGAGGCGTTCCCGCGCCTTGAGCGGGTGTGGATCGGAGCCGGTGACAAGTCGGTGTTCACCGACCGGTTGGAGCCGGTCCGCGACCGCGTCGTGCCGATCGAGGCCGAGGTTGCCATCAACGGCTGGCTCACAGCTGTCCCGACCGCGGGCCACACGCCCGGCCATACCGTCTTCGACGTCCAGAGCAGCACAGGGCATCTTCTGGTCTGGGGCGACACCGTGCACGTGCCGTCACTGCAGTTCGACCAACCGAACGTCGCGTGGGAATTCGACGGCGACCAGACTCAGGCGCGTGCGGCCCGAGCCACCCTGCTCGAACAACTCGTCAAGCCGGGCTACTTCGTCGCCGGCGCGCATCTGGACTCACCCGGTATCGCCCGCGTGACCCGTGCCGGCGACAGCTACGCGTTGACGTATCTCGCGCCGTCGATCTCCTGACGACCGAAGACCACGACCAGCCAACTCGGCGACCGGGGCACCATCACCCTCCGAACTGAGATCATCCTTGTTCAGGCCTCCCTTGGCCGGAGTAGAGGAGACCCGATGTCGTACGAGCGCCCCCAGGACGACCCCCCGTACTCCGGGACGCCCAACCCCGGTCCCGAGCCGACTCGCTACCCGCTCCAGCCCGGCTACCCGGATCAGCAACCGGCGTACGGCGTGCTGCGCGACAACTCGAACGCGACCGTCTCTCTGGTCCTCGGGCTCGTCGGTCTCTGCACCTTCGTGCTGATCGCGTCGCCCTTCGCGTGGTGGAAGGCGAACCAGGCGCTCCGCGAGATCGACGCCAACCCCGGCGTCTACAACAACCGCGGCATGGCGGTGGGCGGCCAGATCACCGGCATCATCGGCACCGTCTTCCTGGCCCTCTTCCTCATCGGCGGCGCCATCCTGGTCTTCGTTCTGCTGGCCGCCAGCACCACCTGATGCTTCCACAGCCAAGGGCGCGAACCTCACGACCAGGTGGCGGTTTCGGGGTCGATGCCGTTGGCAACGGCATTGGCGTTGATGAGATCGCGTAACCACAGCGTGAGACCCGGCTCGAAGGCGTCGTAGTGGGCGGTGAACCCAGCATCGGCCACGTACTTGCGACCAAGGCACACATGCATCGAGTGGGTGCAGTCGAAGAACGCGCCGATGGACGCTCGGTGCCGTTCGGCGAGCGCGTTGCCTTCGGTGCTGCCGGCAACGACTCCCGCGCGTTTCGCCGCGGCCAGGTCTTCGTCGAGAGTTGAGATGCTCGCCGCGACCTGCTTCCAGTCCTCGGTGGTCATCTCCGCCGAACGTTCGGCGTACTGGGCCCATTGATCCGTCTCGCCCCAGCGCTCGCGGGCGCCGGCGACCCAGGACGGCTGCCAGTCGCGGCCGAAGATGGCGACCTGTTCCTCCGCGGTCAGCAGGAGACCGGCGTTCTTGGCTTCGATCAGCCGGTCGACGGCCGCGACCATCTCCTGCAGGCGGGAGATGCGTTCGACGAGTTGTGCGCGCTGCTCGACCAACGGTTCGGTCGCCGGAGCCTCGAGGAGGTCGGCGATGCCGTCGAGAGGCAGGCCGAGCTCTCGATAGATGAGCACTCTGTGGATGCGGGCGATGTCGGTCGCGGAGTAGAGCCGGTAGCCGCCGGCGGTGCGCTCGGACGGGCTGACGAGTCCCATCGCATCCCAGTGGTGCAGAGTCCGCACGGTCACGCCGACCAGCGATGCCGCCGCCCCGACGGTCAACCCGTCGGACGGCACCGCGTCGACCCCCTTCGTCACAACGCTCAGTCTGCCAGCCACGCCACGCACCGCCCCGTACGCCGTCCCGCCTCGCCTCCCCGGCGTCGTCGTGCTCACACCCGCGGAGTCTCGATTCCGACAGCGGCAAGATTCTTCGCTTCGGCGCTGTCGGGGTCGAGCGGACGGGCAGCCGTCAGGACGACCCGGGTGTTCTCGGGAGTGATGACCTCCAGGTCAACAGTGTTCCAAGGCGTCGGCCGCGGCCCCGTGGTGCAGCCCGGGGACACCTCCTCACAGGCCGCCGCGATCTCGTCGAGCTGGCCAAGCACGCACGCGAAGCTGACGCTCGCCGCGGGCGCCGCGGCCGGTTGCTCACCCGGCACCACCAGCACATCCTGGAACGCCCAGCGCCGAAGATGCGTCATCCGGCCGGGAATCGTGAACAGATCGATGAACCCCAGCCCCTGCATCCAGAAGTCGACGGAAGCAACGAGATCCGCCGTCGGCAGCGTCACGAACATCGGCATCCCGTAGATGCCCCGATGAACCTCAGGCGCCACCGCATCGACCGCCGGCGCAGGAACAGGGCTCAACTCAAAAGCAGGAAAGTGATCAGCCATACCCCTCACCCTGAGCCCTCACGCGACGTCAGGGTCAAGTCCGTTCCGCACGCGAACCGCGCCGGCTCCGAAGAACCGGCGCGGCACGCGAAGTACGCAGTACTAGCCCTTGATCGCGCCGCCCAGAGCGAAAGCGCCGCCCAGTTTGCGGCTCAGCAACAGGTAAAGCAGCAGGACCGGAGTCGTGTAGATGAGCGAGTACGCCGCGAGTTGGCCGTAGTTGGGTTCGCCGTACTGGCCGAAGAAGGTGAAGATGCTCACCGAGGCCGGCAGCCGTTCAGGGGACAGCAGCAGCATGAACGGGACGAAGAAGTTTCCCCACATCCCGATGAAGGTGAAGATCAGCACGACCGCGATCCCCGGCCACATCAGCGGCAGGACGATCCGGCGGAGCGCCTTCATGTTGCTCGCGCCGTCCACCCACGCTGCTTCCTCCAGCGAGATCGGTACGCCGTCCATGAACGTCTTCGTCAGCCAGATCGCGAACGGCAGCGACGAGGTCGCCATGAACATGATCGTCCCGCCGAGGGTGTCCACCAGGTTCAGCTGCACGAACAGGCCATAGACCGGCACCATCACCGCGGTGATCGGCAATCCCGTGCAGAACAACACCGTCAGCAAGAACGGCCGGTTGAACTTCGTCTTGAACCGGGACAACGGATAGGCCGCCAGCACCGCACACACCATCGTCAGCAACGCTGCCCCGCCGCACAGCACCAGACCGTTCAGCACGGGCCGGTACGTCGTGGTGGTGTTCAGCACCGCTTTGAAATTCGCGAAAGTCGGGCTGGTCGGCAGCTCGACCCGCAGGCCGGCGGTCCGGTTGACCGAGGCGAACAGCACCCAGAGCAACGGCAGGACGAAAAGGATGCCGAGGGCAAGCAGGATCAGATTGGCGGTCAGCTTGCTGATCCGGTCGCGGGCGATCATGCGGCCTCCGAGTTCAGTCCACGTAGGTAGATCAGCGAGAAGACCGCGCCGATGGCCAGCATCACCAAGGCGATCGCGGTGCCGTAGCCGATCTGCGAGAAGCTGAACGCCTGCTCGTACATGTACAGGGGAAGAGTCTGGCTCTTGGTCCCGGGTCCACCCCGGGTCATCGCGTAGATCAGGCCGAAGACGCTCAGCGTCTGCAGCGTGATCAGCATCAGGTTGGTCATGATCGCGCGCGAGATCATCGGCACCGTCACGAACACCAGCCGGCGCCAGCCGCCCGCGCCGTCCATCTCGGCCGATTCCTCGATCTCCTTCGGTACCTCGCTCAGCGCGGCCGAGTAGACCAGCATCGAGAACGCCGTACCGCGCCAGATGTTCGCGATCGACACCGCGATGATCGGTGCCGCGTACAACCAGTCCTGACCAGGCAGGCCGACCTTGTGCAGGATCACGTTGAGCGTGCCGTCGTCGTTGAAGAACGCGCTCAGCAGGTACGCCGCGACGATCTCCGGAAGCACCCAGGCACCGATCACCGCGGTCCCGACGAAGTTCCGCACCAGCCGGTGCGAGCGGCGCATCAGCAGCGCCAGGCCGAGTCCGAGGGTGTTCTGGCCGATGATCGCGGAGATCAGCGTGAAGACCAGGGTGAGCCAGATCGAGTTGGTGAACGCCGAACTGCCGAAGGCCTTGCGGAAGTTGTCGAGACCGACGAACTTCACGTTGGCCGCACCGGTGCCGGTCAGCGCCATGTTGGTGAACGCGGCGTAGACGCAGTACAGGATCGGGCCGGCCAGGAAGACCAGCATCAGTCCGATGGCCGGCGCCAACGGCATCATCTTCACGAAGTTGGCGCCGCGCGGGCGGCCGTTCCGGCCGGCCTTTCGACCGGCCGGAACGGGTACCGCGGTAGCAGAAGTCGTCACTGAGAAGTCCCTTTCGAGGGGGTAGCGGCGCTGCTCAGTTGCTCGAGGTGGTGACCTTGTCCTTGCCGCCGACGATGCCCTCGACCGCGTCGTCGTAGTTCGTCGCCGCCTTGTCCGGTGTCGACTGACCGGTCATCACGGCTTCCATCGCGGTGATGATCTCGTTGGAGACCTTGGGGTACTCCGGCAGCGCGGGCCGGTAGACGGTGACCGAGACCAGGTCGGTGAAGAACTGGGTGCTCTTCGACGACGACTTGTACCCGGCGTCGGCGGCGACGTCCTTGCGGACCGCGATCTGCGCACCGTCGGTGGCGTACTTGGTCGCGTTCTTCTGGGTCTGCAGCGACTGGATGAACTTCCAGGCCGCGTCCGGCGACTTCGACTTGGCCGGGATCGCCCAGGTCCAGCCGCCGGAGAGGCTGACCTTGCCCTTGCCGCTGCCGTCCTGGGTCGGCATCGCGGTCTGGCCGAGCACCTCGGACCACTGCGGCCACGGCTTCGCGCCGGTCTTCAGCCAGTTGTTGTAGAGCCAGGAGCCGTCGAGCGCGATCGCGAGCTTGGAGTTCGGCAGCAGGTCGCTGCCGACCTTGTTGCCCCAGTTGGGATCGAGCGACTGCTTCGGCTGCGGGGCCAGGCCCTCGGTGAAGACGGTCTTGATGAAGTTCAGCGAGTCCTTGAAGCCCTGGCTGCCGACGACCCACTTCTTCTGGTCGTAGTTGTACAGGGTGTCCTTCGTGCCGTAGAGCAGCATCTCGAAGCCCTGCATGGCCGACGCCTCACCCATCGGCTTGCCCGAGTAGACGTTCAGCGGGATCACGCCGGGCACCTTGGACTTGATCGTGCGAGCGGTGTTCAGCACGTCGTCCCAGGTCTTCGGCTGCCAGTTCGCGGGCAGGCCTGCCTTGGCGAACAGCTGCTTGTTGTACCAGAGCGCGCGGGTGTCCGTGCCGTCCGGTACGCCGTACACCTTGCCGTCCTGGCCCTTCGCGGCGCCCTTGGCGGTCTCCTCGAACTGGTTCCAGTCCGACCAGTTCTTGATGTAGTCGTCCAACGGCCGCAGGTAGCCCGCGGTGATGTCGGAGTTGATCAGGAAGGTGTCCTCGTAGACGATGTCCGGCGCCGTGTTGGGCGAGCGCATCATCAGCTGGATCTTCGTGTAGTAGTCGTTCTCGCTGGCCACGACCGGGACGATCTCGACCTTCGAGCCGGGGTTGGCCGCCTCGTACTCCGTCTTGGCGCCGGTGAGGAAGTTCTTCATCACCGTGCCGGGGCCCCACTGCTGGTAGGCGATCTTGATGTTCGCCGGACCGGAGCTCTGACCGCCCGCTTCGGGCGTCTTGGTAGTCGACCCCTGACTGCAGGCGGAGACGCCCAGCAGGAGTGCGCCGACGGCGAGTACACCCGCCCGCTTGAAACCGTTCTTCATCACCATCACGTCCACCTTCGGGCAATCGTTGTCATCCCGGTACCACCGCTCAAACCCGTCGGGCTTTCCCGTGACCGTAGGAGGCGCGGACCAGTGAAGTCAATGGTTTGTAGACAACGTTGTCCCCGCAAGAACGCGACTGCGCGGCGACCGGTTCGTAACGATCCGGTCACCGCGTTGTCAACGGCTCATGAACGGGTTCGGGACCCTCGGGTCAGACCGTGACGGCCGACGCCTCGTGACGCCCGTGTACTGCGGGTCGCCGGTTGCGGTCGCGGGCAGCACCGAGCCCGCACAGCACCAGGCCGAGCACCAGCCAGCACCCGAGTACTACGAACGGCCGCCCCGAGCCGGCCCCGTCGAAGAAGCTGACCGAGCGCAACGCCGTACCGGCGGCTCCGGGCGGCAGGAACTGGCCGAGCGCGCCCCAGCCGGTCGGCAGCATCTCCGGTGCGCTGGTGAGACCCGACAACGGGTTGCCGAGCAGCATCATGGTGGCTCCGCCGAGGGCCAGTCCGGCGACGCCGAGCAGCCACTCGAGGCCGAGCAGGGTGAGGCTGATCGCTGCGATCGACAGGGCGATCACGCTCGCGTTGGCGAAGTAGTTGCCTTCGAGCGAGCCGAGCCAGAACTGGAGCACCGCGGTCAGCGCGAGTGCGCCGGTGACCGCAAAGGTGATCGCAGCGGGCACCCGGTTCTGCTCTTTTTTCAGGAGTTGAATCAAGGCGGCGGCGCCAATGATTCCGCCCAGCACCAGCGGCAGTGCCCCGGCCGCCAGACCGGCTCCGCGGGGGTCGTCCTTCGGCAGCGGCACGATGTCGGTCACCTTCGGTGCGACCCCGCCGTTCTGGGCAGCCAGGCCGGCCGCGACCTGGGTCAGGATCTGGGCCACCGCCGGGCTGCCTGCGGATGCGGTCAGCACCTCGGGGTTCTGCGGGTCGAGCACGATCGCGCCGTACACGTCCCGATCCTCGATCGACCGGACGGCAGCGCCGCGGTCGGCCATCGCCTTGATCTCGAAGCCGCCGGGGCGGGCCCTCTCCAGGCCTGCGCTCACCTGCGCGACCGCGGCATCCGGACCCGCCACGGCCAGCGGCAGGTCGCGCGGCTCGGACCGGGCGGCCGGCCACGCGAACGCGATCAGCAAGACCGTGAGAACAGCGGTCAGCAGGGTGACCACAACCACCACCGGCGGCCGCCGCTCCTCCGCACCCGATTGCCCACCGAGTGGCTCAGACATTCCGGGACTCCCTCTCTCAAACCGAATGTTCGTTCTTTATTACAGACTCGGCTTGGTGACTTGTCAAGAACGGGCATTCGTTTTACGTTTCGGTCATGCCGAAGGTCACCGTCGAACACCGCGCCGCCCGGTACGACCAGATCGTCGCCGCGGCCCGCCGGTGCGCGATCGAGCAGGGCTTCCACAAGACGACGATGGCCGACGTCATCCGCGAGTCCGGGCTGTCCGCCGGCGCCGTCTACGGCTACTTCAAGAGCAAGGACGAGTTGGTCGCGGCCATCGCCGACCAGGCACTCAGCACCGTCGACAAACTCTTCGAGAACATCCTCGCGAGCGACCAGCCCCTCACCCCCGTGGCCGCGCTGGAAGCAACCCTCGAGCACGTCGTCCAGATCGCGGAGCAACCCGGCGGCGACGTCACCAGAGTCGCCCTGCAGGCCTGGGCCGAGGCGATGCACAACGACGCGATCGCCGGCATCGCGCGGGAGAAGTACGCCCTGCTCCGCCGCAAGTTCGTCGCCGTCGCCGAGCGCGGCCAGGCCGACGGCACGATCAGGGCCGACGCGGACCCCGACTACATCGGCCAGGTGCTCTTCGCCCTCGTCCCCGGCTTCCTGCTCCAGCGCCTGCTGCTCGGCGACGTCTCGCCGCGCTCCTTCAGCATCGGTCTCAGCGCCCTGCTGAAGTGATCCCCACCTTTCGCCACCCGGTCGCGTCGGTGGCCGAAACCTCCTGCGCAGCAAAGGACTCAGATGAGCAACAAGCGGCAACTCGACGACGCCGGACTGGACAAGCTCCTCGCCGAAGCCGGGATCGACCCGGCCACCGGCGTCACGGCGTACGAGGAATTGAGCGAGGGCACCTTCAACACCGTCTACCGGATCCTGCGGCCGGCCGGGGACCTGATGTTGAAGCTGTCCCCCGACCCCGCAGCGCCGGTTCTTTCCTATGAACAAGGCTTGATTCAGACCGAGACCGAGTTCTACCGAGCCGCCCGCGGCAAGGTCCCCGTACCGGAGGTCGTTCACGCCGGCGACGACTTCCTGCTGATGACCGCACTGCCCGGTACGACGTGGTTCTCGGCGACCGAACCGCTCGACCGTCCCCGCCTTCGCCGCGACCTCGGCGGCCTGGTCGCCGAGTTGCACAAGATCACCAACGGCGGATTCGGCTATCCGCAAAAGGGACTCGTCGACAGCTGGGACAAGGCGTTCCTGGCGATGATCGACGACATCCTCCGCGACGCCTCCCACTTCGACGTCGAGCTCCCCTGCCGCGCCGAGCAGATCCGCGCCAAGGTCTTGGCCCGCAGGGAAAAGCTCCTCGGCGTACAGACCGCCTCGCTGATCCATTTCGACCTGTGGGACGGCAACATCCTCGTCGAGGACGGCCGGATCACCGGGCTGATCGACGGCGAGCGGGCGTTCTGGGGTGACCCGACGGCCGAGTTCGTCTCGCTCACCTTGTTCAGCGAGCTGGACGACGACCTGCTCGAGGGATACGGCGCTCCGGTGGATCGAGAGCTGCTTGCGCTCTATCGCGTGTATCTCTACCTGATCATGGTGATCGAGGCGACACCCAGAGGCTACGACGGGCCGGAGAACGAGCAGAGGTCGCGCCGGGTCCGGCGTCACCTGCTGCGCGAGCTGGACGCTCTGTCGTAACCATCCTCGTATGCCTCGAATAGGGGTGCTAGGCCTACCCCCGATCGGCTACTCAGCTCCCTGGGGAGCGCCGCCGACTCTCCGTAGCGTCGATCTCGTCAGTCGGGATGTACGCAAGGGGTAGCCATGAGGCGCAAGCAAGAGACCACCAGGACCGATGATTCGGTCGTTCTGCAAGACGTCCGCCGGGTCTACGGCAAGGGCGGTAACACCCTCGTCGCGCTGGGCGGCGTCAGCATCAGCTTCGGCCGCGGGACGTTCACCGCGGTGATGGGCCCGTCCGGGTCCGGCAAGAGCACCTTCTTGCACTGCGCGGCCGGCCTCGACCGGCCGACGTCGGGCACCGTCGTCATCGACGACCAGCCGCTGGCCGACCTGAACGAGCGCCAGTTGACCGAACTCCGCCGCGAGCGGATCGGCTTCGTCTTCCAGTCGTTCAACCTGCTGCCGGCGTTGACCGTCTGGCAGAACGTCACGCTGCCGCAGGAACTCGACGGCCGCCGGACCAACCGTGCCCAGGTCCGCGAGGTCCTCGACCGGGTAGGCCTCGGTGACAAGCACAAGAACCGTCCCGGCGAACTGTCCGGTGGCCAGCAGCAACGCGTCGCCATCGCCCGCGCGCTGGTCGCCCGGCCCGCGGTGATCTTCGCCGACGAGCCGACCGGCGCGCTGGACACCCAGACCGCCGCGGACGTGCTCGAACTCCTCCGCGAGCCGGTCCGCACGCAGGGCCAGACCGTCGTGATGGTGACCCACGACCCGGTCGCCGCCTCGTACGCCGACCAGGTGGTCTTCCTCGCCGACGGGATGCTCGCGGGCAGCCTGGTCGCGCCGACGGCCGAGCAGGTCGCCGACCGGTTGACCCACCTCGGCGCGCGGGCCGCCGCGAGGCTGCGGGCGGTCGTCCGATGATGCGACTGGCCGTACGCACCCTGAGATTCCGCAAGAACGGTTTCATCGCGACCTTCGTGGCCGTCGTCTTCGGTACCGCGATCGTGATGGCCTGCGGTGGTCTGCTGGAGACCGGCATCCGGTCGAACGTTCCGCCGCAGCGGCTGGCCGCTGCCGACCTGGTTGTCACCGGCAAGCAAACTCATCTCCGGCCCGGAGCCGAGGACGCCACCCCACTCACCGAGCAGGTCGACCTCGACGCCTCGTTGCTGCCCAAGATCCGGTCGGTGGCCGGAGTCAAGGACGCGATCGGCTCGCTGACCTTCCCGGCTCCGCTGCTGGCGAACGGTGCCGGCGGACAGGGCCACGACTGGTCGTCGGCCCGCTTGGCGCCGTACAAGCTGCAATCCGGTACTGCGCCAGCCCGCGCGAACGAGGTCGTTCTGGACGCTTCGACCGCCGCTGCCGTGCACGCCAAGGTGGGCAGCAAGGTCACCTTGCTGGCTCAGGGCCGGCCGACGCCGTTCGTAGTCCGGGGTATTGCGCAAGGGCCCGCTGGGCACACGTTCTTCTCCAACGACGAGGCGTCGCGGCTGTCCGGGCGACCGGGGACCTATGCGGCGATCGGCGTACTGGTTGCTCCAGGCACCGATCTGAAAGAGGTGAAGAAGCACCTGAAGGCCATCGGCGACGTCACCGTGATGAGCGGCGTCGACCGCGGATCGGCCGAGCATCCCGACGCGGCGACCTTCCAGACCGCGCTGATCTCGATCGCCGGGTCGTTCGGCGGGATCGCGGCGATGACGATGATGTTCGTGGTCGCCTCCACGCTGGCGCTGTCGGCACAGCACCGCGAGCGCGAATTCGCTCTGTTGCGCGGCATCGGTACGACGCCGGGCCAGGTCCGGCGGATGATTCTCGGTGAGGCGATGCTGGTGTCGCTGCCGGCCGTGGTGGTCGGGACGGTGCCGGGGTTGTGGCTCGGCCGGTTCCTGTTCGACCGGCTGGCGGCGAACGGGGTCGCCTCGGCGGCCGTCGAGTACCGCCAGGGCCTGATCCCGTTCGCGGCCGGTGCGGGCGCCGCGGTACTGGCTGCCATCGGTGCCGCTCTGATCGCCGCCCGCAAGTCCGCGAAGATCCGTCCGGTCGAGGCGTTGCTCGAAGCCGGCTTGCAGCGCAAGTGGTTCGGCTGGGTGCGGCTCGTGTTCGGGCTGCTGTTCACCGGTGGCGGTCTGGCGCTGGTGATCGTCACGGTGGCAGTGATGACCGGCCCACTCGCCGGTGCGACCGCCGGGCCGGCCGTCCTCTGCTGGGCGATCGGGATCGCGTTGCTCGGCCCGTTCTGGACCAAGGCGGTGCTGGCGGTCCTCCGCTGGCCCCTGTACGCCGTCAGCCGGGTGAACGGGCGGCTCGCGATCCTCAATGTCACGGCGCGATCGGTGGCGATGTCGGCCGCGGTGATGCCGGTGATGCTCGCGGTCGGGATCTCCACCTCGAACATCTACATGCAGACCACGCAGGTGCACGCGTCCGAGAAGGCGTTCACCAAGGAACTGCGGGCGGACGCGGTCCTGGTCTCCACCGCGGGCGGACTCGATCCCGCGCTGCTCGGTGAGGTTCGCAAACAGCCGGGGGTCGCGAGCGCTTCGGCGTACGTGACCAGCACCGGAGTCATCGACGAGCCGCGGAACGCACCCTTCGACGAGGACGGCGCACCGCTGCGAGGAATCAGTGCCCAGGGCAATGATGGTGCCGCGCCGGTGAAGGTCACCTCGGGATCGCTGGAAGGGCTGGCCGGTACGACGGTCGCGTTGCCCGACTACGTCGCCTCGAAGATCGGGCGAGGCGTCGGATCGACGATCAAGATGACCCTTGGCGACGGGGCGCACGTGGACCTGCGGGTCGTGGCGACCTTCGCGGCCGACCGCGGCTACGAGAGCATCGTGCTGCCGGCCGAGCTGCTGGCCACGCACACCACGGACCGGCTGGCCAAGCAGCTCTTGGTCCGGGCCAAGACCGGTGCCGAGATCAACGGTCCACTGCAAGCGCTCGCGGCCAGGCATCCCGGCGTACAGGTCTCCGATCGGGACGCCTTGATCGCCGGGAACAGCGCGGATCTCAAGACGCAGGCCTGGGTGAACTACCTGCTGGTCGGCATGCTGATCGCCTACACGGCCGTCTCGATCGTGAACACTCTCGCCTCGGCGACCGTGCGTCGTCGGCGCGAACTCGGTCTGCAACGTCTCACCGGCTCCACCCGTGGCCAGGTACTACGGATGCTCACCACCGAGAGCTTCCTGGTGGCCCTGGCCGGCATCATCCTCGGAACGCTGGTGGCGCTGGCAACGCTGATCCCCTTCAGCGCAACGGTTTCCACCTCGGCAGTGCCGAGTGGACCGCTGTGGATCTATCTGGTCATCATCGGCGTCGCCGCAACGCTCACCTTCTCCTCGATCCTGCTACCGGCGGTCGCCACCCTGCGCACCCGCCCGGCCGAAGCAGCCGCTCGCGCCGACTGACCATCCCCCGCGGCGGCTGGTGGCCTGCGGTGAGACATCCGCCGCACGCCTCCGAGGACCTGCTCCACTTCGGTGGAGCAGGTCCTCATCACTTGACCGGATTCGGCTCCGGAACCGGCTGCAAGGCGATCGTCGTGGCCTGGATCAACCCCGCGTGCTTGCGAACCCACGCGGACACCGCGAGCTGGAGATCCTCCAGGTCGCGTTCTTCCAGCGCGACCGCGGGCGTCGGCACGCTGGCGCCGAGTTCGGCGAGGACCGGTCGCAGGTGGATGTCGGCCAGCAACTTGTGGCTTGGCGCGGCCGACACCGTCACCGGTACGACGACCGAACCCGCGAGCGCCTGATGCGGCAGAACATCGAGAAAGCTCTTCAGCAGCCCGGTGTAGCTGCCTTTGTAGACCGGCGTCGCGAGCACCAGCACCGACGCAGATGAGGCCAGGTCGACGGCATCGTCCAGCGCGGTCCGGTCCGCCTCAGCGGCCGCCTCCCCCTGGAAGATCGCGGGGGCGAACGTGACGAGGTCGACCAACTCGGTGATCCGGTACGGCGTACCGAGCTCGCCGGCCAGCAGTTCGGCCACGGAGGCGGCGGCTGCCGCGGTCCGGGAACCTGGTTTGGGATTGCCGACCACGGTGACGACTGATTGTGGCCAGACCGGCGGATCGGGCACGATCCGGGGCTCGAAAGCGATCGATGGCATCGGGGACAGCTCCCAGCGGTTCGGGGGTGAGACTCCGAGCCTAGCCAAAGTCTAGCGGTTCACTTGACTTTCTCAGATACCGAACACCTGGGCCGGACTCTCATGATCTGTCCGGCTCCGCCTTCGCCCGGATCTTCACCGTGACGAACCAGCCGACCGCGAGCACCGCACCGGCCACCACGACCCACTGGAACACCCCGATCGACGACTCGACCAGGTGCCACTTCTCCCCGAGTTGGTGCCCGGCGACGATCAGTGCGGAGTTCCAGACCAGGCTGCCAACCGCGGTCAGCGCCAAGAAGACCGCCACCCGCATCCGCTCCACCCCGGCAGGCACGGAGATCAGGCTCCGCACGACGGGCACCAACCTGCCGATCAGCACCGCCTTCGGCCCGTGCCTACCGAACCACGCCTCGGCCTTGTCGACATCCTCGACCTTCATCAACGGCAGCCTCGCGGCCAGCCCGCGGGTCCGATCCCGCCCAAGCACCGCGCCCACGCCGTACAGAGCCAGCGCCCCCACGACCGAGCTGAGCGTGGTGAAGACGATCGCACTGACCAGCCCGAGATCACCCCGCGCAGCCGCGAATCCCGCCAGCGGCAGGATCACCTCACTCGGCAACGGTGGAAACAGATTCTCCAGCGCCACCGCGAGCCCGGCCCCCGGCGCCCCCAGCTTCTCCATCAAGTCGATAGCCCACCCGGCCACTCCCCCGGTCGGCTCCTGCGTCACCTGCAGCGTGGTCATCTTCTTCACAGTACCGAACAGCAGAAACTCTCAACGGGGATTGCTTGTGCGCCAACTGATGTAGTCGGCGACGGCCGCGGTGGTGTCGAAGGCAGGCTTGAAGTCGGTCTCCTCGGTGAGGCGGGTGATGTCGAGGTACGGATCGTCGCCAGGCCCGTTCTGCCGGCCTGGCAGCAAGTTGGCCTGAGCGTCGGGAACCGCCGCCTGGACGGCGTCCACGAACTCGCGGTAGGTGGACGGTCGGCCGTTGGAGACGTTGTAGATCTCGTGCCGCAGGGTCTCCGCTGTTGTCAGCAAGGCGATCGCGCGGCCGGCGTCGGGGGCGTAGCAACAGTCGCCGCCGTCGTCGGCGTACAGGGCTTGTGGTTTCTCGCCGCGGAGGACGGCGCTGATGTACGGCGGCCGCGGGCTGAACGCGGATTCGGGGTCCATCAGCGGTCCCCAGATGCTGCCGATCCGCAGCAGCACCGGCTCGACACCGGTGCCTCGAAGGCTGTGCGTGGTGATCGGCTCGACCGCCTTCTTGAAGGCGATGATCAGATGCGGCAGGTCCGCCGACGGCAGGTCGAGCTCCTCGTGCCAGGGAATCTCGTTCCGCCCGATGTAGACACCGATGCTGCTCGCCACGGCGAATCTCCGGACGCCCCAACTCCGGGCGGCGTCCAGCGCATTGAGCAGCCCGGCCAGGTCCGCACGGAAGAAGCCGACCGGATCCTCGCCGGGAATCGTGCCGGCCAGGTGGACGATGTCGCTGATCTCATAACGCTTGCCGAGAGCAAGGAACGCGTCCCGGTCGGTCACATCGAGCGATTCCACCGCGACCTTCCCGTCAAGGAAGGACGGCACCTCGGTACGCCGGTACGTCGTGACGACCACCTCCTCGCCGAGGTCCACCAGCGCGCGAGCTGTGTGGGCGCCGATCATGCCCAGTCCTCCCGTGACGAGGATCATCGGACGACCTCGTAGTGCAGATGCGTCACACCCGGTGCCGGCACGGCCTCGATGAGCCGGAGCTTCACGTGCTCCGGCAGCGATTGGAAGTACGGCCTGCCGGCGCCGAGCAGGATCGGGATCTGATGCAGGATCAGCTCGTCAACGAGCCCCGCGGCCAGTGCCGCCGTCACCACGCCACCACCCATCAGAGCGACATCCTTGCCACCGGCAAGCTCACGAGCCGCCGCCACGGCGTCCTCGATCCCGGTCGTGACGACCGTCTGCCGCTCCCGCTCCTCCGGCAACGGGTGATGGGTGAGGAGGACCAGTGGTGCGTCCGGGTGCGGGGTTCCGCCGTTGATCCAGCCGGAATCGTCGTAGGTGTTGCGGCCGACGAGGCTCACACCGACCCGCGCGGCCGCGACGTCGAACACTCGGGCGCTGGGTTCGCTCAGCTTGAACCCGTCGAACACCTGACTCGGCGTGTCCCCGTCGAAGTACCAGTCGAACAGCATCGATCCGTCACCGAGCCCGCGCCCCTCGCCGGGATCGCGGCCGGTGATGTAGCCGTCCACCGAGACGGACAGAGCACTCAAGACCTTGCTCATTGCTCTCCTTCAGATGGCTTGCGGGAAGTCGAAGAACCGATCCGGGTCATAGGCGCGCTTGATCGCCTGCAACCTGGCGTAATTGCCCCCGTGGTACGCCGTGGCCCAGTCGTCGAGCGCCGGATCGGGAAAGTTGGGGTAGACGCGTCCGGACCCCTCCGGGTGAGCGATCGACCAGGAGACGTCCACCCACGGATCGGTGACCGCGCCGACGTGCTCGAGCAGGAAGCGCTCGTTGCGGTGGGCAAAGGCAGTGGCGTCCTCGGCAACCCGGCCGTAGGCGCCACCCATCGCGTGGAGGTTCAGCTCACGCGGGCCGTCGCCGCCGTCAAGCGCCCCCAGTAGAGCAGCGACAGTCCCCGGGGTCATCGACCGCGAGAAGTACTCCGATCTCAGCCGGATCGCGGGCAGCCCGCGCGGATCGTCGAACGCCTCCTTCAACAGGCTGTACGGCATCCTGCGCACCTCCAGCGCGGAAGGTTCCGCGAACTCCCGCAGAAGCGATCGAGTCGGTCCTTCTGCCAGCAGCGACGCGCCGATGAGCGTCAGCTCGAGGGGCCGGCCTGGTTCCGCTGCGACGACGAGTTTGACCGTGAGGTCGTCCGGCGCGTCCGGCGCCCAGGTCTGCCACGTCGCCACCAGTTCCTCGGGTGCCGTGATCGGCAGGCGCGCCACGAGGTAGGTCGCCGTCGGCTCCGGGACGGTGGCGAACCGCAGTACGGTGACCACCCCGAACTGACCGCCACCCGCACCCCGCAGACCCCAGAACAGCTCGGGTTCGTGGTCCTCGTCGCAGTCCACGACGCTGCCGTCGGCGAGGACCACCTGAGCCCCGACCAGGTGGTCGCAGGTCAGCCCGTACCTGCGGCCCAGCAGACCGATACCGCCACCAAGCGTGAGACCAGCGATGCCCACAGTCGGACCACACCCCGCGGGGATGGTCCGACCCTCCGCATGCAACGCCGCATAGAGCTGCCCGAGCCGGACACCGGCCCCGATGGTCGCGGTCCCG
The DNA here is from genome assembly GCF_004365175.1 of Kribbella voronezhensis. Taxonomy (NCBI): domain Bacteria; kingdom Bacillati; phylum Actinomycetota; class Actinomycetes; order Propionibacteriales; family Kribbellaceae; genus Kribbella; species Kribbella voronezhensis. The sequence continues at coordinate 5,674,851 of NZ_SOCE01000001.1, read as the reverse complement.
TCCGCAGCCACCGAGATGCCGTCGAGGCCCGACAGGTCGAGCACGATCCCGTCTGTCGAAGACCGGCCCGCGAAGCAGTGCCCGCCGCCACGGGGGACGAGACGCTCACTGGTGGCACGCGCGAAGGCCAGCGCGGCGACGACGTCGGCGACCGAGCGGCACCGTACGACGTACTTCGGGCGCCGGCCCTGGAACGCCACATTCACCGGTCGGCGAACCGCGTCGTACCCCGGTGAGTCCGGACTGAACAGTTCGCCGTCGAGGCGATCGATGAGCTCTGTCACGCCCCCGAAACTACGAGCTTCCGGCCGGCCGAATCTTGAACAAATCGCGCAAGCTCAGGCACCGGACGACTGGCGAGGTAGGTCCGGTACGACGCCGAGTGGTCGTGGTCGCAGGCGCAGCGGTCGGCGTTCGCGCCGAGGAACTCCCGTGGCGTCAGGCCGGTCAAGCGGAGGCATTCCCGACTGAGGTGGGCCTGGTCGGCGTACCCCGCGTCGATCGCCAGCCCCGCTGTGCCGTCGGCTCCGCGCCGACCGGACGCTGCCGCACCGGCCTGGAACAGCGCGAGGAATCCCTGGAATCGCAGCGTCCGCTGCAGCACCTTGGGCGTCATCCCGACCGATTGCAGGCACCGGCGGCGCAGTTGGCTGCTGGAGAGTGCGAGGTGGTTGGCCAGCGCGTCGATGTTGACCGGCTGCCACGGCATCAGCGCCTGGACCGCCGCACGCACCAAGCGATCGGAGTCCGAACTGCGAAACGCCTGGACCAAGTGGGCCTGCAAGATCCCGAGCGCCCGTTCCGGCGTACCGGCCAATGCCATCGCCTCCGCGAGACGATCCGCCGATCCGCGCCACAAGTCAGCCAGCCCGAGCCGCTGGTCCACCAGATCGTCGAGCACTGTCGGCAGCGGCGGCGGAGTGCCCGGCTGGAACCGCACGCCGACGATCGTGGTGTGCGCCGGGATGATCTCGACCTCCGCACCGGTCAACGGACCGAGCAACTGCGGCCGCCCACCGATCGGAAAGTGAAGCTCCACACCGCCGGTCGGCAAATGCCGTTGCGCGTACGCCGTCGGGCCGGTGCGCTGGATCCACACAGTCCGCACCACCCCCGCCAATGCCGCCACCGGCGCCCGCTCGAGGTAGGACTCCACCCCGCCATCCTGACACCGAACCGGCCCACCGAAAGCTCTCGCGCTCCTCATCGCGGGCAGCCTGACCAGGGCGGATCTATATTCCTTGGGTGGCAACTGCCGCCTCGACGCCTCGATGCCCACCTGGAACAGGATGATCAGTAGATGCCTTCTGCAGTAGAACTCGCTCGGCGCTGGTGGGTCCGTGGTCGCCGGATCGGCTCGGTGGAGCGGGCCGGCAAGTTCATCGACGACGTCGGCTTCGCGCTGCTCTTCCCTGCGCCGAAGCCGATCGCTCCGTCACTGTGGGAGGCGGTCGCCGACGAGGACGACGAACCGTTCGGCAGCGGCATGGGCGAGAACGAGCAACGCGTCTGGACCTGGAAGGACGAACTCCCCCGCCGCGGCCTCGCCTGGTACGGCGCTTATCTCGGCGGCCGCGGTTCCTTCCTGTCCCCTGCCCTGCTGGCCGCGCTCTACCCCGGCGACGGTGAACTGGACGACCACGAGCGCCTCGACCTCTCGCCGGCCGCCCATGAAATCGCCGCGGCCCTCGCGGTCGAGCCGTTGTCCAGCGCCACCCTGCGGCAACTTCTCGGCGACAAGAACCGCTACCAGCGCGCGATCGGCGAACTCCAGAAGAATCTGCTGGTCACCACGGCCGGCGTACAGGAAAGCTCGAACGGCTGGCCGGCGGCGCTGCTCACTCTCACCTGCGAGCAGTTCGACGTCGGTGGCGGCACCGATCACAGGGCAGCGGCAGCGCAGTACCTCGACACGATGCTGACCGCCACCCCCACCGAACTGGCCCGCGCCTTCCGCTGGTCAAGCGCCCAGGCGCGCGCTGTCCTCGGCGAACTGGCCGACACCGGCCACGCCGTTGCCGACGGCAACCGGTATCGGCCCTCGTAACCGTCAGCGGACCTCGGCGAGATCGAAGAGGTTGCCTTCGGGGTCGGCGAGGGTGACCCAGTGGGCGCCGTACTCGTCGTACTCGCCGACCCGCTTGGCGCCGAGCCCGACGATGCGGTCGACCTGGGCGGCCCAGTCGGTGCTCGCGAAGTCGATGTGCAGCCGGTTCTTACCGGCCCGCTCCTCCGGCACCTGGATGAACATCAGGGCCGGTCCGTCGGCCTCCTTGTCCACGGTCGCGAAGAACTCGTTCGCCCCGTCATCGACGCTGGATTCGAGGACCTGGGCCCAGAATCCGGCCAGCGCGGCCGCGTCGGTGCAGTCGAAGGTGACGTGTTCGAGGGTGATGGGCATGGTGATTCAGCCTTTCAGGGTTGGGAGCTGCTGGATCGGCCAGCAGACCTCGGTACGGAAGTCGGCCGGGTCGTCGGTCTCGCCCGGGCTGACCAGATAGAGCTCGCGGATCGGCCCGTCCGCGACTTGGCAGTACTCCGCGACGTGGCTGCCGAGGGCGCCGTAGGTCCGGTCGAAGTCGGTGAACGGCCCGTCATGGCGTGCGATCGCGAAGTACCCGGCGGGCAGGTCGATCAGCTCGACGCCGTCGGCCGGCTCCTGATCGGGCGCGACCGGGAGGAACGCGACCACCTCACCGGCATCCTCGGTGAAGAACTCATTGCTGTACGTCGCTCCGCTGGTGGCCGCGATCTGCCGGCTCGCCGCCAGCTCACCGAGCCGGCCGAACGTCATCTCGAACCAGGGATCCATCGCGGTCCGCTCGAGGTGACCGCGCACGCCGTACGCACGAAACGCCGGCATGAAGCGGTACTCGACGGACAACTCGGTCACCGGCAGGGTCAGCATCGACCGGAGCGAGGCGACGACCTCCCGGGTCTGGACCAGCTCGCGCTCCATCTGGTCCAGGTGGTGGCGCAAGGTCTTGTCCCGGGTGGCGACATCGGGCGCCTCGACGACCTCGCGCACCTGGGCGAGCGGCATCTGCAGGTCGCGCAGCCGCCGGATCAGTTGCGCGACATCGACCTGCGAGGTGTCGTAACGCCGGTACCCCGACGAGGGGTCGACCCGAGCCGGCGCCAGCAGCCCGATCTCGTGGTAGTGATGCAAGGTCTTGACACTGAGATGGGTGAGCCGGGAGAACTCACCAATAGTCACCGACGCGGTCATGCCCAAAGCTTCCACCCTCCGGCAACCGGAGAGTCAACACCACCCTCGGAAACGCAGAAACGACCACCACCCGGGGGCGCGGGCGTGGTCGCTCTGCTGGTGTCCTCGGGTGGACACCCGAACAGCTCAGCTCATGGGCGGAACTGGGCGATGACCTTGGTGAAGTCCCAGTTCTGCTGCGGGATCTGGCTGCAGGTGTCGTCGCCGCCACCGCTGGAACCGCAGGGGCGGTCCCGGTTCACCGACCAGAAGGTGAACCTGGCCAGGTGGTTGGTGTTGGCGTAGGTCAGCATCTGCTGGAAGTCCGACAGGTTGACCCGCTCGCCGGCCACATCGGTGATCCCGTTCATCGAGGAGATCCCGATGTGCCGGAATGCTTGGTCGTCGGTGTAGCCGTACGCACTCTTGACCTGGTTCTTCAACCCGTTCGCCGCCTGGATCGTCAGCGACCCCATGTTCGTCGAACCGCCGCCGAAGTCGAACGGCATGATCACCCAGCCGTCCAGCGCCAGCCCGGACGCCGCACCGCGCCGGATCAGATCCTGGCCAGTCCCGTCCGGACCACTGGTGGTGGTTCCGAAAGTGACATAGGTGGTGATCCCCGGGTTGTTGTTCTCGACGATCTTCAGCGCATCGATCACGCGCTGCCGAACGGTCGCGTTGCTGAACTCGGTGTCCTCGATGTCGATGTCGATCGCCTTCAGCGACAGCGCGTTGATCACCTTCTGGTACGCCGCCGCGAGCTCGCCGGCGCTGTTGCAGTGCTCACCGAGTTTGGCGCCGGACCAGCCGCCGAAGGAGACGACCGCGTCACCGCCGTTCGCCCGGATCGTGGTGAGCGCTGCCTGATCGACGCCACCGGTGAGTGCCCGGTTGCCGTCCCACATCGGGTTGCAGTACCCGTTGGAGAGGATGAACGCCATCGTGAACCACTTGACGCCGGTCGCGTTCATCACCGTCGCCGGGCTGGGCGGGCTGCCCCACCCCTGGTACAGGTAGGGAGCCGCTCCCATTCCCGCGCCGCCGGTCGGCGGCGGTCCGTCCGGCAGAGCCGGCGCGTTCCACTTCTGGTTGGCGGTCCCACCGCAGGTCCACAGCTGTACCGGTGTGGCGTTGGCGGAGTTGTTGCCGGTGACATCGAGGCACTTGTTCGCCTGCGGGTTCACCAGATCCTTTGCGGAGGTGTAGTTCCACTGCTGTGCGCCACTGCCGTTGCAGGTCCACAGCTGAACCTTCGCGCCGTTGGCGACAGAGCCGGCACTCACGTCGAGGCATTTGCCGAGCGCCTTGATCGTGCCGTCGCTGCTCCGCGTCCAGTTCTGCGCGGCGGTGCCGTTGCAGTCGTAGAGCTGCACGGTCGTACCGTCAGCCGAGTTCGCACCGGCGACGTCAAGACACTTGCCGGCCAGCCCGGTTATGATTCCACTCGCCTCGGCGGCTTGAGCCGGTGCCGAGGAGATCAGCATTCCCGCGCCGACGGCGATGACCGCTCCCGCGGCCAGCAGCCGGCGCATCAGGCGTTCCACTTCTGGTTCGCGGCGCCGGTGCAGGTCCAGATCTGCAGCCGGGTGCCGTTCGCGGAATTGTTGCCGGTGACATCGAGACACTTGTTCGCTTGTGGATTCACTAGATCTTTCCCACTCGTATAGGTCCATTGCTGGGCACCGCTGCCATTGCAGGTGTAGAGCTGCGTCACCGCGCCGTCGGCGGTCGAGCCGGCCGCGACGTCGAGACACTTGCCGAGGGCACGGATCGTGCCGTCGCCCGGACGGCTCCACTGCTGTGCGGCAGTCCCGTTGCAGTCGTAGAGCTGAACCGCAGTACCGTCGGCCGAGTTGGCACCGGCCACGTCGATACATTTGCCGGCCAGGCCGGTGATCTGGCCGGTGGTGCCACCGCCGCCACCGCTCTGAGTCCCGGACCAGGTGAAGGTCGCCGAGGTCTTGGTGGGAAGCGTGTAGACGAAGGACTGGCTGCCCCAGTTCACTCGCACCGACTGGCTGCCGCCGGTGGTGTTGAAGGCGATCAGCGACTTGGAGCCGTCAGGGTTCTTCCAGGCGACGTTCTTGACCGAGGCGTTGGCGGTCGAGTCGATCCGCAGCGCCCCCGGCTTCACGAACTTGGTCAGGTGGCCCATCGTGTAGTACTCGACGGTCTTGGTGACCTGGCCGCGCTGGCCGTCGTTGCGGTGCACGGTGACGAGCCCGGTGCACACGTTGCAGCCGGAGCCGACGTACGGCAGGTGGGCCTCGTCCAGGGCGATGCCCCACTTCACCCACGACTTGTCGTAGTTGCGGGTGTAGTCGATGAGGTTGTTCATGTCCTCGACCTGTTGGTTCGGGATCCAGGTGCCGCCCGAGTGCTCGGTCATGTAGGCATTGACGCCGGGGTACTGGTTGTGGACCTGGGTCTGCAGGTTCACGTCACCGCCGTACCCGTGCCAGGCGATCCCGCCGAAGTTCGGGTCGGCGCGCAGTCCGGCGTCGGCGATCGGGACCGAACCGAGGTCGTTGTAGTTGCCCCAGTTGTAGTCGAGGATCAGCACCTTGGTGCTGAGTCCGGCGGCGTGCAGGGCCGGGAACAGGTGGTTCTTGGTGAAGTTCAGCAGGCCGGCGCCGTTCCAGTTCATCGACGCGTAGCCGGTGCTGTCGCTGCCGCAGCACGTCGGCTCGTTCTGCACCGAGACGTAGTCGATGTGGTTGCCCTGGGCCTCGTTCTGCTGCAGGTACTTCACGAAGTACTGCGCGTACATCGGGTAGTACTCCGCCTTCAGCCAGCCGCGGTGGACGAAGTCGTTGTTGTCCTTCATCCAGGCCGGAGCGCTCCACGGCGAGCCCATCACCTTGACCGCGGGGTTGAGTTGCCTGGCCTGCTTGGTCAGCGGGACCACGTCGGCCAGGTCGTGGTTGATGCTGAAGTCGTTCAGGTCGCAGCAGGTGTCGTCGAAGGAGTAGTTGAACCGGGCCAGGTCCGAGGCACCCATCGGGTTCCGGATGAAGGCCAGACCGATCCCGTTCACGGGGTCGAACAGGTCCTTCATCACCTGGTCGCGGGTCGCGGCCGAGATCGTGTTGCTGCTGTTCAGCAGCCACGCCGAACTGTCGGCGAACGACGCGCCGCCACCCTCGAACGACTGGTACGTCGTGTTCTCGTTGACCGTGATCGTCTGGTTGGCGGTGCCGCCGGCCGGGCCGAAGGTGACCGGGGCCTGCTGTTGCAGGCCGCGGGTGACGTTCTGGCCGGCCGAGTCGTTCGTGGTGGTCAGCCAGATGTTCACCTGCTCGCCGGCGGCGTGCGCGGGCTGTGGATTGGTGACGCTCAGGCCGGTGGCGGCCAGGCACAGGGCCGCGAGGCCGGCGAGGGCAGGAAGTACGCGTCTGCGGCGACGGCCGCGTCGTTGGATCCCGTGGGGGCGCATGGCGGAATCTCCCTTTTGCTCAAGGGCTTTCACAGGGCGGATGGGACCCCCGGGTACCGGCGTCTGCCCGCGCCGCAACAGGTGGTCAGCACGAGGTAACCATCGGTACATGTCGGTGTCAACGGCGTGGTACCACTTTTTTCACGACTTATATTTATATGTGGTCTTGACGTGGGAGCGTTCTCACAGCAGGCTGCCTCCCAGCGATTCCCTGTCTCGCAACAGTCCGCCCCCCGCCCCCAACGGCTGGACCAGGAGCATGATCCGGCCGCGCGAGAAATGAGGCACGCATGAGATTTCAGCGTCCCCGGTTCCGTTCCACCCTGATGGTCGCCGCCGGTGCGGCCCTGCTCGGCACCGCCTTCCTGCAAGCCCCCGCCACCGCAGGTACCACGGCGGCCGGGGCAGCGGCGGCGCCGATGTCAGCAGCCGCCGTCGGCCCGACGATCTGGGAGGACACCTTCGACGGCCCGGCCGGCCAGGCACCTAACGCCAGCAAGTGGCGGTACGACATCGGTGGCTCCGGCTGGGGTAACAACGAGCGCGAGTACTACACCAACAGCACCAGCAACTCCGCTCTCGACGGCAGCGGGAACCTGGTGATCACCGCCCGCCGCGAGTCCGGTGGCCACAGCTGCTGGTACGGCACGTGTGAGTACACCTCGGCCCGGCTGCTCACCGCCGCCACCTTCACCCAGCAGTACGGTCGCTTCGAGGCGCGGATGAAGCTGCCGCGCGGACAAGGTCTCTGGCCGGCCTTCTGGATGCTCGGCGACGGTGGTGCCGGCTGGCCGAACCAGGGCGAGATCGACATCATGGAGAACATCGGCAAGGAGCCGAGCACCGTGCACGGCACCATCCACGGACCGGGCTACTCCGGCGCCGGCGGTATCGGCGCACCGTACAGCCTGCCCAACGGCCAGAAGTTCGCCGACGGCTTCCACACCTTCACCATCGACTGGTCGCCGAACTCGATCATCTGGTACGTCGACGGCATCCAGTACCAGCAGCGCACGCCGGCCGACCTCGGCGGCAAGACCTGGGTCTACAACCACCCGTTCTTCATGATCATGAACGTGGCTGTCGGCGGCGGCTGGCCGGGCGACCCGGACGGCAGCACGGTGATGCCCCAGACCATGACCGTCGACTACGTCCGTGTCTCGAGCCTGAGCGGCGGCGGTAGCGGCGGCGGCCAGATCTCGGCCCTCGGCAAGTGCATGGACGTGGCCGGCGCGAACCCGGCCGACGGCACTGCGGTCCAGCTCTACGACTGCAACGGCACCGCCGCACAGCAGTGGACCCGTCCGGGTGACGGCACGATCCGGGCCCTCGGCAAGTGCCTGGACGTCGCCGGCGGCGGAACCGCCGACGGCACCAAGCTCCAGATAGCCACCTGCAGCGGCAACCCCGCTCAGCAATTCACCTACTCATCCGCACACGACCTGGTGAACCCACAGGCCAACAAGTGCGTCGACATCCCCTCCGCCAACGCCACCAACGGCAACCGCCTCCAAATCTGGACCTGCAACGGCACCGCTGCCCAGAAGTGGACCATCTGACCCACACCCCAAAACCGCCCGCTTCCCTTCCACAGAAGGAGAAGCGGGCGGCGCCGTGCGCAGAACGACCGTAGCGGACCGCTCCGCCCACCATCGGTCGAGCCGGGCCGTCCCCGGCTCTTTCCATCGTCTGAAGGAAGGCTGGGCGGTCGCCTGCGTCCAGGGCGATCGTTGAGGAGCAGCCCGCCCACCAGTCGGCAGAGTCGGCCTACACTCCCCCGCTTCCCCTTGCACAGAAGGGGAAGCGGGGCCTGTGGGGCTCTCAGAGGGCTCGGTGGGACTTGATCAGGTTGGCGTAGGTTTTGCCGCTGGTCTTCATTACTCGGGTGCCGGTCGGGTAGTCGACGTACGACAGGCCGAACCTCGGCGCGTAGCCGTAGGCCCATTCGAAGTTGTCCATCAGCGACCAGGCGAAGTACCCGGCCAACGGAGCACCTTGCTGGACGGCCCGCACACAAGCCGCTAGGTGCCCTTCCAGGTAGGCGGTTCGCTGCGGGTCGTCCACCGCGAATGACGCATCCGGCTCGTCGACCCAGGCCGAACCGTTCTCGGTGATGTAGATCTTCTCCGCGCCGTACTCCTTGGCCAGCCGCAGGATCAGCTCCTCCAGCCCGGCCGGGTGCACCTCCCAGTCGAGCATCGTGTGCTCGGCGTTCGGCCCCGGCACCTGGCTGAATCCCAGCAGGGGAACGGATTCGTCCGCCTTGACGATCTGGCGGAAGTAGTAGTTCAGCCCGACGAAATCGGTCGGTGCCGCGATGATCTCGGCATCCCCCGGCTGCTCGGGCAACTCCACGCCGTACGTCTGAACCATGTCCGCCGGGAAACCTCGACCGAACACAGGGTCGAGCCACCACCGGTTGATGTGCCCGTCGGCGATCTGGGCCGCGCGGATGTCGGCGGCGCTGTCGCTGGCCGGCTCGATCCCGCTGAGGTTGACGACCAGCCCGATCGAGGCCGGTTCCGGCGACGACTCGCGCAGCGCCGCGACGCCGAGCCCGTGCGCCAGCAGCAAGTTGTACGACGCTCGTACGGCGATCGCCGGATCGGTGATCCCCGGCGCCATCCGGCCTTCCCAGTGCCCGATCCAGGCCGAGCACAGCGGCTCGTTCAAGGTCGCCCAGTCCCGCACCCGGTCGCCCAGCTTGGCGCCCACGACGGCCGCGTACTCCGAGAACCGGTACGCCGTGTCGCGGTTCTCCCAGCCACCCAGGTCCTGCAACGCCTGCGGCAGATCCCAGTGGTACAAGGTGACGAACGGTTTGATGCCCTCGGCAAGCAATCCGTCGACGAGCCGGTCGTAGTAGTCCAGGCCGGCCGCGTTCACCGCGCCGGAGCCGGCCGGGATCACCCGCGGCCAGGCGATCGAGAACCGGTACGCGTCCACGCCGAGCTGCTTCAGCAGGTCGATGTCGTCCCGCCAGCGATGGTAGGAGTCGCACGCGACGTCCCCGGTGTCGCCGTTGTCGATCGCACCGGGAACCCGGCAGAAGGTGTCCCAGATCGACGGCAGCCGGCCGTCCGCGTCGATCGCACCTTCGATCTGGTACGCCGAGGTGGCAGTACCCCAGACGAAGTCCTGCCGGAGCGGGGAGAGCTCGACCATCGGTGACCCCCAAGGGGTGAGTAGGCGGGTTTTTTCAAAGCATAGTTGAAGTTCTGAACCGCAGTACCGACATCCCACCCGACCAGGTTCCGGAACCACACCAACCAGGCGAGCGCGGTGAGGATTGCAAGAGCACGAGAGACGGCGCCCGCCAGGCGCGGCAGCGTGCGGGTGCGGAGCCACGCGACGGCATGCGGGTGCCGAGCACTCGACGGTATGTGGGTGCCGAGCACTCGACGGTATGTGGGTGCCGACACGCGACGGCATGTGGGTGCCGAGCACTCGACGACATGCGGGCGCCGAGCACGCGGCGGTATGCGGGTGCGGAGGACGCGGTGGGCAGCGTGAGGGCCCGGTGAGCGCGGCGGATGTGTGGAGGTGGAGGTGGTGGTGACGGGGTGGAGCTAGTGGGTTCGGGCGGCGAGGGTTCGGGTGGGGGGAACGCCGCCTTCGCGCAGGAGGCGGAGGATGGGGAGGGTGGCGGCTCCTAGGGCGACGGCGTCGCGGCCCAGGGAGCAGAGTTCGATCGAGACTTGGGCGTAGGGCTGGCGGAGGGCGTGCTTGCCGACCGCCTCGCGCAGTTGCGGGAGATAGCGCTCACCCAGGAGCAGACCCGCCCAGCCGCCGAGCACGATGCGCTCCGGGTTGAAGAGGTTGACCAAGTTCGCGAAGCCCGCGCCCAGATAGCCGATGGTGTCCTCGACGACCTTCGCCGCGACCTTCGACGTACCGGCCGAGTCGAGCAGTGCGGTGAAGGCCTCCTCCTCGTCAGCACCTGGCGCCGCGGTACCACCGTTCTCCGCCTGGAAACGCTCGAGCACTCCCTCGGCGCCGACGTACGCCTCCAGGCAACCCTGTGCTCCACATCGGCACTGGCGACCGCCGTACATGATCGTCGTGTGGCCCCACTCGCCGGCACTGCTGCGAGTACCCCGGTAACTCGAGCCGCCCGTGACGAGCGCGGCGCCGATGCCGGATCCGACCAGCGCCACCACGGCATCCGTGGCACCCCGCCCGGCCCCGAACCACATCTCGGCCTGCCCCAGCGTGTTGGCCCCGTTGTCCACCTGGATCGGGATATCCGTCTTGGCAGCAAGCAAGGCACCGAACGGAACCGCATCCCAGCCAAGCGTCTGAGCGTGTACTACGGCGTCACCCGGACCCTCGACGATCCCGGCCACGGCGACGCCCAGGCCGAGCACCCGATCCGGCGCGACCCGCGCCTCGCGGAGCACCTCCGCCAGCCCGGCCAGCACGAGCTTCACGGCCAGCGCAGGCTCCGGCTTCGGCGTCTCGATCGGATAGACCATTGTCGAGAGCACGTTCATCGCGAGGTCGAACAGCTCGACCCGGACCCGCGTCTCACCCACTTCGGCGCCGACCACGTACCCGAATCGCGGAGCGACCCGGAGCAGCACCCGCGGCCGGCCACCGTCGGACTCGACCGAACCGGCCTCTTCGACGACACCTTCTTCCAGCAGTTCGCCGACCAGATTGCTCACACTCGCGGCACTCAGCGACGTCCGGTGACCGAGTTCGAAGCGACTCAGCGGGCCTTCGCGATAGATGCTGGTGAGGATGACCGAGCGGTTGGACCGCCGCATGTCGCGCACAGTGGTCCGGCGTCCGTCCATGGTTTGTCGACCCGCCCCTTGTCAGCTCTCGGTCAGCTCTCCCGATGCAACCGCCGACGGGAAGACCTGCCGGCACAGCGCGGCAGATCGTCGGTTCGATCCCCGCGCGCTCCAGTCCATCATGCCGCAGGACCGCCCGGGAAGTACGAGTGCCGACCCGCACGGCGCACTTCTTACAAATCGTGAACTTAGCCTTGATTCGTTATCGCGTCGTGATTGACGTGAGCTGACTCACTCGGCTTCACTCTACGGAACCGCTTCCGAAACCGGTTCCGAATCCCAGCGACACGATTCGGAAACACACCCCCAACCGCCCCCGAGGGGAGTTGACAGTGTCGATCACCATCGCCGATGTGGCCGCCCGCGCCGGGGTCAGCAAGACCACCGTTTCGCGCGTCCTGAACGGTAAAGGCGAACTCGACATGCGCACCGCGGAGCGGGTCCGCCAGGTGATCGCCGAGCTCGGCTACGTACCCAGCGCCAGGGCCGTCGGCCTGGCCCGCGGCCGGACCCGGATCGTCGGCATGCTGGTCCCTTCGCTGACCTGGCCCTGGATGGGCGAGGTGCTTCAAGGGGCCGTCGACGTGGTCGAGTCCGCGGGCTACGGCCTGCTGCTGTTCACCTGCAACCGCGGTGAGGAATCCATGCAGCAGTTCGCCTCCCAGGTCTCGGCCCAGTCCTTCGACGGCCTGCTGGTGATCGAGCCGGAAGGCACGCTCGCCTACATCGAACAACTGCATTCCCGCGGCTTGCCCGTCGTCCTGATCGACGACCGGGCCAAGCAGCCCCTCTTCCCCTCCGTCGCCACCACCAACCGGGCCGGAGGTGAGGCAGCCGCCCAGCACCTGCTGGAACTCGGCCGCCGCCGGCCGCTGGTGATCACCGGCGTGGACTGGTTCGGCTGTACCCAGGAACGCCTGGACGGTTTCCGCGACACCTATGCGGCGGCCGGGATCGAGCTCGACCCACAGCTCGTCTACGAAGGCGACTTCACCCATGACTGCGGCCGCAAAGGCGTCCAGCAGGCACTCGACGCCGGACTGAAGTTCGACGCGATCTTCGCGCACAACGACCTGTCCGCCGGCGGCGCCATCCAGGCCGTCCGGGAGACCGGGCGGAACGTGCCGAACGACGTGTCGGTGGTCGGTTTCGACGACATCCCCTATGCCCAGCACACCGAGCCGCCGCTGACCACGGTGCATCAGCCGATGCGCCTGATGGGCCAGGCCGCGGCCCAGATGCTGATGGGCTACTTCGACGGCAAGCCGATGCCTGCCGAGCCCAAAGTGCTGCCCACGACGCTGATCGTCCGCAGTTCCACCGCCCCCGTGACCGCCCGCCGGACGTAGTCCGCACAGCTCCGGCGGCGGGGCGGCTGCCCCCGCCCCGCCGCCGGTGAAGAACACACCGATACCGATCTGTTAGCGCCGCCGATATTCCCATGAGAGCGCTTTCACGGCACGATGCGATGGCCCCCAGGCTCCACCCGACAGTCATCCGACCGTCAACCGCCAATCAACAGTTGGACGAACCACAGGAGGAACGATGCGAGCTCGACGCTCAGTCGCGCTAGCCCTCACGGGCGTGCTCGCGGCAGTCACACTGGCTGCCTGCAGTAACGGGGATGCGAAGAAGGACACCGCCGGCTCCGGCAGTGCCGTCACAGCCCTGAACGTGGGCATGCCGAACGGCCCGCAGACGGAGAACCACAACCCGTTCCTCGGATCCTCGTCGGGAGCCTCGCTGGGCTACCGCTGGATGATCTACGAGCCGCTGGTGATGATCAACGGGATCAAGCCGGCCGAGAAGGGTAAGCCCTGGCTGGCCACCGAGTGGACCTGGTCGGACAACTTCACCAAGCTCTCACTCACCATCCGCGACGGCGTCAAGTTCTCCGACGGCTCACCGATGACGGCCGACGACGTGGCGTACTCGTTCCAGCTCCGCAAGGACAACGAGGGCCTGAACACCGACGCGATCCCCTACGGGACCATCACGGCCTCCGGCAACAAGGTCGACCTGACCTTCACCAAGTCGCAGTTCACCAACCAGAACAAGGTTCTGACCGTCTTCGTCGTCCCGAAGAAGCAGTGGTCCACCTTCGCGGACCCGACCAAGGACGTCGTCAAGAACCCGATCGGCACCGGCCCGTACAAGCTGAAGTCGTTCACGCCGCAGACCACGACGCTGGAGGTCCGCGACTCGTACTGGCAGGACCTGCCGAAGATCAAGGAGCTGCGCTACACGTCGTACAACGACAACAACGCGCAGACCACGGCGCTGTCGAACGGTTCGTCGGAGTGGAGCTTCGTCTTCGTCCCGAACTACAAGGCCGTGTACGTCGACAAGGACCCGGATCACCACAAGCTCTGGTTCCCGGCGAACCTGGGCATCCACGGTCTGTGGATCAACACCACTCGCAAGCCCTTCGACAACCCGGCCCTGCGCCGCGCGATGGACAAGGTCATCAACCGCGACGACATCTTCAACCAGGGTGAGGCCGGTTACTTCTACCCGAAGATCGAATCCGTCACGGGCATCCCGACCCCGGCCGGTGAGTCGTTCATCGCACCGGATTTCAAGGACAAGAAGCACGCGGTCGACGTCGACGGCGCCAAGGCCGAACTCGCTTCGGCCGGCTTCAAGCTCGAGGGCGACACCCTGAAGGACCCGACCGGCAAGCCGGTCACGATGAAGCTGACCGACCCGGCCGGCTGGTCGGACTACATCACCGACCTCGAGATCATCAAGGACAACCTGTCCCAGATCGGGATCAAGGCGACGGTCGACAAGGCGAACCAGGACTCCTGGTTCAAGGCGATCGACGAGGGCAACTTCGACGCCGCGATGCACTGGACCAACGGCGGCGCGACGCCGTTCGACATCTACCAGAACATCATGGACGGCAAGATCCTCAAGCCCGTCGGCAAGGGCGGCGTGAGCGGCAACTACGGCCGGTTCAACTCGCCGGAGGCCACCAAGGCGCTGGACGAGTACGCCAACGCCAAGGACGAGTCGGCCCGTACGGCGGCGCTGAACACGCTGCAGAAGATCATGGTCGAGCAGATGCCGGTGATCCCGACCTCGGCGTCCAACGTCGGTGGTCTGTACAGCACCAAGCACTGGGTCGGCTGGCCGGACGAGTCGAACCAGTACGCGCCGGCCCAGCCGACGCAGCAGAACGCACTCCAGATCGTCCTGAACCTGAAGCCCGCAGGCGCCTAAGGAAGACGTCGCGGCCGGGATCCCACCACCTGGGGGTCCCGGCCGCGGTGCCGCGATCAAGCTAGGAGTTCGACAAAGTCATGACGGCGACCGACACAGAACCGGCGACCACCCACGAGGTGGTCCTCGAGGCCGAGGGCCTCACCAAACACTTCCCCGTACGCCGGGGGCTGCGCAGTCTCTTCACCCGGGAGCGCAAAGCGGTGCACGCGGTGGACGACCTGAGGCTGACGCTTCGCCGGGGCCGGGTCACCGCCCTCGTCGGCGAATCCGGCTCGGGCAAGTCCACGGTGGCCCGTCTGCTGGCCCAGCTGTATCCGCGCACGTCGGGCGACATCCGGCTGCACGGCGAGACGATCACCGTGCACGGCGGCCGCAAGTTCCGCGCGTACTGCCGCCAGGTGCAGATGATCTTCCAGGACCCGTTCGCCTCGCTGAACCCGGTCCACACCGTGCGCTATCACCTGACCCGCGCGCTGAAGATCCACGGCCGGGACGGCAAGACCTCCGCCGAGCTCGAGGACAACCTCAGGCAACTGCTGCTCAGGGTCCAGCTCACCCCGCCCGAGCGCTACCTGGACAAGTTCCCGCACGAACTGTCCGGTGGTCAGCGCCAGCGGGTCTCGATCGCGCGCGCACTCGGCGCCGACCCCGAGGTCCTGCTGGCCGACGAGCCGGTGTCGATGCTCGACGTGTCGATCCGCCTCGGCGTACTGAACTTGTTGCGAGACTTGAAAGAACGCTTGAACTTAGCCATTCTCTACATCACCCACGACATCGCATCGGCGCGCTACTTCGCGGACGAGACGATGGTGATGTACGCCGGTCGCCTGGTCGAGGGCGGCGATTCCGAAACGGTCACCCAGCAACCCGCGCACCCGTACACCCGGCTGCTGATCGAGAGCGCGCCCGACCCGGACCGCCTCGACCGCGTCGGCGATCCGAAGGACGCGCCGGAAGACGAGGCGGGCGGTGAGCCGCCGAGCCTGATCGCGCCGCCGACCGGTTGCCGGTTCCACCCGCGCTGCATCCACGCGATGCCGAAGTGCTCGACCGAACTGCCGCCCCGGTTCGAACTGCCGGTCATCTCCGGTGAAGGCGAGCACTGGGCCGCGTGCTGGCTCTACGAGGAAGGAGCCGCGAAGTGAAGTTCCTGCTGCAGCGGATCGCGTTCTACCTGTTCACGGCCTGGGCCGCGATCACCATCAACTTCTTCATCCCGCGCCTGATCCCCGGTGACCCGGTCACCTCGCTGATCAACAAGTTCCAGGGCCAGATGAGCACCGAGGCGATCCAGTCGCTGTACGTGCTGTTCGGCCTGGACAAGAACGCGAGCATGTGGAGCCAGTACGTCGACTACTGGGGCCAGATCTTCCACGGGAACCTCGGACTGTCGTTCACCTTCTTCCCCACCCCCGTCTCCGACATCCTCAAGCAGAGCCTGCCGTGGACCATCGCCCTGGTCGGCATCACCACCTTCGCCAGCTTCATGATCGGTACGGCGCTCGGCGTACTGGCCGGCTGGCGACGCGGCTCCTGGCTCGACGGATTGTTGCCAGTGACAACGTTCCTGTCGTCCATCCCGTACTTCTGGCTCGGTCTGCTGGCGATCACGTTCCTGGCCGGCACGGACAGCTTCTTCCCCTCGTCCGGCGGCTACGAGCCCGGGCTGGTGCCGTCCTGGAACGGCGAGTTCATCGGCAGCGCGATCCAGCACAGCCTGTTGCCGGCGATCACCATCCTGATCTCGTCGGTCAGCGGCTGGATCCTCAGCATGCGGAACATGATGGTCACGGTCGCGTCGGAGGACTACATCACCGTCGCGCACGCCAAGGGCCTGCCCGAGCGACGGGTGATGGTCAGCTACGCCGCCCGCAACGCGCTGCTGCCGAACGTCTCCGGCTTCGCGCTCTCGCTGGGCTTCATCGTCGGCGGCACGCTGCTGGTGGAGATCGTCTTCTCCTACCCCGGCATCGGCTACAACCTCTTCCAGGCCGTCGGCGCCAAGGACTATCCGTTGATGCAGGGCGTGTTCCTGGTCATCACGATGTCGGTGCTGATCGCCAACCTGGTGGCGGACGTCGCCTACCTGCTGCTCGATCCCCGCACCCGCAAGGAGGGCTGACCTATGTCCGCACCAGCCAGCACCGTCACCGCGGTCACCCCCGAGGGCCCGGTCGAGGCAGCCGCCCCGGCCAAGCGCCAGCGGTTGCGCTTCGTCGCGAACCCCAAGGCCGCCACGGGTCTCGTCGTCCTCGCCTTCTTCTGCCTGATCGCGATCATCGGCCCCTGGATCGCCCCGTTCGACCCGTCGGCCCGCAGCAGCGACCTGATCCAGGCGCCGTCGGGCAAACACTGGTTCGGTACGACGCACCTCGGCCAGGACATCTTCAGCCAGGTCCTGGTCGGCACCCGCGGGGTGATGTTCGTCGGGCTGCTGGCCGGCATCATCGCCACCGCGCTGTCGGTCCTGATCGGCGTCAGCTCGGGCTTCCTCGGTGGTGCCGCGGACGAGGGCCTGTCCGCGTTGTCGAACGTCTTCCTGGTGATCCCGGCGCTGCCGCTGATCATCATCGTGGCCTCCACCATCCCGAGCGCCGGCGACCTGATGGTTGCCCTGGTCATCGGGTTGACGTCCTGGGCCTGGGGAGCCCGCGTACTCCGGGCGCAGACCCTCTCGTTGCGCAGGCGCGACTACGTCGAGGCAGCCCGTGCGACCGGCGAGAGCACCTGGCGGATCATCACCGTCGAGATCCTCCCGAACCTGACCGCGATCATCGCCTCCGGTTTCGTCGGCACCGTGATCTTCGCCGTCATGTCCGAGATCACCCTGGCCTTCATCGGCATCTCGACCATCTCCGAATGGAACTGGGGCACGATCTTGTTCTGGGCCCAGAGTCAGCAGGCTCTCGCCCAGGGCGCCTGGTGGTGGTTCGTCCCGGCCGGCCTGGCGATCGCCGTACTGGGCACCGCGTTGTCGTTGATCAACTTCGGGATCGACGAGTTCGTCAGCCCGCGGTTGCGCAGCGCCGGTCACACCAAGGTGAAGACCACCGACGGCCACACGGTCCGGATGCGGGTCGGGTTCACGCCGGTCCTGTCCACCAGCAGCGCGAAGGAACCGGTCACCCCGGTCCTGCGCAAGACCGCCGACAAAGCGAAGGGTGCCGCGTGATGACGGGCCTCAAGTCTCCAGTGCTCGAGATCAAGGACTTCAACGTCGACTACGGACTGGGCGATCAGTCCGTCCAGGCGGTCCGTGACGTCACGCTGACTCTGCACCGCGGTGAGGTGCTCGGCCTGGCCGGCGAGAGCGGCAGCGGCAAGTCGACGCTTGCCTACGGCATCACGCGGTTGCTGCCGCCGCCGGGCGTGATCAGCGGTGGCTCGGTGATCTACCACCCGCCCGGCGAGGACCCGTACGACGTGATGGCGCTCTCGAACTCCGAGTTGCGCAAGTTCCGCTGGGCCGAGACGTCGATCGTGTTCCAGGGCGCGATGAACTCGCTCAACCCGGTGCACAAGGTGTCCACCCAGATGCTCGACGTGATCAAGGCGCACGAGCCGCAGCTCAGTGCCGAGGCACGGCTGGCTCGTGCCCACGAGATGCTCAAGCTGGTCGGTATCTCGGCGGACCGGATGGATGCCTACCCACACCAACTGTCCGGCGGCATGCGGCAGCGGGTGATGATCGGGATGGCGCTGGTACTCGAACCGCAGGTCGTCATCATGGACGAGCCGACCACCGCCCTCGACGTGGTGATGCAGCGGCAGATCCTTGCCCAGTTGGTCGAACTGCGGGAGCGACTGGACTTCTCGGTCCTGTTCATCACCCACGACCTGTCGCTCCTGGTCGAGTTCTCCGACCGGATCGCCATCATGTACGGCGGCCGGATCGTCGAGGAGGCGAAGTCGGCCGACCTGTACAAGGACTCCCTGCATCCGTACAGCGAGGGTCTGCTGAAGTCCTTCCCGGCGCTGCGCGGGCCGCGCAAGGAGCTGGCCGGTATCCCCGGCTCGCCGCCCGACCTGCGCGGGATGCCGTCCGGCTGCGCGTTCCATCCCCGCTGCCCGCACGCGTTCGACCGGTGCTCGACGGAGATCCCCGTGCTCGGCGTACCCGAGGCCAGGAACGACCCGAACCGCCAGGTGGCCTGCTGGCTGCCCGGCCGAGTACCGGTCGGCTGACCCCACCTCACAACGACCTTCCCCGAAGGGAGCCAGTACGGCGTTCGCCCACCGGCGGGCGCCGTACGCACGACTATGAACCCAACCGCTCTTCCCACCAGCTCGGTGTTCACCGCACCGGCGGCCGAGCAGGAGCTGATCGCCAGTCTCCCGACGGACTTCCGCTGGGGTGTCGCGACCTCGGCGTACCAGATCGAAGGTGCGATCGACGTGGACGGCCGGACGCCGTCGATCTGGGACACCTACTGCCGGGTGCCCGGCGCGATCGACAACGGCGACACCGGTGACATCGCGTGCGAGCACTACACGCGGATGCCTGAAGACGTTGCCTTGATCAAGGACCTCGGCCTCGACACGTACCGGTTCTCGGTGTCCTGGTCGCGGGTGCAGCCACACGGCACCGGTCCGGTGAACCCGGCCGGGATCGGGTTCTACGACCGGCTCGTCGACGAACTGCTTGCCCAGGGCATCGACCCTTGGGTGACGCTCTACCACTGGGACCTGCCGCAGGAGCTCGAGGACGCAGGCGGCTGGCCGGCGCGCGACACGGCGTACCGGTTCGCTGACTACTCGATGCTGGTGTTCGACGCGCTGAGCGATCGGGTCGACACCTGGACGACGCTGAACGAGCCGTGGTGCTCGGCGATGCTCGGTTACGCGTACGGCGTGCACGCTCCGGGACGCAAGGAGTACCCGGCGGCGATCGCGGCCATCCATCACCTGCTGCTCGGGCACGGTCTGGCCACCGAGCGGATGCGCGAGGCCGCGACCCGGCCGATCGACATCGGGATCACGCTGAACGCGGCCACGGCGTACCCGGCCAGCGACGCCGAACCCGACCTGGAGGCCGCTCGGCGGGCGGACGGGATGGGTGCGCGGATCTACCTGGACCCGCTCGTGAACGGGCACTACCCGGCCGACGTGATCGCCGATCTTGCCGCTGAGGGGATCGAACTGCCGGTCAAGGACGGCGACCTCGCGACGATCTCGGCGCCGATCGACGTACTGGGGATCAACTACTACTTCAGCCAGAAGTTCACCGGCTTCGACGAGGACGGGCGGACCGTCGGCGACGACGGCCTGCCGATCAGCCGCACCTTGCCGCTTGATCGGCCGCGGACCGCGATGGACTGGGAGATCGTGCCGGAAGGTTTCACCGACCTGCTCGTCCGGATCAGCCGCGACTACCCCGGCCTCCCGATGGTCATCACCGAGAACGGCTCCGCCTTCGCCGACGTCCCGGACGAGAACGGGTACGTCTCCGACGAAGGCCGTACGGCGTACTTCGCGTCGCACCTCGCCGCGGTGGCCTCAGCGATCCAGCAAGGCGCCGACATCCGCGGCTACCTGGCCTGGTCGCTGTTGGACAACTTCGAATGGGCCTACGGCTACGACAAGCGCTTCGGCATCGTCCGCGTCGACTACGAGACCCAAACCCGAACCCCCAAGCAGAGCGCCCTCTACCTTCGCGAAGTAGCCCACCGACACCGCAACCGTTAACTCGCAGGGGTGCCCATTCCTGGCGATGGGCACCCGACGCCCTCCAGCGTCGGCCGCTCCGACCGCACCCCCGGACCGCCAGGCCATCAGTACGGCGATTGCCTGGCGGACCTCTTCGCCGTGCCACGCTCACCAGCAGTCAACTTTCGGCCGGCCCACGCCGTACTGATGTGCTGGCGGTTCGGCCGGGGCAGTTAAGCGAGAGGAGTCTCGGCCAGAGCCTCGGTGAGGTCGGCCGGGGTGTCGTAGATGGCGATGGCGCCTGCTGCTCGGAGTTCGTCGTCGCCGAAGCCGCCGGAGCGGACGACGATGGTGGGGAGGCCGGCCTTCTTTGCTGCCTTGACGTCCCAGACCGAGTCGCCGATCATCACGCTGGACGCGTCCGGCGGGGCGTCGACCTTCTGCAGGGCGACGTGGAGCAGGTCCGGCGCGGGTTTCGAGGCTTCGACGTCGGCGCTGCTGGTCCAGGCATCGACGATGTCACGGGCGTCCAGTTTGTCCAGGAAGACGTCGACGTGGCGCTCCTGAGCGGAACTGGCCAGCACCAAACGGTGACCGCGTTCCTTGATTGCCAGCAGCAGGTCGCGCGCTCCGGGCAATGGCGCCATCTCATCGAGTAGCGCGTCGACCTCCTTGCCCTGCTGTTCGCGGGCCTGATCGCCCACCCGGCGCTCGAGGTCGTCGCCCCCGATGGCAGCGACGACCTGGTCTCCACCCATGCCGATCAGCCGATGCAGCCGCCAGACAGGAAAGATCTCGCCCACCGAGCGCAGCGCGCGGTACCACGCCAGCGCATGCTGGTAGTTGGAGTCGATGAGCGTCCCGTCGATATCGAGGACTGCGATCGCAGAGTTGGTCACGCCCACGAGGTACCCACCTCTCGGTAGGCCAACCGCACCCGACCTGCGGTAGCTTGCGCGTTACCAACGAACGAGGGGGTTCAAATCATGGCTGAGTACGTCCAACTGGGTGCCGTGAAGACGTGGTACGACGAGGTCGGCGAGGGCACGCCGCTGGTGCTGATGCACGGTGGACTGGTGGACGCCAGGTTCTTCGCGGCGAACATCGGCGCGCTGGCCGAGCACTTCCACGTCTACACCCCGGAGCGCCGCGGCCACGGGCATACGCCGGACGTCGAGGGGCCGATCAGCTACCAGGTGATGGCGGACGACACGATCGCGTTCCTGGAGACCGTCGTGGGCGAGCCGGCCGACCTGGTCGGGCACAGCGACGGCGCGTTCATCGCCATGCTGATCGCGATGCAGCGGCCCGAACTCGTGAAGCGGCTGGTGCTGATCAGCGGCGGCTTCAACAAGTCCGGCGAGGCCGGTCCGGAGATGGAGTGGGACGTCGACCAGATCGCACAGTTCCTCGGCCCGGCGTACGGCGAGGTGTCGCCGGACGGCGAGGAGCACTTCAAGGTGGTCGCGACCAAGATCGGTGAGATGGCCGCGAAGGAGCCGAACCTGCAGGCGTCCGAGCTCGGCGTCATCACCGCGCGCACGCTGGTGATGTTCTCCGACGACGACCTGGTGACGCTGGCGCACGCGGTGGAGATGTACGACGCGATCCCGGGCGCCGAGTTCGCCGTCGTACCGGGGACGTCGCACTTCCTCACCCAGGAGAAGCCCGACCTGGTGAACCGGATCGTGCTCGACTTCCTCACCAAGGACCCGATCCCGACCATCGCGGGTATCCGCCGCCCACCCCACTTCGACCTGCCCGCCGACAGCTGACGATCTGGCCGCCGCCGTCCACCCGCCGCCCGCGCGGCCTTGAAGACCGGTTGCTGCGGTCAGGGCGTGCGGCCGCGGGTGTGTTCGGCGGTGAAGGTGGTGTTGCCGAGGGTCCCGATGAGGCGGTTGGTGATGCGGTCTACGTCGGCGCGCTCGGCCGGCGGGAGGGGTGCGCCGACAGACTCGCGGAGGTGCGCCGCTCGCCCAAGCAACCGCGCAGCCCCGAGAGCGTCATCGGTGAGTGAGTGCGCGCCGGCCAGGCCTTCGTAGGCCAGGGCGAGGGCGCGGGGGTCGCCCACCGCTTCGGCTGCCGCCAGGCCTTCGGTGTGCAGGGCCAGGGCCGCTGAACCGTCACCACGCTGCTCGGCGATGAAGCCCAGTTCGGCGAGCACGAGGGGTACGCCGGGCTGCGAGTCGAGGTGACGGAGCCAGTCGAGCCAGCGGCGGAAATGGCGCTCGGCGATGTCGAGCTTGCCCTGTCTACGTGCGCCCAGACCGAGTCCGAGTTCGGCGAACTCCTCAGCCGGCTTGTTGCCCTGCTCGGCAGCCAGCTTCATCGCCCGGGTGTGGAACTCTTCAGCCGCCGCGAAGTCCCTTTGCAGCAAGGCGATCCGGCCGAGCCCTGACAACCGCAGTGACGCTTCACCCCAGAGTCCGAGCTCTTCGGCCATCCGTACGCCGTCGCGATGCAACTCGGCTGCCCGCTCGTAGTCGCCGGAGATCTCGGCGAGTTCGGCCAGGCTGTTCGTCGCCTTCACCTGTCCCCACCGATCACCGAGCCGACGAAAGATCTCCTCGCTCCGGGCCGCATCCCTGCGGGCCTCGGCCAACTCCCCACGAGCCCGCCCGAGCGTCCCGCGCACGCTCAACGCCGCCGCGATCCCCCACTGGTCCCCCGCCGACTCGTACTCCGCCAGCGCCGCGTCGACGACCTCGACAGTCGCCGCCACGGCTCCTCCACGATGTGCGAACCCCAGGAACCAGTGCGCCCTGATCCGCCGGTCGGCCGCCAGCAACGTCCGGGCCGCCGTCCCACGCGCCGAGTCGTCCCTCAGCAGCCGGATTCCCGCCTGCCATCCGACAACCCGTTGCTTAAGGCCCTCATCACCGGCTCCAGCAATACCCAGAGCAGCAGCGAAAGCGCGTTCTGCTTCCCCGATCCGCCCGCGCAGGAACCAGTACCAAGCAAGCGCATCCACCAATCGCAGCGCCGACTCGCCATCGCCGAGAGCGACCGCGGCGTCCAGTACTGCGCGCAGGTTGGCCGTCTCCGCGTCGAGCCGGCCCAGCCAGTCGCGCTGCTCGTGCCCGTACAACTTCGGCTCGGCCTGGACCGCGAGACAGCCGTAACAGTCGATCGCCCGGCGCTGGATCTCGGCCGCCTCACCGGCCTCCCGAAGCCGCTCCCCGGCGTACAGCTTGATCGATTCGAGCAACCGGTACCGCGGGCCGTCCACGACGCTCACCAGCGAGCGGTCGACGAGGCGGCCGACCAACTCAGCGCTGGCGCCAACCGCTGCGGCGGCCTCCAGCGTGCAACTGTCCGCGTGGACGGACAGCCGACGCAATGCCACCTGTTCCGGCTCGCTCAGGAGTTCCCAGCTCCAGTCGACCATCGCCCGCAGCGTCTGATGCCGCCGCGGACCATCACGTCGTCCGGACTCCAGCATCTTGAACCGATCGTCCAGCCGCGCCGACAACTCCGTGACGCCGAGCGACCTGACCCGCGTCGCGGCCAACTCGAGCGCGAGTGGCAGGCCGTCCAGCCGGTCGCAGATCGCGGCGACGGCGGAGTCCTCCTCCACCACACCGCCGGCCGCCGACGCCCGCAGTACGAACAGCTCGGCGGCGGCCTCGACTGCGAGCGGGCGGACCACCACCAGCCGCTCGCCGTTCGCAGCCAGCGGCTCCTGGCTCGTCACCAGCACTCGCAAACCGGGGGCCTTGCGCAACAAATCTCCGATCAACCCGGCAACGCAGCCGACCAGATGCTCGCAGTTGTCGAGGACCAGCAGCACCGACTGGTTGCTCAAGGCATCGGCCAATTGGCGGTCCCGGACGCCCACCGCCGCGGCAATCGCCTCAGCCAAGCCGATTACCGCGGCGGCGTTCGAGTCGGATCGCTCCAAGGCTGCGAGTTCGACCAGCCAGACACCGTCCGCGAAGTCACCGGCGACCTGTCGCGCCGCCTCGATTGCAATCCGGGACTTGCCGACGCCACCCGGCCCGGTCAGGGTCACCAACCGGTTCGTCTTCAATGCCGAGACCGCCTCGGCCAGCAACTGCTCGCGGCCGATGAGCTCCGTCACCGCAGCCGGCAGGTTCGAGCGCCGTCGGGTCGGCGGTGCGTCCAGTCGGGGGTCCTGCCGCAGGATCCCCTGCTGCAGCTCCATCAACTCCGCAGACGGCTCCAGGCCGAGCTCTTCCTTGAGCCGTTCGCGCAACCTGCGGTAACTGTCGAGCGCCTCGCTGTGCCGTCCCGTTCGATAGAGCGCCTTCAGGTACGCCGCCCGCAAGCGCAGGCGCAGTGGATGCCGCCGCACCAGATCACCGAGCTCCCCGATCAGTTCAGCGTGCTCTCCCAGCTCCAACCGGAGCTCGGACAGCGACTCGACTGCAGTGAGTCGCTCCTCGTCCAGGCGATCCACGGCCGCCCGGACGAACGGCTCCGCCGAGAAATCGGCGTACGGCGTACCGCGCCACAACGCGAGCGCCTCGCTCAATCGCCTGGCGCGGGACCGCAGTTCGCCGGAAGCCTCGACCAGCGAGCGGAACTCCGCAACGTCCGTGACCGCGTCGAGCCGATAACCCGGCGGCTGCGAGACCACCAAGTCCCGAGCTCCCGGCTCGGCGGCTTCGAGTGCCCGGCGGAGTTGCGAAACCCGCAGCTGCAACGCGTTGGCAGGATCCCGTGGCATCCGCTCCGGCCAGAGATCAGCGATCAACCGCGCGGCGGGAACCACTCGCCCTTCGGACACGAGCAGTTCGGCCAACAGGGCGCGCACCTTCCGCTCGGGGATCCGCACCGGCTCCCCGTCGTCCGTCCAGACCGCCACCGGCCCCAGTACGCCGAACCGCATGACGCCGAGACTAGGGCACTGTGGGTCTCGGATGCGGCCGATGTGTCACCGCACCTGCTTGCTCCACAGTGGATCTACAGGTGGGTTCGGCACACTGCGCGCATGAGCGACGGGATTCTGGACGAGGCGTACGAACGGTTCGCGCGAACCGGGCCGGAGTGGGGCGAGAACACGCTCACCAACCATGGCCCGATGGCCGTCGAGGTCCTCGTACGACGTGGTCTCGCGGACGGCGTACATCGCTGGGTCGACACCTACGTCGGCAAGCTCAGCGAACTCCCGTCGGTGAGCGACCGCATCACCGACGAGAGCTGGCGGGACGCGCTCGGAGACGGCCGACGAATCGGTGACTGGTCGGCGTACTTCGTGGAACAGATGCAAGAGCACCCGTGGCGCGAGGTGCTGGTCACCTGGTGGCCGCGCCTGCTGCCGGGCATCGTGGCCGGCGCGACGCACGGGGTGATCCGCGTCAGCCACGCAGTACGAACCCTGCTGCGTGGCGACGAGAGCCCGGCCGCCGTAACGGAACTGGCTCATGGTCTCGCGTTCTGGGCAGCTCGGATGCGGAGCGTGCCGGGTGCCGCAGAGGCGGCGCCTGGTCGTCACCGACGCTCTGAAGGCACGCTCGAGGTGAACGACGCGCTCGACGCCATCCCGCGGATCCCGTCCCAGCAAGGAACGGTGGCTGTCCGCTTCGGCCAGCTCGCCGAGCTGCCGACCTGGCCGGCGTCGTTGCGATCCCTCCGTACGCCGACCAGCCCGGCCGACGTCGAGCGCCAACTGGCCGACCTCGTCTCCGGGGCCGCGGCGCGCTATCTCACGCATGGGCACGGCAGCCCGGTGCTCCTGGTGCACACGGCGACCGCGCCAAACGCAGTACTGCACACACTCCCTGCGCTGCCGCAGTCACTGTGGGCACCGAGTCTGTCGTCGGTCTGGGCGGCCAGCGCTGCGATCACTGCCGCGTATGCGCCCGCGCAGCCGCTGCCGCGGGATGAATTGCCGGCGGGTGGTGTCCACGCAGACGAGCTGATGGATTACGCGCTGAAGCATTCCGACGAGCACGTGATCAAGTTCGCGGACACCGCCCTCGACGCGTACGCGCACAGCCACGATTCGGACGTCCTGGCGGCTGCCCAACGGGTCGGAGATCTGATCAAATAGGAGTAGTGGTGGTCGGTGTTCCCGCGAAGTCACCGACCACCACCCACCGGCCGGCTCAGCCGTTCCAGCCGCTGCCTTGCTTCGTGCGGGTGCCCAGTCCGTTCGCCTTGCCGGGGTACAGGTACATGTCCCCGCCGGTGTTCGCGACCGCGATCAGATCGGGGATCTTGTCGCCGTTCAGGTCACCGACGCCGGTGAGCGAACGCATGCCGCTCCAGCCGGTGCCGATCTGGACCCGGCTGGTGCCGCCGGCGAAGGTAAGGCCCTTGTACAGCCACAACTTCCCGGCCGAGTCGACCGCGACGAAGTCGGGCTTGCCGTCACGGGACAGGTCGCCGACAGCGGCCAGCTTCGTCATGCTGGTCCAGCTGGTGCCGATCTGCTTGCGGGTGCCGAGCCCGTTCGCCTTGCCCGGGTAGACCCAGAGCTTGCCGGTCGACTTCTCGATCGCGACCAGGTCGGGGTGGGCGTCGCCGGTGACGTTGCCGATGCCCATCAGGTCGCGCATCCCGTTCCAGCCGCCGGTCCCGATCAACAGCCGGGTGGAGGCCGACAGTGCCGGGCCGCGGTAGAGCCACAGTTTGCCGGTCGCCTTCTCGATCGCCGCCAGATCAGCGACGCCGTCTCCGGTGAGATCGCCGACTCCCGTCAACTCGGTGTACCCGTTCCAGCCGGTGCCGAGCTTCACGGCGTTGCTGCCGCCCTCGAACGCGCCCGCCGCGTTGTTGGTGTAGCGGTAGAGCGTGCCGGTCGGCCTGTGCACCGCGACCATGTCGTTGAGCTTGTCGCCGCTCAGATCCCCCGCGTTGGTCAGGTCCGCGTCCGAGTGACCGGCCAGGTACGACAGGCCGCCGGTCTGCATCGTCGCGTTCAGTGCTGCGGCGGTCAGGGTGTGCGTGCCGCCGGTGGGCTTCCACGGATCCCAGACCGTCAGCGTCTTGGCCGTCAGGTCGTAGCCGTAGATCAGGATCGCGTGCCCGAAGTGGCCGCTCAGCCCCTTGTTCCAGGGCAGCTTCTCCATCCAGACGCCGATCTTCGGCGCGCGCTTCAGCGTGCCGATGT
Organism: Kribbella voronezhensis; assembly: GCF_004365175.1. Lineage (NCBI taxonomy): Bacteria > Bacillati > Actinomycetota > Actinomycetes > Propionibacteriales > Kribbellaceae > Kribbella > Kribbella voronezhensis. Next base: position 5,647,450 of record NZ_SOCE01000001.1, on the reverse strand, counting down.
CGTACGCCGCCCAGTTCAGCAGGTTGGTCGCGCTACTGGTGGTGTCGGTGTCCCAGACCGAGTACCCGAGCGGATTGATGTAGCCGTTGATGACCGGCAGGGCGGTCTTGTCCCAGGTCCCCGACGTGGTCGTGCCCATCTTCTTGGCCAGCGTCTCCTGGGTGACGCTGACGCCGAAGGTGCCGAGGCTGATGGCGCTCGACGCCGGCACGCAGTTGTAGTTCGTGCTCTGGTAGACAGCCTTGATCGAAAGTTTGCCCGACGTCGGCGCGGCGGCGACGGCTCTGGCGACCGCGGCGGCCGACTTCGGCTGCACTGCGCCACCGGGACGGACCACGCCGGTGGCGGCAGCCGGCGGGGCGGCGGCGAGTAGTTCAGCGGGGCTCAGGGCAACCGAACCGGTGGCCGGTGGCAACTGCTGCGCGCCGGGCTTGGCGGTGTCCGCGGTCGCCGCGTGCACCACCCCTCCGACGACCAGACCGGCAGCCACCACCGCGGCGGTTCCGAGCTTCCACTGCTTACGTTTCATGCGGTTCCTCACAACACTCCGGGCGGATGATCGACCCCACCCAAACACACCCGAGGGGCAGACCGAAAACGGTCTGCCCCTCATCTAATTGTTCAGGCCGAACCTGCCGCAGATGGCTGTCGGAGCCGTCTGTTCAGGCGGAGTCTGTCAGCAAGGTGGCTGTCGGAGCCGCTTGTTCAGGCGGGCACTGTCAGCAAGGTGGCTGTCGGAGCCGCTTGTTCAGGCGGGCACTGTCAGCAAGTGGCGGTCGGAGCCGCCCAGTCGGCGCGGTCGTTGTAGCCGCCGTCGCCGGCGTCGCCGACCAGCAGGTCGAGCACGCGGACGCCGGTGAGATCGACGTCGACCGGCTTCGGGTGATCACGATCGACGACCCCGCTGTCGAACAGCACCTTGCCGTCACCGACCACCTGGAACGTCGACGTACCACCTTCCGGACCGACATTCCGTACTGCGTCGTCGATGCCGACCGTCGCGGTCAACCTGCTGCAGGCCTTGCCCAGGTAGTACCGCACGGTGGACGGCGACGCGACACCGATGCCGGTCGGGTAGGTCTGACCGACCAGGCTGATCGGCGAGCCGCCGCCGACGCTCTGGTCGACCGTCGGGGACATCCAGCCGCTGGTAGCGACGATCCACTGGTGATGCGACAGCGCGGCGGTACCGGTCGGCGGAACCGGTGCGACCACGATCGGCGAGACCGTTGTCTGCCGCTGCTTGCCGAACCCGATCGCGCCGTACGTCGTACTCGCCGTCAGCGTCGCATTTCCGGGCGTCGCGTCGGCGGCCAGCTTCACTGTGAAGACGAAAGTCGCTTGTTTGCCTGGAGCAAGGATTGCCGGCGCGGTGGTCAACGACTTCACGGTCCAGCCGGCTTCGCCGGTGAGAGTGACGACCGGGCTCATGATCGGGAGGAGGCCGTCGTTGCGGACGACGACCTGGGCGGTGAGCTCGTCGCCGCCGGCAACGACCGGCGCGACACCTTCCGGCTGCGCGTCCGTACCGACCTTGGTCACCTGCGGGATCCCAGCCGTCACGTGCGGGATGCCTAGGAGGCCGGTCGCCGGCGAGACCCGGAACAGCGCAGTACCGTGAGCTGGAACGGCCGCGCTGATCGTGCCGGCGCTCTCGGTGACCGCATTGGTCCAGGCGTTCTTCAGGGTGAAGCGTGAACCGCTCAGGCCGACGGCTTTCGCTGTGGCGGTGAGGGTTTTGGCGCTGTCGCCGCGGTTGAGCAGGACGACGGCGCGGCCTCCGTCGGCGAGGCGCTTCACCCACGTCTCCGTAGTACCGGCGGCTCCGACGCGAACGGCCTGGACTGCTGCCGGGTCCTGGTTGATCCCGACGACATCGGGGTCGGTGAGCATGCCGATCGTGGTTGCGCTGAGCTTGCGGATGTCGCTGCCCACCATCAGCGGAGCGGCGGCCACGGACCAGAGGGTCAGTTGCGTGCGGAACTCTTCGTCGGACATGCCGAGCTCGGGAGCAAGGTAGTCAGGGTCGCCGAACGCGCCCGGCTTCACGACCTCCGGGTGCCTCGCGTTCGCGTCGTAGTTGCGCAGGACGTCCTTGAACTTGATGTCGCCCTGGAACCCGACGTCGGTGTACGTCCGCCAGGACTGCGCGATGGCCGGCGCGTAGGACCAGGAGAAGGTCGACTGCTGCGACTCCGGGTAGTTGCCCCAGTCGGGTGAGGTGACCGGGTTGCACAGGTTGAAGATCATCGGCCGGTGGCTCGCGTTGTTGCGGAGCGCGTGGGCGAACTCGGTGAACACCGTCTTCGGGTCGAGGTTAGCGGCGATGCCGCAGAGGTAGTCGACCTTGACGGCGTCGAAGCCCCAGGCTGCGAACTGGTCCGCGTCACGCTGGTAGTAGCCACCGCTGCCGAGACCGCAACGGCCGGGGATATAAGGTCCGGCGTCGGTGTAGATGCCGGCCTTCAGGCCCAAGCTGTGGATGTAGTCGACGAGCGATTTCAAGCCGTTCGGGAACTTGGCCGGGTTGGGCTGGAGGTCGCCGGCCGCGCTGCGCGACTCGTCGGCCTGCCAGCCGCCGTCGAGCCAGACGATGTCGTAGCCGGCCTTCTTCAGACCGCGACTCACCATCGAGTCCGCGACCGAACGGATCGTCGCCTCGGTGAAGTCGCCACCGAGCCCGTAGTAGGTGTTCCACCCCATGTACGGCGTCGGACTGAGCACCGCCGCGGCCGTCGACCCGGCGGCTGTCGATTCGGTGGTCGAGGCGGCGGTCGTTGAGGCCGCGGTGGTTGAGGCGGTGGAGGTTGAGGCGGTGGAGGTTGAGGCCGCGGTCGTTGAGGCCGCGGAGGTTGAGGCGGTGGAGGTTGAGGCCGCGGTCGTTGAGGCCGCGGAGGTTGAGGCGGTGGCGGTGGTTGCGGTGGCGGAGGTTGCGGTGGTTGCGGTGGCGGGGGCTGCGGTGGTGGCGAGCGAGGCCGTCACCAGGACGGCCGCGATCGCCCCGCCGAGCACGGCGGAGGGTTTCTTCACGTCTTGTTCCTTTGCTGCCTTGAAATGGACGGAGGTCAGTCGAGGGCTTCGACGACCAGGCAGGTCGAATCGGTCGTGCCGTCCCAGCGGACGCCGACCTGCAGCAGGTAGCTGCCCGGGTGGACCTCATCCCCCACCCGGTAGAACTTCGCGGGATCCAGCCGCACCAGCGGTATCCGGCGCGGTCTCGTCGGCAACGTGCCCCGGATGTTCCCGTCACCGGTGTCCCAGAGGAACACCACGGACCGGTCGGCACCGACGTACTGCACACCTTCGGCCAAGGGATGAACCAAGCCGTCGGCGACAACGTCGCGAATGTCCTTGTACTGCGCCACGTGGCGAGCCGCCGCGGCCAGCTGATCGTCGGACCACTTGGACAGGTCGGCGCCGATCCCGAGGTTGCCGGCCATCGCCACGTGGAACCTGAAGTCCGGCGACCGCTCGCGACCGTCATGAGTGCCTTCGGCATCGGTCACCCACGAACTCATCAGGTGTGGTGAGTAACCAGTGAGAAAGCCGCGCTGGATCTTGAGCCGGTCGAGCGGTGCCGTGTTGTCGCTCGGCCAGAGGGTGTCGACGCGCGCGGCCATCCCGAGGTCGACCCGGCCGCCACCACCGGCACATCCCTCGACCAGGACGCCAGGATGGTTCGTCCGGATCCGCTCGAGAATCTTGTAGAGATTGGCCACGACCTGTCCGTCGAGATCGCGATGCACCCCGCTGTCCAACCGCGGCCGGTTGGCATCCCACTTGAGATAGCTGATCTCGTACGACGACAGCAGCCGGTCGAGCGTCTCCCAGATCCACTCCGCGACGTCGTCCCGGCTGAGATCGAGGAGCAACTGATTGCGGACGAGCAGCGGTTCGCGTCCTTCCGTCCGCAGAATCCACTCCGGATGCTTGGCCGCGAGCTCCGACCCCGGGCTCACCGACTCGGGCTCCACCCACAAGCCGAAGCCGAGCCCCACTTCCTTCAGGTCTTCGATAAAAGCATCGAGCCCTTGCGGGAAGGCGGCCGGGTCGACCTCCCAGTCCCCCAGCCCGGCGGTGTCGTCATGCCGCCCGGTGAACCAGCCGTCGTCGACCACGAACGTCTCGACCCCGGCCCGCGCCGCACGCCGGGCAAGCTCGAGCTGATGATCGGCCCGCACAGCGAACTCGGTCGCGAACCAAGAGTTGTAGACGACCTTCGGCGCGACCGCGTGCGACAACGTCCGCTCACGCGCGAATGTCCGCTGATAGGCATGGAACGCCCGCGCCAGTCCGTCGGGTCCTTCGGTACTGCAAGCGCCGACAGCCACCGGGGAGACCCACGACGATCCGGGGGCCACGAGCAGGCCGAGTGAAGACGGCACCCGGCCTGCCTGGATCCGGGTCTGCCCGGTGGTGTCGACGTCCGCGCTCAGCTGCCAAGAACCCGACCACGCGAGCTGCACGCCCCACGTAGTACCGGACGGGTCGTCGGCATCGGCGACGGACAGGAAGGGTGAGTACGAGTGGCCGGTGATGCCCTGCCGGCTGTCGATCGTGAATCGACCACGGGGCAGCGTGATCGCCGCTTGCTGGAACTCACTGTTCCACTCGCCCCACAAGTAGCGCAGGTAAGCGCCGCCGGAAGTCGGGATGACGAAGCCGCCCGAATCATGGTGATGCAGGGTGAAGGCGGCCGACCCGTCGTTGTGCACAGACACCCACCGCTCGACCACATCGAGCTCCGCAGACATCCGATAGTGCAGGACGAGCCTCAACGACCGCAGTTCGTCCAGGAACGTCAGCTCCAGGTGGTCGCCATCTTGCGCAGCCGCCACGAAGACCGGCCGGCATTCGTCGTTCCCGTCGGGCCCACTCACCACCAGCTCGGCCGGAGCGGCATACCGAACCCCGCGTACGGCGTACTCCAGCGGCTCGATATCTGCCGGCGGGAGGAAGTGGACCGTTCCGGCCGGGGCCACCGTCGACGGCCCGTCGGCCACGGCATGCGGGCCCCAGGCAACCAAGCGCGCCCACTGCCCGTGTTGCGGCACCTCGACCACGTACGTCGTGGTTGCCCCGCGCAACGTCCACTGAGTCACTTGACGGCTCCGATCGCCAGTCCCGACACGAAGTGCTTCTGGAACTTCAAGAAGACGACAAGGGTCGGCACGGCCGCAATGACGGTGCCTGCGGCAATCACATTCCAAGACGAGACGAACAGTCCTTGCAGACCGAGCAGCGCAGGAGTCACCGGCATCTTCTCGCCCGACCGGATGACCGTGATCGACCAGAGCAGGTCGTTGAAGATCCAGGTGAACGACAAGGCACCGAGCGCGGCCAGCGCCGGCCGGGTCAGCGGCAGGATCACACTGCCGAAGATCTTGCCCGGCCCGGCACCGTCGATCGTGGCCGCCTCCTGGATCTCCCTCGGCAGATCACGCATGAAGCCGTGCAGCACGAACGTGTAGAACCCGAGCCCGAAGCCGACATGCACGGCGATCAACGCGTACAACGTGTCGTAGTACCCGGTCAGCTCGACGAACCGCGAGATCGGGATCAGCAGGATCTGCGGCGGCAGCAGGTTGCCCATCAACATCAGCAGCAGCACCGTCCGCCGGAACGGGATGTTGTACCGAGCCAGCCCGTACGCCGCCGTCGCCGCGAACCCGAGGCTCAACAGCACCGCCGGGATCGTCACCAGCAACGAGTTGATCAAAGCCCTGAACTCGTCCGCGTCCTGCCAGGCCGACCTGTACGTCGAGAAGGTGAACGAGTGCGGCAAGGAGCCCAACCCGTTCGCGGCGACGTCGTCGAAGCTGCGGAACGAGATCACCACCACCCACAGGATCGGCGCGATCCACAGGAACGAGACCAGCCCCATCGCCAGGTGATAGCCCGAGGTCTTGAACCGGTTCGTCATGTCTCCTCCCGGAAGGCACGGATCAGGTAGCCGAGGATGACCGCGAGGGCGAGCAGGAAGATCACCACGGCGATCGCGGAGGCGTAGCCCAGCTGGGTGGACTGGAAGGCGGTCGAGTACATGTAGGTGCTGAGCAGTTCGGACGAGTGGTACGGACCGCCCTTCGTCATCGACCAGACGATGTCGAAGGATCGGAGCGAGTCGATGACGATCACCGACAGCACGACCGAGTTCACGCCCTTGAGCTGCGGGATCGTGACGTAGCGAGTGCGTTGCCACGCCGACGCGCCGTCCACTCTCGCTGCTTCGTAGAGAGCGGGGTCGACTGCCTTCAGGCCGGCCAGGTAGAGCACCATCACGTAGCCGATCTGCCGCCACAACGCGGGCAGGATGACGGCGTACAGAGCGGTGTCGGGGTCGGCGAGCCAGGGCCGGACGAAGTTGCCGAGGCCGACACCCCGTAGTACGGAATCGACCAGGCCGTCGGGCTGGTAGAAGACGCGCCAGATCAGCGCGGTCACGACCAGCGAGAAGACGACCGGGGTGAACAACGCGGCGCGGTAGATGCCGACGCCGCGACGCTCCTTCTGCAACAGCAGCGCCATCCCGAAGCCGCCGATCACGCTCAGCCCGCCGAACAGCACCAGCCAGATCGCGGTGTTCTTCAGCGCGGTCCGGAAGATCGGATCGGTGACCATGTCGTGAAAGTTGCCGAAGCCAACGAACTTCGGCGCCGTCAGCCCGTCCCAGTTCGTCAACGCCAACCAGAACCCTTGCAACGCGGGCCAGAACACCCAAACGGCCTCGATCGCGAACGGCACGAACACGAACGCCAGAATCAACGGCGAGATCCGATGCAACCGGCTCCGCGGCTGCCGCCCGGGCCACCCGGACCGCCCACGGCCGCCCGACCGAAACGACTTCCCGGGCGCAGTCTCGGGCAAGGAATCGATCGAGGTCGCTGTCACGCCTTGAACACTTTCTCGGCCGCTGCTTGCCAGTCCTTCAGGATCTGGTCGATCTGGTGGGGCTTGTCGAGGAACTTGGTGAGGGCGGCGTCGGCGGTGGGCTGGAGGGCGTCGCTGGAGTCGCGGTTGAAGAACTGGGTGAGTTCTTTCGCGTCTTGAACCATGGCTTTGCCCTTGCGGACCAGCGGCGTGTCGGCGGCCTTGCCGTCGGGATTCGCCGGGATGACCGTGCCGGAGGAGTTCTTGACGTAGATCTCCTGCGCCTCGGCGGTGGCGAGCCAGGCCAGGAACTTCTCGACGGCCTCGGGGTCCTTCGCCTTCTTGCTGGCGAAATACCCGTCGGTCGGTGCCTCCTCGGCGACCGGGACCGACGGGTCGATGATCGGGAACTGGAAGAAGTCGATGTCGTCGAGCGCGTCCTTGGGCGCGGAGTCGGCGAAGAAGGTGCCGATCAGGAACATGCCGGTCTTGCCACCGAGCAGGGCCGACGTCGCCTCCTGGAACGGGAACGACTTGCCCTTCGGGTCGAAGTACGGCAACGCCTCCTTCCACTTGGTGAAGACGGCCTTCACCTTCGGGTCGTCGAAACGGCCCTCGCCGGCCAGCAACTGGCGGTGGAACGGCGCGCCGTTGATCCGGATGTTCAGGTAGTCGAACCAGGCCGACGCGACCCACGGCGTGTCACCCAGACCGATACCGATCGGCGGCACGCCCTTGCCCTGGATCGTCTTGCAGACGGCGAGGAACTCCTCCCAGGTCTTCGGCGGCGTGACGCCCCACTTGGCGAAGTTCGACTTGCGGTAGAACATGCCCCACCAGTAGTAGCTGGTCGGCACGAAGATCTTCTGCCCGTTCTCGCCGGTGGACAGGGTCTGCATCGACTGCGGGTAGTTCTTCATGCCGTCCCAGACGCTGGTGACGTCGAGCAGCAGGTCCTTCTTGGCGTACGAGTTCGCCACCGAACCGGCGTACCAGGTGTAGACGTCCGGCGGGTTGGCAGAGGTCAGGTACGTCGGCAGCTGGGTGCGGAAGATCTCCGAGGCGACGGTGTTCAGCTTCACCTTGCCGCCGGTCTTGCCGTAGGCCTCGACCAGCTTCTCCATCGCCGCTTTCGCCTGCTCGGCGGAGAGATTGGACTGCAGCGACAGCTCACCGCTCGCGCTCCCGCTACTGCCGCTGCTGTTGGTGGTCGAGGTCGCGCAGCCCGGGACCAGGGCCGCGGCCCCGAGCATCCCGAGCCCCTTGAGGAACGTGCGCCGATCAGCTGCCAGACCTGCCATGCCCGTACTCCTGAGCTCTCGCGGCACGGTCGGGATCCGCCGCGCCAGTCGATTGAGTGGTTCGTTCTGCGGAGGATCTTGCAGCCGTGCGGTCGAGCGTGTCAATATTAATTCGTAAATTACGAGCAAATCGCTTGACGTGATGATTTGGTCACGATCAACTGGTGCCTCGTTCATCGTTGGAGACTGTTGGCGTGGAGGTTTGGCGTTGCGGCTTGCTGAGCGGGTGATCGTGGTGACCGGGGCAGCCACCGGTATCGGTGCTGCCTGCGTGCAGCGCCTGCTCGACGAGGGCGCCTCGGTCGTGCAGCTCGACCTGCAACCCTGCAAGGAGATCCCCGGCCGGTCGATCGCCGTACTGGGTGATGTCGCCTCCCCCGACACCTGGGCACAGGCGTTGTCCCGCGGCCGCGACGAACTCGGGCCGATCGACGGCCTCGTCAGCAACGCGTACATGGTCGACGTCCGGCCTGCTCACGAACTGTCCCCGAGCTCCTGGCAACGCCAACTCGACGTCAACCTCACCGCCACCTTCCTCGGCTTCCAGACCCTGTACTCCGACCTGGCGGCGACCGGCGGTTCCGTAGTACTGGTGTCTTCGGTGCACGCCTTGGCCGGGATCCCGGGCCATCCCGCTTACGCGGCCACCAAGGGGGCACTGGTAGCTCTCGGCCGGCAACTCGCGGTCGAGTACGGCGGATCGATCCGGGTGAACACCGTGCTTCCGGGCCCGGTCGACACCGCGGCATGGGACCGTGTCACCCCGGAAGGGAAACAACAGAGTGCTCAGGCGACCGCTGTCGGGCGACTCGGCCGGCCGGACGAGGTGGCCGCGGCCGTCGCTTTCCTGCTGTCGGACGAGGCTTCGTTCGTCACGGCGGCCAGTCTCGTCGTCGACGGCGGCTGGTCCGCGGTGAAGGACTCGGCATGACCGGAGTTAGTTCAGAGCTTGTATCAAGAGGGATGGGGAGACGCCGGTGACGGGGATTCAGCGCGGGATGTCCCGAGGTTTGCACGGGCAGATCGTCGAGGTGATGGCGCAGCGGATCCTGTCGGGCCAGATCCCGCAGGGCGCGACCATCAACGTGGTCGAACTGCAGGCAGATCTCGGCGTCAGCCTGACCGCCGTCCGGGAGGCGCTCAAGGTGCTGACCGCCAAGGGACTCGTGGACGCGCGGCAGAAGCGCGGCACCTTCGTCCGGCCGCGATCCGACTGGAACCTGCTCGACGCGGACATGATCCGCTGGCACTTCGACGACGATGTCCGCCCGGAGTTGCTCGAGGAGCTGCACGAGGTGCGGGGCATCGTCGAACCGGCCGCGGCCCGGCTGGCCGCAGTACGGGCTGAGGAGGTGCACCTGCAGGCTTTGGACACCGCGCTCGCCGCGATGTCGTCGGCGAAGAACGATCTGGCTGCGGCAGAAGCGGATCTCGCGTTCCACAAGGCGTTGCTGGCCGCGACCGGTAACGAGCTGCTGACCAAGATGGAGGTCATCATGGAGACCGGCCTGGCCGGTCGCGACCGGCTGGTCCATCGGGTGAAGCCCTCCGACGATCCGGTGCCCAGTCACCAGCGGGTGGTCGACGCGGTCCGCGCGCACGATCCCGAAGGCGCTGAGCTGGCCATGCGCGAGCTGCTGGCGAAGGCGGCCGAGGATCTCTCGGACGTCCGGGGCCGCAAGTGAAGATCGAGCGGATCGAGACGTTCCTGGTCCCGCCGCGCTGGCTGTTCTGCCGCATCGAGACCAGCGACGGCGTCGTCGGCTGGGGCGAGCCGGTGGTCGAGGGCCGCGCCGAGGTGGTCCGGACGGCGATCGAAACGCTGTCGGAGTACCTGATCGGGCAGGACCCGCTGCAGATCGAACGGCACTGGCAGATCCTGTCGAAGGGCGGCTTCTACCGCGGCGGTCCGGTGCTGAGCAGTGCTGTCGCCGGGCTCGACCATGCGTTGTGGGACATCGCGGGCAAGGTCTACGGCGCTCCGGTGTCGTCGCTGCTCGGCGGTCGGGTGCGCGATCGCGTCCGGGTGTACGCGTGGGTCGGCGGTGACGAGCCGGCCGAGGTCGCGGACCAGGTCGCCGCGCAGATCGCCGGCGGGATGACCGCGGTCAAGATGAACGCGATGGGCCGGATCCAGCCGTCGCCTTCACTGGGTGAGGTGAACACGATCGTCTCCCGGCTCGAGGCCGCACGATCGGTGCTCGGTGATTCCCGCGACGTCGCGATCGACCTGCACGGACGGGTCGGTGTCGCCGCGGCGCGACGGATCCTGCACGCCGTCGAGCCGCTGCATCCGTTGTTCGTGGAGGAGCCGGTGCTGCCGGAGCACCAGCGTCACCTGGCGGAGGTGATCGCCAGCTCGACCGTTCCGGTGGCGTTGGGCGAGCGGCTGTACAACCGGTCGGACTTCGTCCCCGCCCTGGATGCCGGAGTCGCCGTGGTCCAGCCGGATGTCTCCCATGCGGGCGGGATCTCGGAGTTGCGGCGGATCGCAGTACTGGCTGAGACGCACGGCGCGTTGCTGGCGCCGCACTGCCCGCTCGGGCCGATCTCGCTGGCGGCCAGTCTCCAGGTTTCGTTCGCGACGCCGAACTTCCTGATCCAGGAGCAGAGTCGCGGGATCCACTACAACACCGGCAGCGACCTCACGTCGTACGTGACCGACCCGGCGCCGTTCACCTGGGTGGATGGGCATGCCGAGTGGAATCCCCTTCCTGGGTTGGGGATCACGGTCGACGAGGACGCCGTGCGCGCCGCCGACAAGGTCGGGCACGCGTGGCGGAACCCGGTCTGGACACACGAGGACGGATCCTTCGCGGAATGGTGACAGAGCTTCCCCTTCCAGCCAACGAGGTCACGGTCGACCTGGACGACGGCGGCCGGTGGACGTCGTTGTTCCTGGGCGGTCGCGAATGGTTGTGGACGGGACCCGGTCTGCTTTCGGGACCACGGACGGGACGCACGTCGTACGTCGACGTCGGCGGACTGGACGAGTGTTTCCCGACCGTCCGCGGCACCCCGGACCACGGCGGCTTGTGGAACCAGCCGTGGGGTTCGCTCGACGAAGACGACGACTGGGACGTCGTCCAGTACGGCGACGCGGTGCTTCTCCGCCGCTTCAACGGCGGCGAGACTCCAGCAGAGATCACCGAAACAGGCGCCATCTGGGCCGACTACCGCCTGATCGCCTCGCCCGGTTATCGCTTCACCTGGACGGCTCACGCCTTGCTGGACTGCTCCGTCGGCACAACGTTGATCGCTCCCGCCTGCACCATCTGCAGGCTCTATCCAGAGGCTGCACCTTTGTTGAACACGCCCTCACTCCCATGGACGGAGGCGAGTTGGCCGTCGCCGGGTGGGATCGAACTGGAGACGTACGGTCCGACTGACGGATCGGCGGTCGGTGGTGTGCTGGTGGATCTCTCGGCCATTTCCGTTCGAGATGGGAACGCTGAGCTGACCCTCTCGCTCAGTTGCCCTGAGCAACCGACATCGGTCGCCGTGTGGCGGAACCTCGGCGGGTTTCCCGAGCGTACGCCGTACCGGAGTCTCGGGGTGGAGCCGATGCTCGGGCGCGTCTTCGACCTCGCCGAAGCCGGTCCGGGCGACGCGGCAACGGTTCCGGCATCGGGTGAGCTGACCTGGCGGCTCGTAGTGTCCGCCAGGCCAGTCTGATCGTGCTACTCGAGCGGGAGATCCAGGACGGCGGTGGGAATCGTGGTCGCGTTGGTCGTCCGGATGGAGCCGATCTCGGCGGAGGTCAACGCCCGCCGATAGATGCGGACCTCGTCCAGCGCCCCGTCGAAGTGATGCGCCCCGTCGAGCCGTTGACCGACGTACACCTTGAACGGCCGGCCCGGGCTGACCGATCCGATCGGTGCGGCGACACTCGCCACCTGAGCGCCGTCGACCCAGATCGACAGGGTTCCCGCTTTGCGCTGCAGGGCGACGTGATGCCAGGCGTTGTCGTTGTAGGCCTTCGTCGTCGCGACCGCGGCCGTGTTGCCGCCGGTGGTGATCAGTCCGCGGATCCGCTTGTCACCCGGTTCGGCGCGCAGCCAGAACTGGGAGAAGTCGTTGATGCCGTAACCCCAGAAGATCGCCTGGTTCGCCGTACTGGCGCCGTACTTGATCCAGGCCATCGCGGTGAAGTCCCCCGCCCCGACCGCCAGCGACTCGGCGAACGGGAGCTGGATCGCGTCGTCGACCCCGTCCAGATCTCGCGCCTGCCCGAACCTGCCGGCCACCGAGGTCGTCCCGCCGCGCAGGTAGCTGTTGTTCCCCAGCCCGGAAACGTCCGGCGTCATCGGACCGCTCGGACCATCCGGAAGCCCGAGGTCGGTCTCGGTGAACCGCGCGAAGCGGATCTGGTCGCGGGCATCGACCGTACCGCCTTCGTAGAGCAACCCGATCTCGCCCGTGCCGAGCACGGTCATGTCGGAGTACCCGGACCAGTCGCTGGTGATCCTGGTGCCATCGGCAACGGACTGCCACGTCCTGCCCTCGTCGAAACTGGACCGGATCGTCATGTACCTGCGCCGCTCCGGATCCGCCGGCGAAGCGAAGAGAATGCGGTTGTACTTCGCACCTTGGTCGACGGCCCGCAGTCGCAGCAACGATCCTTGCACCGTGGGAGTCGTCAGCCCGTCGACACTCGCGTACGGCGCGACGTAGGTCTCGCCGCCGTCGTTGCTGACGGCAAATGCCCGGCTGTTCCCGCCGGTGCCGTTGTTGTTCCGGGCACCGGCATAGATGCCGCCGTCAACCTTCTCGACCACGCTGATCTCCTGCGGCACGATGCCGTCGTTGCGCAGGTCGGTGGCGCCCTTGTGCCAGGTTTCGCCATGATCGTCGCTGTAGACGAGTTGTCCGGCGACCTTGCCGTCGACGTCGTAGTTCGTCCCCGCGACGAGCCGGCCCTGGTGTGCGCCGCGCGTCAACTGGATGCCGTGCACCGGTCCGGTCGCGTACCAGCCCCAGGCCGGGTCATCGATCTCGGCGGCGATGTTTCTCGCAGTACTGAAGGTCAGGCCGTCGTCGTCACTGAACTGGACGTACGGCGTCCGCGGACGATTGGTCCCGTTGCCGGGATCCATGGTGGTCAGAAGCACGATCCGGCCGGTCTCGAGATCGACGATCGGCGTCGGGTTGCCGCGGGTGGAGACGGCGTCCGGGTCGCCGTCGACACCGGACAGCACAGTCTGCTGAGCCGACCAGGTGCGCCCGTCGTCGACGGACCGGCGTACGACGAGGTCGATCTCCTGGGAGTCGGCACACCAGGTACGGCGTGCTTCGGCGAAGGCGAGCAGGGTGCCCGCCCTGGTTCGGACGATCGCGGGGATTCGGTAGCAGCCGTAGCCGGCGAAACCTTTGTCGAAGAGGACCGTCTGGGTCACGGCGGCCGCGGCCGGCCGGGTTTGCAGCGGCGCGGCGGTCAGGCCCGCGGTCAGCAGAAGCAGCGTGACGAGCGGGATCAGGAAACGGCGGAAGCTGGGCATGGGGCGGGAGACCTGCCTTCCGGTGAACGGAAAGTAAACAACCGGATGAGTTGCTTAGTTCGTAACTTATCCACCAAAGTCACGCTTGAAACGCCAGACATAGCACGTCCTATGTGTGGATCGATCAAACGCCCACGGGCGTGTGTCAACTACCGTGAATTCGTCGAAGGAGAGCTGTCGTGGAGCTGCTGGCCGAACTCAGCCGTCGCAAGGTGCTGGCGATCATCCGGGCCGATGGACCGGACCGGGCGCTCGAGTGCGTCCGGACCTTGGTCGGTGCCGGGATCACCGCTCTCGAGGTGTCGCTGACGACCCCAGGCGCCACGGAGGCGATCGCCAAAGCTCGCTCGGAGTTCGACCCGTCGGTACTGCTCGGCGCGGGCACGGTGATCACCGCCGCCCAGGCCGACGAGATCGCGGCCGCCGGAGCCGGCTTCACCGTGACGCCCGCGATCACCCGCGGCGCTCACCGCAGCGTCGAGCTCGGCCTGCCGCTGCTCTGTGGCGCTCTGACCCCGACAGAGGTAGTCACGGCGCTCGACGCGGGTGCGCTCGCGGTGAAGATCTTCCCTGCGAAGCTGCACGGCCCGGGCTACCTGCGCGAGCTCCGCGCCCCGCTCCCCAACGCGCCGCTGATCGCGGTCGGCGGCGTCGACGCGGAGTCGGCCCCCCTCTACCTGGCGGCCGGCGCCTTCGCGGTCGGCATCGGGTCTCCCCTGCTGGGCGACGCCGGCACCGGCGGCTCCCAAGCCGACCTGGCTGAGCGCGCCGCCACCTTCCTGGCCGCGGTGAGCGATGAGTGACGTTCTCACCCTCGGCGAGGCGATGGTCTCGATCCGGTCCAAAACGGCACTCAGAATGGGCGGCGAGGCGCATCTGTCCGTCGCCGGTTCGGAGAGCAACGTGGCGATCGGCCTCGCGCGGCTCGGACATCAGGCCGCGTGGATAGGTGCTGTGGGCAACGATGAGCCAGGGCGGCTGATCCAGCGGACGTTGCGTGCCGAAGGGGTCGACACCCGGTACCTGCGCTTCTCGGACGAGTCGTTCACCGGCTTCATCGCCTTCGACCAGCCGGCCCACGACATCACCCGGGTCAGCTACCACCGGCGCGGATCGGCCGGCTCGACGCTGACTGCCGCGGAATGCCTTGCGGCCTTGGAAGACGCGCGACCGCGGCTGCTTCACGTCACCGGGATCACGCCGGCGTTGTCGGACCAGGCCCGCGCCGCGACGCTGTCCGCAGTACGGGCTGCTGCTTCGGCCGGCGTCCAGGTTTCGCTCGACGTCAACTACCGCGGCCGCCTCTGGTCGCGCGCGGACGCTGCCGCGGTACTGCGCGAGCTCCTGCCTCACGTCCACACCGTGTTCGCCTCAGATGACGAACTCGACCTCCTCACCGACGCCACCGACCCGGTCGCCGAACTCCTCACCTCGGTCAGCGAAGTCGTCGTCACCGCCGGCGGGAAGGGCGCCTGGTCCCACACCAGCGCCGGGACCATCCACCAGCCCGCCCTCCCGGTCACTGTTGTCGACAGCATCGGCGCAGGAGACGCCTTCGTGTCCGGGTACCTCTCCGCCACCCTCGACGGGCTTCCGATCACCGCTCGCCTCGAACGCGCCACAGCCGGCGGCGCCTTCTGCGTAGGCGCTTTCGGCGACTGGGAGTCGCTTCCTACCCGCGAAGAACTCAGCCTGCTGGCGCAGTCGCACGGCACCGCTCTGCGCTGAGGCAGGCGGCGACACGCCGGAAGATCGGCGAGACGATCCCGTTGGTCCCAAGGTTGGTGAGGTTGACCGGATCTGGGGAGGGGCGGCATGCGTAGTAGCCGAAGAGGTTTTCTCGGCCTGGCTGTTGCTGCGACCGCCGTATCGCGCGGCCTGACAGCCTCGGCCGCGACGACCGCCGACCGCTACCCGTCGAACACCGCGCTCTACGCCGACACTTCCGTGGTCGAAGGCGTCGACTACTCGCGTCGATACCGCCGGCACGAGTGGTTCGACGACGACCTCAGCCAGCGGTACGCCGTACAGCGCACCGTGATCCTGGCTCCGCACGGCGGTGGAATCGAAGCCGGTACGTCGGAACTCTGCTTGGCGATCGCCGGATATCACCCGGCCAGCCTGGATCCGACACCTGCCGGCGGCCCGGTTCACGACTACTGGATGTTCGAAGGGCTGCGGCTGAGCAACAACGGCGAGTTGCACGTCACCTCGACGAACTGTGACGACCCGGTCGCACGCGCACTCACGGCCGGCTCAGTGAACGCAGTCAGCCTGCACGGTTGTACTGCGGCGCAAGCAGGTCTCGCGGACGGCGCTCAGGCGGTTCTGGTCGGCGGCCGAAACGGCACCTTCAAAACCAAGTTGCTGACCAGACTCGGTGCCGCCGGCATCCGGGCGATCGACGCCGCGTCGATCAGCGACCTGAACGGCGACGAACCCACCAACATCGCCAACCGCACCCTGCTCGGCGCCGGTGCCCAGCTCGAACTCACCACCTCGTTGCGCTCGGCAATGTTCGGCACCAACACCCGAGCCGACCGCAAGAACACCACCCTGGACCTCTTCCGCACCTTCGCCACCGCCACCCGAGCCGCCATCGCCGACCTCGAATCCACCCAGCCGACTCCCTGATATTGAGTGGCGGTCCGGTGGCGGAGTTGCGAAGGTGAGGCGATGACCGTCTTCGTGAAGCGCCGCGAGCTCGCCGCAGCCGGGTCGATCGCCGACGCCCTGGACATCTTCGGTTCGGAGATCCGCTTCTACCGCGAGATCGCACCGGTCATCGGCATCCGCGTGCCGATCTGCTATCGCGCCGAGGAGACCGAAGACGGCACCCTGCTGGAACTGGAGGACCTTTCGGCCTGGACACCCGGCGCCACCCCGGACGGGGCGGCGCACACCCTCCGTCTGCTCCATTCGCGCTGGGAAGGCGAGGCCGTTCGGCGCTGGCCGTGGCTCCGGCCGGTCGGCGCGGCCGTCGACCTGGTCGGACGCCTGTACGACGAAACGTGGCCCCGCCTCGCCAACCTACCGCCGGCGGTCCAGGCTGTCGGCGAACGACTGGTCGGCAACGTCGCCGCCGCCGAGCGCCAACTTCTCGACGCCGGCCCGTTGACCTTGGTCCATGGCGACGCCTCGGCCCAGAACCTCCGCACCAGCCCCACCGGCGAAGTCGCCCTCCTGGACTGGGAGGACGTCTCCGCAGCCCCCGGCATCCTCGACCTCGGCTGGTTCCTGCTCACCTCGGTCGACCCCAACGACTGGCCCGCCACCATCGCGGTCTACGGCCACGACACCGGCCTCGACGACGTACTCCCGTCCCTGATCGTCCAGGGCCTACTGTCCCTCGCCGACCACTCGCCCGACTCCCCGGCGGCCGAAACGTGGCGCCACCACCTCGACGCCGCCGCCAAGCGCCTCGACAACTAGCCGTCGACCGGATCAGATCAGGTCGGCCTGGGCTTCGATCTCGTTGTCGGGGTCGATCGGGAGGATGATCTTGAACCAGGTCTCGCCGGGTTTCGAGTCGACGCGAAGGTCGCCGTGGTGCTTCTTGACCACGATGCGCCAGGAGATGTCGAGGCCGAGGCCGGTGCCTTCGCCGATCGGCTTGGTGGTGAAGAACGGCTCGAAGATGCGGTTCCGGATCTCCGGCGGGATGCCGGGGCCGGTGTCGCCGATCATCACGACGGCATAGGCGCCGTCGCGCTTGGTCCGGATCGTCAGCGTGCCCTCGCCGTTCATCGCGCCGACTGCGTTGTCGATGATGTTCGTCCAGACCTGGTTCAGTTCCGCCGCGTACGCCGGAATGTGCGGCAGGTCGGGATCGAACTCCTTCACCACGTTCAGGCCCTGCAACTTGCCGGACATCATCACCAGCGTCGACTTCAGCAGTTCGCGCAGATCGACCACCTGGTACGGCGCCCGGTCGATCTGCGAGTACTGCTTGGCGGCGCCGACCAGCGTCGAGATGCGGGTCACCGAGTCGTCGATCTCGTTCATCAGCGACTCGGTGTCGATCGTGTACATCAACCAGCGCACCGCGCCTTCGAGGTACTCGTCGCCGACGGCCGCGAGCACCTCCTCCATCCACGGCACGTCGAGCCCCACCGCGGCCAGCACCGGCGCGACATCCCACGAAGCGTTGACGCCGTGGTCGTCCAGCCAGTCGGTCAGCGTGTCCTCGGCGTCGCTCAGATCCAGGGGCGACAGCTCGGGCGCCTTGGCGACCTTCTCGACGGCGGCTTCCTGGAGTTCGACGATCGTGTGCAACTTGGTCGCGTCAAGGGTGCCGTCGGCAAGCATCGCCAGCTTGGACCGCATACCGGCCACCCGCTGCCGCAACGTCGCGGCCGCCCGGACCGCCGCGGCCGCAGGGTTGTTGAGCTCGTGCGTCAATCCGGCGGACAAGGAGCCCAGGGCAAGCAACCGCTCCCGCTCGCCCATCGTCTCGTTGGTCCGCCGCATGCCCTGGACGAAGCCGTCGATCAGGTGCACGGCCATCGGGAACCAGCGGTTCATCATCGTCGCCATCGTCTCGGCGGTGATGACGAAGAACGTGGACGGTTCGAGCACCCGCATGGTCGCGCCGTAGGCCTTGCGCTCGTCGGCGCCGAGGAAGGCGGTGACGGCACCGGCGTACACACCGCGTTGCGTACTGCGGTTGATCTCCACCTCTTCGCCGTGAGACAGCTTGCACATCCGGATCCCACCGGTGAGCAGCAGGTAGCAACACGTCGCCTCGTCGCCCTCGGCGAAGACGATGCCTTCCTCGACGGCCTCCACGTGCCCTTCCCGCGACAGCCAGCCGAGTTGCTCGTCGGTCAGGCTCTCGAACAGGAACAGCGTGCGGAGCTCGTCGATGCTGAGCCGCAGCGGTTCGTCTGTATCAGTTACTGCCATCAGAGCATCTCCAGATATCTGTGCACCAGGGTCACTGCCATCGCACCGTCGCCGACCGCCGAGGCGACCCGTTTCACCGACTCGGCCCGGACATCGCCGGCCGCGAACACGCCGGGCATGCTCGTCTCGAGGTGATAGGGCTCCCGCTCCAGTGACCAGCCCGGTGGCCGCCCGTGCAGGTCGGGTCCGGTCAGGACGAACCCGCGCTCGTCGCGCAGCAGGTCACCCGGCAGCCAGTCCGTTCGCGGCGCCGCGCCGATGAACACGAACATCCACTCCGTGTCCACCTCCCGGCTCTCCCCGGTCGCACTGTTCACCAAGGTCACCCGCTCCAGGTGATCCGATCCCTTGCAGGACACCACCTGGGTGCAGGTGTGCACCTCGATGTTGTCGATGTCGGAGATCTGGCCGATCAGGTACGACGACATGGTCGCCTCGAGCGAAGGTCCTCTCACCAGCATATGCACGCGTTCGGCATGTTTCGAGAAATAGACCGCGGCCTGGCCGGCGGAGTTGGCGCCGCCGATGATGTAGACCTCCTGGCCGGCGCAGGCCGGACCCTCGGTGGTCGCCGAGCCGTAGTAGATGCCCCGGCCGCACAGGTCGTCGACGCCGGGCGCCTCCAGCGACCGGTAGGCGACGCCCGTTGCCAGGATGACCGAATGCGCGGAGATCTCGCTGCCGTCGGAGAACACCAGCCGTCGCGCCGAGCCGCGCGATTCGAGCTGGACCACCTGACGGGCGGTGAGCAGTTCGGCGCCGAACCGGATCGCCTGCCGCCGGGCGCGATCGGTCAGCTGGGCACCGGAGACCCCGTCCGGGAAGCCCAGATAGTTCTCGATGCGACTCGACTGGCCGGCCTGACCACCGGTGGCGACCTGCTCAACCAGGACGGTCCGTAGCCCTTCGCTAGCGCCATAAACAGCGGCACCGAGCCCCGCCGGACCACCGCCGACCACCACGAGGTCGTAGAACTCCTCGGCCGGCGCCGTGGACAGCCCGACCTTGTCGGCCAGCTCGGACTCGGACGGCGCCACCAGCACCTCGCCGTCCGGCGTAATGATGACCGGAAGGGTCGAGCCGTCGACCTCCGCGGCTTCGAGCAGCCGCTTGCTCTCCTCGTCATCGACACCCATCCAGCGGAACGGAACCGCGTTGCGGGCCAGGAAGTCGCGGGCCGCGAACGACGGCGCCGACCAGCGATGGCCGATCACCCTGGTCTCGTCGGTGGACGGCTCCGGGGTCGCCTTCCACAGCTCCAGCATCGAGTCGACCACCGGGTAGAGCTTCTCCTCCGGTGGGTTCCACGGCTTCAGCAGGTAGTGGTCGAGGTCGACGACGTTGATCGCCTGGATCGCGGCATCGGTATCGGCGTACGCCGTCAGCAGCACCCGGCGGGCGAGCGGGAAGAGGTCCATCGCGGCCTCGAGGAAGTCGATCCCGGACATCCCCGGCATCCGGTAGTCGGCCAGCAGCAGGGCGACCGGCTCACCCCGGAGCTTGAGTTCGCGAAGGGCATCGAGAGCCTGGTCGGGCGCCTCGGCCCGGACGATCCGGTTGTCCTCGCCGTACCGGCGGCGAAGGTCGCGGGCGATCGACCGGGAGACCCCCGGGTCGTCGTCCACGGTGAGGATCACCGGGCGGGTTGTCGACGCTGTCATGCCTCCTTCATACCAGCGGATCGCCTACTTCTGGGAACGGTTCCGCCGAGGGCGTTACGGAAGGGCCGCGAGGTACGGAGCGTGGCTGTTCTGGAACTCCCAGTTGTAGTACCTGTCCCAGTTGATCGACCAGGTCATCAAGCCTCGGAACGACGGCGAAGTACCACCGCGCAGCGAGTAGCCGCCGCAGTTCTGGCCTTTGACCAAACAGTCCAGCGCCTGGTGAACGGCTGCGGGGGCGGTGTAGCCGTTCCCGGCGCTGGTGGCGGCCGGTACGCCGAACGCGATCTGGTCCTCCCGCAGACCCGGAAAGGTCTGCCCGGTGGTGCCGACTCCGAAGCCTGCCTTGATCATGTCGGTCATCGCGATATGGAAATCCGCGCCGCCCATCGTGTGGTACTGGTTGTCCAGCCCCATCACGGGACCCGAGTTGTAGTCCTGGACGTGCAGCACGGTCAGTGAATCGCGCAGTGCGTGGATCACCGGCAGGTACGAACCGCGCCGGTTGTCGCCGCCGTTCCCGCCGTCGCCGTAGAACTGGAAGCCGATCTGGACGAAGAACGTCTCCGGCGCCATCGTCAGCACGAACTTCGCGCCGTACCGCGCCTTCAGGGTCTTCAGCGCCGAGATCAGGTTCACGATCACCGGTGTGGTCGGGTTGCGGAAGTCGGTGTCGCCGGGGTTCAGGTACAGCGAGTGGCCCTCGAAGTCGATGTCGAGCCCGTCGAGTCCGTACCGGTCGATGATCGCGCTGACCGAACTCACGAAGGTGTCGCGGGCGGCCGTGGTCGTGAGCTGGACCTGGCCGTTCGCGCCGCCGATCGAGATCAGCACCTTCGTCCCAGTTGCTTGCTTGGCCCGGATCGCGGCGACGAAGTCGGCGTCGCTCTCCACGTTCGGGCACTCGCTCGCCGGGCAGCGGTTGAAGCGGATGTCGCCCGACGTCACCGAGGTCGGCTCGCCGAAGGAGAGGTTGATGATGTTCCACGCGGACGGGATGTCGGCCATCCGGACGTACCCGGATCCGTTGGCGAAGCTGGCGTGCGTGTAGCCGATCAGCGCGTGCTTCGCGAGACCTGTACTGGTACAGCCGCCCGTAGTCGCTGTTGCTGTTGAGGACTTGGCGGATTCTCCGTTGCTGTTGTACGCGGCAACGGTGTAGCTGTGGCTCGTGCACGCGCCCAGTGCATCGACGGTCGCCGCAGTACCGGTGACCGTCTTGACGACGCTGGAGCCTTCGTAGACGCGGTACCCCGTCACTGTGCCGCTGGAAGCTCCCCAGGAGAGCGCGATCGAGCTGTTCGTAGTACCGGTGACTGACGGCGAGCCGGGAGCGCTCGGTGCTCCGCCGGTGGGTGGCGTACCACCGGGACCGTCGAGGCTCACGTCATCAGCCTGGTACGCCGGTTGGCCGTACCACCCGTGCAGGTAGAGCTGTGCCGAGGTCTGGCTGGCTCCAGTGGTGAACGCGACAGTCAACTGCGTGTACCCCGACGCCGAGGGCGTCCAGGTCGATGCGCCGCCGGTGACGCCGAGATAGACGTACGACCCGCGCACCCAAGCAGACAACGTGTACGCCGTGTTCGGCTGTACTGCGACGGTCTGGCTGCACTGGGCGAAGTCGCTGCCCGACACCGCGCCGTTCAACGCGTAGCCGCCCGAATGCGTCGGACTGCTGATCACTGAGCCGCCCGAGCACGTCCAGCCGCTCAGCGAACCGGCCTCGAATCCCGGATTGGTCAGCAGGTTCGCGGCTTGGGCGCCGGTCGCCCCGGTCACCAGGCCGGTGACGACGACCAGCAGAGCGACAACCGCGGCAAGACACCGAGAACGCATGACCGAACCTCCGGGCGGTGGGGGTCCATTAAGTAGAGAGCTTCCAAAACTCTCGGTCAATGGATCCACCCAGTCGGTTTCCCGCCCCTGTCCGATACCCGACGGGGCTGACGGGTTTCCGCCAGTGGCTAGTTGAAGCCAAAACGGTGTGGGCGGACGCGCGGATTGGCAGGCTTCCCGCAATCCCTCACCGCCACTGGAGGAAACGCGTGAATCAACTGCGTCGCCGGACCGCGCTCATCGCGGCCGCCGTCCTCACCACCACCGCCTTTGCCGCACCGAGCGGCAGCGCGGCCCCCGCCCCGACCGGTGCACCACCGGACAACCTCGCCGCGTCCCTGCGGCTGCCCAAGTTCGCCGCCGGCCGGTACGTCGTGACGCTGGCCGACAAGCCGCTCGCCACCTACCAGGGAGGCGTAGCCGGCCTGAAGGCCACCAAGCCTGCCAAGGGCCGCAAGGTCGACACCGCCGGCGCTGACGCCAAGCGCTACAGCAGCTTCCTGACCAGCCGCCACAACCAGATCGCTGCCGCGGTCGGGGCCAAGGCGAGCCGCCACTACTCCACCGCCATCAACGCCTTCGCCGCGAACCTGTCCGGCCAGCAGGTGAGCCAGCTCAGCAAGACGCCTGGCGTTGTCGCCGTCACCCCGGATCAACTGCACGTCGCCCTGGACGACAAGAAGCCCGCCGACTTCCTCAAGCTGTCCGGCAAGACCGGCGTGTGGTCAGCGCTGGGCGGCACTGCCGAGGCCGGTAAGGGCGTAGTCGTCGGCGTCGTCGACACCGGCATCTGGCCGGAGAGCGCCTCACTCTCCGGTCCCAAGCTGGGCACCAAGCCTGCGACCGCCGCGGACCCGTACCGTCCGTACCGGTCCGGCAGCACCATCGTCATGCACAAGGCGGACGGCAACGACTTCACCGGTTCTTGCGAGGCAGGCGAGGACTTCACTGCCGACCTGTGCAACACGAAACTGATCAGCGCCAAGTACTTCGGCGACGCCTGGCTCGGGGCCACGCCGCCCGAGGCGCGAGCCGACTACGCCTCACCGCGTGACGGTGAAGGCCACGGGACGCACACTGCTACTACTGCGGCAGGCAGGGCAGGTGTGGACGTCGCAGAAGGCGGCATCAACTTCGGCACCATCTCCGGCGTTGCACCGGCGGCCAAGATCGCTGTGTACAAGGCACTGTGGGAGGGCAAGGACGGCGTCGGTTCGGGCGGCTACACGTCCGACATCCTCGCTGCGATCGACCAGGCCGTTGCTGACGGCGTCGACGTGATCAACTACTCGGTCGGCTCCATCTTCGAGTCCGAGCACACCGACCCGGTCCAGCTCGCTTTCCTCTCCGCGGCTTCGGCGGGCATCTTCGTCTCGGCTGCCGGCGGCAACTCCGGACCGGACGCATCGTCGCTCGACAACACCTCCCCCTGGGTCACCACAGTCGGCGCGAGCACAGTAGCGCCGTACGAAGCGACAGCGGTCCTCGGCAACGGGGAGAAGTACGCCGGACTCAGCACCAGCGTGGCTACCAACGTGAGCAGCAAGCCGCTCATCACCGGTGAGGCTGCCAAGACGGCAGACGCCACGGCGTACGACGCTTCGCAGTGCCTGCCCAACACGCTCGACGCCGGCAAGGCCGCTGGGCGCATCGTGGTCTGCGACCGTGGCGTCGGCGCTCGGGTAGCGAAGTCGGCCGAGGTCAAGCGCGCCGGCGGGGTCGCGATGATCCTTCTCAACCTCACTGACCAGGACATGGTTGCGGACTCGCACTCGGTACCAACAGTGCACCTGAACACCCCGGGGTCGCTGTCCGTCAAGGCGTACGCCGGTACGCCGGGCGCTACCGCGCAGCTCGCTCCTGGCAACCTGACGAGCCAGACCACGCCGTACCCGCAGATGGCGGACTTCTCCTCACGCGGCCCGTCCCTGTCCAGCCACGGCGATCTGCTCAAGCCGGACCTCGCCGCACCGGGTGTCAACGTGCTCGCGGCAGTTGCACCGCCCACCAACGACGGGCACAGCTTCGCGTTCTACTCAGGCACGTCCATGGCTGCTCCGCACATCGCCGGACTCGCTGCGCTCTACTTGGCGAAGCACCCGGACTGGACACCGATGATGGTCAAGTCGGCACTGATGACGACCACCAGCGACGTCAAGACCGCCAGTGGTGCGGTGGACAACGACCCGTTCGCCCGGGGCGCCGGTGAGGTCCAGCCGTCGCGCATGTTGGACCCGGGGCTGGTCTACGACTCCGGTGACACCGACTGGCTCGGCTACCTGGAAGGCAGCGGGGTCAACACGGGCACCGGCGTACCGGCCATCGATCCGAGCGACTACAACGCTCCCTCGATCGCTGTCGGCCAACTGGTCGGCACCCAGACCATCACTCGCCGGGTCACCGCGGTGACCGGCGGCCTGTACCGCGCGACCGTCTCGGTGCCGGGGATGAAGGCAGTCGTCACTCCGTCGATCCTGAACCTGCAGGCTGGCCAGACTCGCAGCTTCACGGTCAAGCTGACCCAGGACACCGCAGCATCCAACGAGACCACCAGCGGCTGGCTGACCTGGCAGGGCGCGGGTACGTCGGTGCGCAGCCCGATCGTCGTCGTGCCGACCTCCGTCCTCGCCCCCGCCTCGGTGAGCGGAACGGGCGCATCCGGCCAGGTGTCGTTCGACGTGACCGCAGGCAAGGCGGGCACTCCCATCAGGTCGTACGGCGTGGTCTCGGCACCGCTCGTCCCAGGAGCGGTCCCGGCCGGCGCAGCGGACGCCGACCTGCCGAACTACCCGGTGACGGTGACCGCCGACACCAAGGCCGTGCAGTGGAACATCAAGACGGTCGACCCGGCCGGAAGCATCTGGATGGTGCTCTACAAGGTGGTCAACGGTCAGATGCAGTTGCTGTCCTTCGAAGGCGACGGGTCGAACCAGGCCTCGGCAACTGTGGCCGCGCCGGCTCCTGGCGTCTGGGGCGTGCTGGCGATCACCCTGTCGAACCCGCCCGGCGCCGACACCACGCAGTACACGATGCAGAGCAATGTCGTGACGGCTAGCTCTGGCAGTGCTCTGCAGGTCACGCCGCCGGTCACCCCGGCAGCGGGCAAGCCGTTCCAGGTGACGGCGGCGTGGTCGGGAGTGCGGACTGATCAGCGCTCCATCGGCTTCGTCGAGTTCCCGAACCGCGCTGGGACAGTGGTGACGATCAACTAGCAGCACCGAGCCGGGGTCGCGTTGCGGCGTGACCCCGGACGGGTGCCGTCAGCGTGGTCGCGCCAGATCGGCTGGGGCACCTTCGGGGTTCTGCTAGATCCAGCGGCGGCGGGCGGCTTGCACGCCCGCCTGGAACCGGGTCTGCGCGCCGAGAGCTTCCATCAGCGCGCGGACCCGGCGCTGGGTCGTCCGGGGACTGATCCGCAGGTGCCGGCTGATCTTGTCGTCGGTCGCGCCACCGGCCAGCAGGAGCAGAATGTCCCGATCGGGCGACCGCAGCGCCGGGAACTCGCCGCTGAACGGCAACCCCGGCATCGGGATCGCCAGCGCCCAGAGCATCTCGAACGTGGCGATCAGCCCGTCCAGCAGCCCCGACGAGCGGATCAGCAGATGCGACTCGGCCGGGGCCCGCTTCGTCAACCCGATCAGTGCGGTGTCGTCGTCGCCGACGGCCATCTTCATCGGGACCTGAGCCAGCACCCGGCCGCGCTCCCCCGCCGACTGCAGCTCGGGCAGCACCCCCATGATGTCCTCGCTCTCGAACACCTCCGTGCCGTAGATCGCCCGGTAGCCGACTCCTTCGCTCAACCGCTTCAGCTCCAGTGCCTGCTGACTGGACGGTGGCGTCGCATACGGCGGCCGATCGAGCACCCGTACTTCGCGCTTCGCGTTCTTCTGCAACTGCTCGTAGGTCTGGAGCAGGGTCGGGCCGTCCTCGATCAACTCGACCTGATTCCCCGTCAGCACGGGTTTGCCGCGGGAACCGCGCAACTCGTCGGCGACACTGCGCAGCCTCGACAGCTGCGCGTCCAGCTCGTCCAGCGGATCGCTGGCAGGCGACTCTGCCACCTGTTCCTCTTCGCCCCGCACTGCCCACCCAATCCATCCGCGCTCGCACCATCTGCCCTCCACACACTAAACCGGATCAGTGACCCCTGACAGCGTTGTCTCGCGCCCGGTCAGGGATCGCAGCCGAGGCACGGCCAGCCGCGTCCGCACCGCGCGCACAGACCGTCCACTCCGGGAGCCGGAAGCCACAGCCGCCCGGTGCTTCCCGGAGCGGCACGCTGAGAGCCGCTCTCAGGTGGCGCTGTGCGAGCGGCCTGCTGGGAGCCGCTGTCAGGTGGCGCTGTGCGAGCGGCCTGCTGGGAGCCGCTGTCCGGCGGCGCTGTGCGAGCAGCACGCGGGGAGCCGCTGCCCGGCGGCGCTGTGCGAGCAGCACGCGGGGAGCCGCTGCCCGGCGGCGCTGTGCGAGCAGCACGCGGGGAGCCGCTGTCCGGGGGCGCTGTGCGGTGCGAATCCGAGCCGTGTGAAGCGGCGGTGCGGGGAGTGGACTGCTGCTGGGTGAGCTGGTGGGTTGTGGCAAGCCAGTGGATCTGGGTGCGGCCGTTGCGACCGTGCACGGCCAGGACGGCCTCGATGCCGTCGTCCCACACCGACGTGGCCGGCCAGCGGCCACGCCAGCGCAGTGTCACTGCTCCGTCGGACCACTCGACTCCCTCTGCCAGCGTGCCCGTGCCACGCACGCCGGACACATCGGTGTGCCGGACGAGCTGGAAGAGCCGCGGCTTCTGCTGCGTCGTGTTCTGTCGCTTCACTCTTGAAGCCTCACCGACGCGAGCCGCGCCCACCAGGTGTGATCTGTGGGCTGTCCAAGCAGCCCACAGTCCACTGGAGCCCACTGAAACCCCTGTAATCCAAGGAGCCTGGCGCTGTGCACTGTTTTGTCGGTAGGCCCTTGTAGCGTCCCCGGTGCGCACCGCAACCACCAGGCGCGACCAGTGAGCCGGCCTCCGTAGTCGAAGGGGAAGTCGGCCCACAGCTCGAACGGGGGAGGATCCTGTGGCTGAGGCAGCGTTCGGCGTGCAGTTGAGGCAGTCCCGGCAAGCGGCCGCTCTGAGTCTGCGGCAGCTCGCGACCCGGGTGGGATACGACCACAGCTACCTGTCCCAGGTGGAGCGTGGACAGCGGCCGGGCTCGGCTCACCTCGCCCAACTGTGCGACCGCGAGCTGAACACCGGCACCACTCTCACGACCGCCTACCAGCAAGCCCAGCGGGCGCAACCGGTTCCCCAGCCACCGGCGGCCGCGTACCAGCTTCAGCCGCTCCGCCACCCGGTCGAGCAGGCGATGAGCGCGGACCTGCTGGAGGCGGTCAGGCACGGACTGGTCGACTCCTACGGTCAGGCACGGCCGGAGGAGGAGTGGAACGCAGTCGTGGCCGACCTCGCCGTCGCCTTCACTACGACTCCGCCCGGCGAGCTGCTCCCAGAGCTGACCGCCCACCTGCAGTTGTTGCCTGCCGAGCGGTCGGCCGGCAGATCGGCGACGCACGCAGTACTGGTGACTGAGCTGAGCATCCTGGTGGCGCTCACCCTGACGGCACTCGGGCAGAGTCGAGCCGCCGGGAGATGGTGGTGGACCAGCCGCACCTCTGCTGACAGTTCCGGCGAGCGGTTGGCCATGAGTCTGGCCAGGGGCTGGGAGGCGTCCGGCGGGGTGACCGGAAGCAGGCCGCTCGGTGAGCTGTTGACGCTGGCTGACGAGGCGGTCGCGCTCGGGATCCCGGTTGACGACGCCGCTGAGACGAGCGATGGGGTCGTCGGTGGCAGGTCAGGCTGTCTGGCTCAGGCCTACGCTGCCCGGGCACTGGTTCTGGCTCAGCAGGGGTCGGGGGCAGCTGCCTGGAAGGCTGTGGAGGACCTTCTCACCGTGACTGACGAGACAGCGGGCGATCATCAGACGAGCGGGCTGTTCGACTGGCCGGCGTACAAGGTGCACGGTGTCGAGGGTCGGGTCTGTGCAGAGCTGGGATACCCGGCCGCCGGCTACGTGGTCCTGGAGCGAGCACTGGAGCTGTGTCCCCCTGGGCGCCTCGTCGAGCGGGCAGAGCTCGAGCTGCGTTTGGCACGTTGCCTCATGGTGGACGGCGAGGTCGCGGCCGGTCTTGCGCTGGCGATGCGCGTGCTGGTGGAGCTGCCCGACCAGTGGCACACGCACTACCTGTACGACGAGGCCGGCCGCGTGCTGTCCGCAGTACCGGGCAAGGAGCTCGGGCGAGCTGCCGTGCGCGATTACCGCGAATTACTGGGTCGCAGGCCGTATCTCAACCGCAGTGTGGGCAGCGGGTCGAGCTCTGCCTGGTCACAGGGGTAGCGTGCCGAGAGTGACGAGTCAGAACGGGACAGCAGCAGTGGCAGACGCTTGGAACTTCGAGGTGGAGCTGGCGAGCGCGCCGGCGACGACAGAGGCGCGGACGGCGGTACTGACCAAGCCCGGCTTCGGGCAGTCGTTCACCGACCACATGGTGCTCGCCTCGTGGACGGACGAGCTCGGCTGGCATGACCAGAAGGTGACGGCGTACGCGCCGCTGAAGGTGAGCCCGGCCGCCGCTGTGCTGCACTACGCGCAGGAGATCTTCGAGGGACTCAAGGCGTACCGGCACGAGGACGGCTCGGTGTGGGCGTTCCGTCCGGACATGAACGCGGCAAGGTTCAGCCGGAGCGCACAGCGGCTTGCTCTGCCACAGGTGTCGCAGGAGGACTTCATCGCGGCGCTGCGTGCGCTGGTGACCGTAGACGAGGCGTGGGTGCCTCCGGCGGGCAGTGGTGAGACCAGCCTTTATCTGCGGCCGTACATGATCGCCACCGAAGCAGCACTGAGCGTCCGTCCTGCGCGTGAGGTGCTGTTCGGCGTCATCGCCTCACCGGCCGGACCGTACTTCGACACCGGTCCCAAGCCGGTCTCCATCTGGCTGTCGGACACCTCGATCCGCGCGACCCCGGGCGGCACCGGAGCAGCCAAGTGCGGCGGCAACTACGCCGCTAGCCTGGCCGCATTGGCCGAAGCGACCGAGAACGGCTGCAACCAGGTGATCTACCTCGACGCGGTCGAGCGCCGCTGGATCGAGGAGAGCGGCAGCATGAACGTCTTCTTCGTGTACGCCGACGGCCGGATCGCCACGCCGGAGCTGTCCGGCTCGATCCTCGAGGGTGTCACCCGCGACTCGGTCCTGGACATCGCCGCAGACCTCGGCCACAAGGTCGAAGAGCGTCGCATCTCGGCCGACGAGTGGCGCGACGGGATCCGCAGCGGCGAGATCACCGAGACGTTCGCCTCCGGTACGGCGGCCGTGATCACGCCCATCGGCCGGGTGGCCTGGACCGGCGGGGACCTCACCATCGGCGACCACACGGTCGACGACGGCGTCGGCCCGGTCACGGCCTCGATCCGAGCCGCCCTCCTGGACGTCCAGTACGGCCGCACCCCCGACCCGCGAGGCTGGCTGACCCGCCTCACCTAACCCGGCCGGCCGCGCCGGAGGCCGGACCGCCAGGCCACCAGTACTGCGCCCACCTGGCGATCCGGTTGGCCGATGCACGCTCAGCGGCGGCCAACTGTCGCCACGTCGACGCCGTACTGATGTGCTGGCGGTCCGCAGACTTGGCCGGCGGGCCGGCGTACCGCCAGCACACACGCTGGTGGGCGATCCGGCGGCAGACGCGCGGTGGCGATCCGGCGGCATGCCGGCCGCGGCTGAGTGTGGGCGGCCGACGCGCTGGGGGCTGGTGAGTGCCGGATGTCGGTGGCGGCGCATAGATTGGCGGCATGGCAGAGTCCAAGGCGACCAAGGCAACGAAGACGGTCAAGGCGGCCAAGGCCAAAGCGAAGACGCCGGCCATCGAGCTCGAGGTCGGCGAGCGCACCGTGCGGATCTCGAATCCGGACCGGGTCTACTTCCCGGCCCGCGGTGAGACCAAGCTCGACCTGGTCAACTACTACCTCTCGGTCGGCGACGGAATCGTGCGAGCGCTGCGCGAGCGACCTTGCATGCTGCACCGGTTCCCGGAAGGCGTCGCCGGCGAGAAGGTGCACCAGAAGCGGCTGCCACACGGCGCACCTCCGTGGATGGAGACCGTCCGCGTGCACTTCCCGCGGTACAACCGCACCGCCGACGAGCTGTGCGTCACCGAGCTCGCGCACGTGGCGTGGGCCGTGCAGATGTCGACGGTCGAGTTCCACCCGTGGAACTCCCGTCGCGCCGACACCGAGAAGCCCGACGAGTGGCGGATCGACCTGGACCCGATGCCGGACTGCCCGTTCGACCGCGTACGCCGGGTGGCGCACGTCGCGCGCGAGGTGCTCGACGACTTGGGCGCGACCGGCTACCCGAAGACCTCGGGTGGCTCCGGCATACACATCTACGTGCGCATCGAACCGGAGTACGGATTCTCGGACGTACGCCGCGCGGCGCTCGCGTTCGCACGCGAGGTGGAGCGGCGCGCGCCCGAGGACGTGACGACGACCTGGTGGCGCAAGGATCGCGACCCGTCGAAGGTGTTCGTCGACTTCAACCAGAACGCGAGAGATCACACGATCGCCAGCGCGTACTCCGTCCGCGGCAACCCGGAAGGCACGGTCTCCACACCGATCCACTGGGACGAGGTCGACACCGTCGACCCGAAGGCGTTCACCATCGCGACCGTCCCGGCCCGCTTCGCCGAACTGGGTGACCTGCACGCGACGATCGACGACTCCGCCTACTCCCTCGACACCCTGATCGAATGGGCCGAACGCGACGAACGCGAAGGCGCCGAGGTCCCCCCACCACCAGAGGAATAGCGGTCCCCGATCCCCCATCCCCAGGGCCTGAACACCGGGGTCGCCGACGCGCGTACAACCTCGGTTGGAAACTCGCCGACGGACGCGAGGAAGTGCTCGCGACGTACGAGACCGAACGGCGTACGAATGCTGCTCGGGTGCTGGGGATCAGCTCGGAGCTCATGCAGAAGCACCTGGACGGTGACGAGTCCGCGCTGGAACGCGGCGAGAACGTCCGCCAGCTCGACATCAGCTACCGCGACCCGTCCGACACCGGCCCGATCACCCGCGGCGACCGCGCGCCGGACTCACCGCTGATCGATGCTGAGGGCAACAAGTTGCGTCTTTTCGACCTGTTCCGCGGGCCGCACGAGACACTGCTGCGCTTCGCCCCGTCCACGACGACGGAGCACGCGCACGAAGTGACCGTAGTACGGACCGCCGCCCGGCCGGGCGCATACCTCTCCCCCGAGGCCTTCGACCACTACCACGCGAAGGACGGCGACGAGATCCTCATCCGTCCCGACGGGTACCTGGCCTAGCCTCGGTGCTGGGCACCGTATTGCGGGCGCATGCCGGTGGCGGGCGGTGGCCTGACAAGATCTCTTCGTGCAGCTGAATCGAGACGACGCCCTGGCTCGGGCAATCAAGTTGGCGACGGCGGGCCGACGCGCGATCCTCGGCGTCACGGGAGCGCCGGCGGCCGGCAAGTCGACGTACGCCGAGCAGCTCACCGCCGAGTTGACCGGCCTCGGGCACGCGGTCGCTCTCGTGCCAATGGACGGGTACCACCTCGCGCAGTCGGCTCTCGAGGAGCTGGGATTGGCTGCCGTCAAGGGGGCGCCGCAGACGTTCGACGGGTACGGGTTCGTGGCGTTGCTCGAGCGATTGAGGAAGTCGGCCGAGGAGACGATCTGGGCGCCGCGCTTCGACCGTGAACTGGAAGACTCGATCGCGGCGAGCATCCCGGTCGCGCCGGAGGTGAGCCTGGTGATCACCGAAGGCAATTACCTCTTGCTCGATTCGATGCCCTGGGCAACGGCTCGGTCGTTGCTCGACGAGGTCTGGTACGTCGAAGTCCCCGACGACCTCAGGCTCGAGCGACTCGAGGCCCGGCACCGACGCTACGGCCGTTCGGCTGAGGAGGCCCATGAGCGGACGTACGGCAGCGACGAGGCGAACGCGCGACTGATCGCGGCCACCAGGGCCGCCGCCGACGCGGTGATTCAACTGGCCTGAGGGTGCTAGCTTTGAGGCAGCACCTGAAACAAGTTTTGGACAGTCCGTCGGCGACCGTTGAGCGCAGAGTTCGAACCGCTCAGCGGACAAGGTTTCGAGAATCGCCGAAATGGTTCTGACATGACCCTCCGAGCGGGATAGTTTCGAGATCCCCCCACGTGTGGAGGTCCCACTCCCCCCGGGACCCGCACGGGCGAGTGCCCCGATCCATGGTCGGGGCATTCGTTTTTTCCCGGCGCCTGCTGGGGCAGGTTGGTGGTGGACGTGTCGGTGCCGAGGGTGGGTGCGTCAGCGGGCGATTCGTCGCGCCGTGTAGTCGTCGTAGCTGTGCGTAGAGGAGTTCGCGCGAGCACGGAGTACGGGTAAGAAAGTTGTTCTGAGCCTGTCGAAATCGGGGTGCCTGATCCGACGTATCAGTGAAGGCACCTACCAGGCAAGGAGATCGAGATGTCCGAGAACACCACCCGTCAGATGATCGTCACCATGCTGGCCGAGGGGAACCCGGTGTGGTTCGTCGCGGCGATGGTCAACATGCGCAGCCATGACGTGTACGAGATCGGCAGAGCCGCCGGGTACCCCGACAAGGCCAAGCTCCGCCGCGCCGTCTGGGCTCAGCAGAACCGCGCGAACCGTCGTACCGCCGCTGCTCAGGCCGCTTGATGCGCCCGGCCGCCACCACCCGCCGCGCCCCGTAGTACCGGTGTCTCAAAGTGACACCTCCGGGGCGCCGGCGGTGGATAGCATCGAGCCGTCGCATCCGATCGTCGCCTAGGAGTTCCGTCATGATCTTCATTACGGCCAAGTTCCAGATCTTGCCTGAGCACGCCGACAACTGGCCGGAGATCTCCGCCGACTTCACCGCCGCGACGCGGAACGAGGACGGCTGCCTGTGGTTCGACTGGTCCCGGTCGCTCGACGACCCGAACGAGTACGTCCTGGTCGAGGCCTTCCGCGACGGCGACGCCGGCGGAGCCCACGTCCAGTCCGACCACTTCAAGGCGGCGCAGCAGAAGCTGCCGCCCTACCTGGCCTCGACCCCGAAGATCGTCAACTTCGAGGTCCCGCAGTCCGACTGGTCCGAACTCGGCGAAATGTCCGTCACCCGCTGATCTTCTCCCAGCCGTGGATTCCCACCGACCGCGCGGAGCTTCGGTGGAAGGCTTGATTCAGGCTCTGAAGTACTTGACGATCTGGCCGAGGTCCTCGGTTGCGGCATCGGGGTACGCCGTGAGGCGGTCGTGGATAGCGCGGGCGATCGGAAGGTCGGCGGCGTCGACGGCGAGCGCGACGTCCTTCGCGGCCAGGCGGACCGGGAAATAGGCGCCCTCGGCGAAGGCCCGGCCGGCGAGTCCGGCCAGAGGTGATGCGGCCATCGCGCGCTTGACCTGGTCCTCCGGGAGGCCGAGTGCGTCCGCGAGGGCAACAGCCTCGCCGATCAGTGCCACGCCGTTGACCACAGCATTGATCATCACGAGTTTGAGCGCGGCGCCCGTGCCCACCGCGCCGGTGCGGTTGACGCTGCCGAACTCCTCGAGCAGCGGCATCACCTCATCGGCGTCGCCGCCCACGAACAGCGACAGCTCCCCACTCGCCGCCCGGTCGATGCTCCCCATCACGGGTGCGTCGACCAGCGTCACCTCATCGGGCAGCAGGTCTGCAACTTCCTGTACTGCGGCCGGTCCGATCGTCGATGCCTCCACCAGTACCGCGCCGGGCTTCAACTTAGCCGTGAAGGAAGCAACCACCTCGCGCACCGCGGCGGGGTCGGCCAGCATGGTCACGACGACATCCGCATCCTGTACCGCCTCCGCCGGCGAAGCGGCGACGGCAGCGAAACCCTCGGTTCGGCCGGGCGAGCGGTTCCACACCGTCAACGGGTAGCCGGCCGCGGCGACCCGCCGCGCCATCGGCGCGCCCATCGAGCCGAGTCCGAGGAACGCGATCTTGCTGTTCTTGTCCATGTCGGCAACGCTAGCCACGCTCGACCGATGTGAGTAGCGAATGTCTAGCATAGAAGCCATGCCTGTCCAGCATGACTTCTCCACCCCGCTCCTTCGCGTCTTCGTCGAAGTCGCCCGCCTCGGTTCCTTCACCGCCGCCGCACCGGTGCTCGGCTACACCCAGTCTGCGATTTCGCGACAAATTTCAAGTCTTGAAGAAGAGGCCGGTACGGCATTGTTCGACCGCCTCCCGCGCGGAGTACGCCTTACTGAGCCCGGCCATCGGTTGCTCGCTCACGCCCAGGCCGTCCTCGATCGGCTGGATGCCGCGCGCCGAGAACTCGCCGACCTGCGCGACCTGGCGACGGGCCGGTTACGGGTAGCTGCCTTCGCCACTGCCGACGCCGCACTGGTCCCGCATGCGGTCGCGGCGTTCCAGCAGCGTCACCCCGGAGTTTCGGTGTCGCTGCGGGAAGGGTTCACTCGGGAGCTACTGGCGCTTCTTGGTGCGGGCGATGCCGACGTCGCGGTGGTGAGCTTCCCGGGGAGGCAGCATCTCGATGGGTTCGAACTGCGCAAGATCTGCGACGACTTCATGTACGTCGCGTTGCCTGCTGACCATCGGCTCGCGGGACGACGTCAGGTACGGCTGACGGATCTTCGGGACGAGGAATGGATCGCCGGGAGTTCCAACCCGGAGGACACACTGATCAGCGCCTGTCTGCGAACCGGCTTTCAGCCGCACATCGGGTTCGTCGCCCGGGACTGGATGGCCAAGCAGGGGTTCGTTGCTGCGGGCATCGGTATCACGATGGTGCCGTCGCTGGCGGCCGATGCGGTACGGCGGGACGTCAAGCTGGTGTTGATTCATCCGGACGACATCCCACCTCGCCAGGTCTACTCGGCGATCACCAGTGGCTTCACCCCGTCGCCGGCAACCAGCGCCTTTCTCGACTTACTTCATCGCTGAGAAAGCCAACGCGGCCGAGCTGCCGCATCCGGTACCGCGTGACTTTGAAGGTGCCGAGCGCTTGGTCGAGGCAGTAGGCCGAGACCTCGAAGGTGCGGAGCGCTTGGTCGACGCAGTAGGCCGAGACCTTGAAGGTGCGGAGCGCTTGGTCGACGCAGCACGCGGAGACCTCGATGGAGACGATGGGGCGATGGACCGGCATCGCAGTCAGCACACCCTCTAGGGCAGCCTCTTCGGCGAGCGGATGCTGTGGACCACTTGGACGCCCGACGACGCCTCCAGGCGGGCACTGCTCAGACAAGCGGATCTACAGTGGCCGGGTGAGTAGTGGGCGGCGCGAGATAGCGGTTGCGGTACTGGTGTTCGACGGGGTTCGGTTGTTGGACCTCACTGGGCCGTTAGAGGTTTTCGACGTGGCTGCGGCGCTCGGTACGGGACACCGGGTGACGGTGTGCTCGCCGGGTGGCGCGGACATCACGACGTCGGGTGGCTTGCGTATCGGCGTACAGGCTGATGCTGCTGCCTTGTCGGCGGTGGACACGCTGGTTGTTCCTGGCGGCGAGCGCCTGGTGCACGAACGTCCGGATGCTGCACTGCAAGCTGCGATCGCTCAGTTGGCCGCGGGTGCACGCCGGGTCGCGTCTGTCTGCTCGGGTGCTTTCGCACTCGCCGAGGCCGGATTGCTGGACGGGAAGCGTGCCGCGACCCACTGGCGGCACATCGGCACTCTTCGGCGGCGCTTTCCGACCGTGACTGTCGACGAGGAGTCGATCTATGTGCGCGACGGGCGGGTACTGACCTCGGCCGGCGTCAGTGCGGGGATCGATCTTGCGCTGGCTCTCGTCGAAGAGGACGCCGGTGACGTCGTGGCGCATGAGATCGCCAAAGACCTTGTGGTGTTCATGCGTCGGCGTGGAGCACAACCGCAACTGTCCGTCCCCGCACGGACTCCCCGACCGCGCCGCGATCCCCTTCGCCTGCTCTGCGACGAGATCGCGGCCGATCCTGGGACCAATCACAGCCTGGCGAGCATGGCAGCTCGGGCCGGGTTGAGCGAACGGCACCTCAGCCGGCTCTTCAAAGCGCAGACCGGAATGACGCCGACTGCCTACGTCCTCTCCGTACGCCGGGAGGCCGCGCTCGCGTTGGTCGAAGCCGGCGAAACCCTCGGTGCCGCAGCACGGCGCAGCGGAATCGGCAGCGAAGAAACGCTTCGCCGAATCCTCCGCACCGGCCGCGACTGACAGGTCAGCGCCTGCGGCCCCACCGACGGCCAGAGGTCCCGAGACCGGCCAGATGCAAGGCGATGCAGAGCAGTCCGGCCATCAGCAGCGTCTGCGGAGTGAACGCGTCACTCACGTGCGCGTCGGCCCAATCCAGAATCAGTGCCAACCCGAAAATCACTGCGGCAATGATGGCGAACATCGATATCTCCCAACAAACAATGGCGGACGGGGCGGCTCATCTAACTGCCTATCTGGTACCCACCACAAGACCGAACCGAAACCCTGGCCGGACCAACATCAGATTGTGCTCATCGGCGGGATGGCGGCGAATGCCGAGAACCACCGAGGCGGCTGCGAAGGGGTGCCGGTGAGGGGCCAGCGTCGATCGTCAGCGCGTCCGCGCGTCGGCGCCTCCGTGCGTCGGTCGTCGGCGCGTCCGTGCGTCGATCGTCGATCGTCGGCGCATCGGTCGTCGGCGCGTCGGTGCGTGGGTGCGTCGGTGCGTCGGTGCGTCGGTGCGTCGGTGGCGGAGAGTACGGGGGCGGCCGACGGTGCGACCGAGCGACTGAGGCGGAGGAGTTGGAATTCGGGGCCGGCGAGGCACTCGGCGTACGGGGTCTGGGGCGCCGCGTATTCGATGCCCGCGGCAACCACGGCGTACTGTGCGGGATGGCCGGCAATCGGTCAGGATTCAAGAAGTCAGCTGGCCCGGGCGCTCGCTAATCTCGTGGACATCAGAAGTCGCCACGAGAGGAACTGCGATGCCGAAGACCACGAAGACCGCCACCGCCGAGAAGTCCTACGACGGCTTCACCGAGGAAGAGCGGGCCGCGATGAAGGATCGCGCCAAGGAGCTGAAGTCGACCACGCGCCGCTCGAGTGCGAAGAAGGTCGACGGTGAGACCGAAGTACTCGAGAAGATCGCCGAGCTGTCCGAGCACGAGCGCCCGATGGCCGAGCGGATCCACGCGATCGTCAGGGCCAGCGCGCCGGCGCTGGAACCGAAGCTCTGGTACGGAATGCCCGCCTACGCCAAGGACGGCAAGGTCGTCTGCTTCTTCCAGAGCGCGTCGAAGTTCAAGGCGAGGTACGCGACGCTGGGCTTCAACGACCCCGCCAATCTCGACGACGGCAGCATGTGGCCGACCGCCTACGCCTTGACCGAGCTGACCGCCGCCAACGAGGCCAAGATCGCCGAACTGGTCACCCAGGCAGCCAGCTGATCCGAGGTGGGTCGGCTGCGACGCCGGGAGCTAGTCGGCGTCGGGCACGGGGAAGACGAAGCGGAATTTGCCATTGCCCGGACCCTCGAAGCCAGGGTTCTCCCAGGAGAGCTCAGTGGTGCAGTCGTTCGAGTCGGTGCGGGTGGCGGACAGCCTGACGACGACCGGCCCCTTGCCGGCGGGGACCGCGACCTTCTTGAATTCGAAGTCGTCGCGGTTCGCCAGAGTGCCCGATGCCAGCAGAGTGCCGTCGGCGTACACCTGCCAGTCGACCTTGGACGAACAGCCGTGCTGGTGCAGAGCGCCGGAGAGCGTCTGGGCATCAGGCGCGTCGACTGTGAACCGGGTGTTCACCGTCGCCCCGCGGGCCAACTCCCAACTGCTGTAGAGGCTGGTGCCGCTGGTCGAAGTGTCCGGCCGGTCACCGTCTCGATAGGTCGCCGGATAGTCGGCCAGTTCGCGCCAGCCGATGTAGATGAACAACCCCGCGATCACCGCGGCAACCACTCCGGCGCCGACGAACCATTCGCCGGCCGTGTAGCCGACGAACACAAACACGAAGACGATGATGAGCCCCGCGAGGACCAGGCCCTCGCCGTACACGAGTTCCGCTGGGACCAGCTCTGCCACCCCAGGCCCAGCCTGCATCACAGCCCACCCCGATCGGACACCCACTCCGGATCGCCGTCCACACCAGTGAGTATCCCGCCACAGGGTGTCATCGCACGCCCGCTTCAAACCGCTGGCTTCCGAGGTCTGGTTGGCCTCATCGGCTGGCGCAGGGTGGACGCATAGAGCGCGTTGAGGAGGGCGGTGCGGCAGCGGACGCGCTGGCGAGCTGGCGAGCTGGCGAGCTGGCGAGCTGGCGAGCTGGCGAGCTGGCGAGCTGCACCGTAGCCGGGCCAGCGCAAAGTTCCAGGGCAGATTGTCGGCGCCGTCCTGGGACATCCGGCGGTGATCACGTCGTGGCTCAGGAGCTTCGGCGACACCGCAGCCGCCGGGCGGTCGAGCCGCTGGTGCGCGAGCCGCTCGTGCGATAGTTGCCTAGGGCCCGGATATCTTCTCCCGTGCCCGGGCGCGCTCATTCCACCGGGCAGCGATTCCCTCGAGGGAATTGCTCACGGCCGGCTCGCGTCGAAAGCTCTTCGGTATGAATGACGACAAAACCCTGACCGTCGGCGTGTTCGTGCCGACGGCAACAGCGCTCTGGTCCGATCACCGGGACCCCCGCGAGGCCATCGCGTTCGGAGTACAAGCCGAGAAGGCCGGGCTGGACTCGTTGTGGGTCACCGACTCGCTTCTCACGCCGCGGCTGGAGGCGTTGACCGCACTGGCCGCCCTCGCCCCGGTGACAGACACGGTGACCCTTGGCACGGCGGCGCTGCTGCCGGCGCTCCGATCCCCCGTTCCTGCCGCCCAGACGCTCGCCTCGGTCGACCTGCTGTCCGGCGGCCGGCTGACGCTCGGCGTGGGAGCAGGTTTCCTGGCAAGTTCGGCGAGCCGGTGTATGCGATGGGCGAGGCGCTTCAAACGGCTCGACGAGATCGTGGCGCTGTGGCGCGAGCTGTGGACCCGGGAGGAGCCGTTCGCGTTTCACGGCGAGGTCCTCGACTTCACCGACCTGGTCCCGCAGACGCCGACCTCCCGGCCGTCCGGCATCCCGATCTGGCTCGGCGGCGCCACACCGGCAGCCTTGGCGCGTACCGGACGACTGTACGACGGATGGCTGCCCTATCCCCCGGATCCGGCCGACTACGCCGCCGGCCTGACCGCGATACACGCCTCGGCCGAGGCTGCCCATCGCAGCCCGGATGCAATCGACCCGGCGCTTTTCGTCAATGTGCTGGTGACATCTGCCTCGGACGGTGGCCGGTCGGAGCTCGACACCTACTTCCGCGGCACCTACGGCTGGCCGATCGAGCAAATGGAACAACTCCAGGCCCACGCGGCCGGAACACTCGATGCGGTGACCGAGAAGCTCACGCAGTACGTCGCGGCCGGAGCCCGCAAGGTGGTGATCCGCATCGCCGCACTCACCATCGACAGCCAGTTGGCGCAGCTCGAACACCTCACCAAACTCAGGTCCCGGCTGAACTCAGTTGTGGTCGGCAACCACTGGCCCGTTTCGAGGAGGAATGCACTCACTTTCGACCAACTATCCTCCGACGCTGGCGCCCTTTCTGCTGA
Source organism: Kribbella voronezhensis (assembly GCF_004365175.1). NCBI lineage: Bacteria > Bacillati > Actinomycetota > Actinomycetes > Propionibacteriales > Kribbellaceae > Kribbella > Kribbella voronezhensis. Next base: position 5,607,781 of record NZ_SOCE01000001.1, on the reverse strand, counting down.
TCGGAGAAGGACGCTGGGGTGACGAGATTCGACCGTAGGGTCTGATTGTGCACATCGTGAAAGCCGCTGGTGGCCGTTTGCTGGCGACCGAGGAATGGGGGCGCCCCGACGGCCGGCCGGTCCTCTACGCGCATGGGACTCCGATGAGTCGGCTGGCTCGCTACCCGGACGGCCAGTTGTTCGAGGCGCTCAACGTGCGGCTGATCACCTACGACCGGCCGGGTTTCGGTGCGTCCAGCGTCGCTCGCGGCCGCCAGGTTGCCGACGCTGCCGCCGACATGTCAGCCGTATTGGATGCCTATGGCATCGATCGGTTGCCGGTCTTCGGGGTTTCGGGCGGCGGTCCGCACGCGCTGGCTTTCGCGGCAAGCCATCCGGAGCGGGTGACAAGGGTCGCCACCCTGGCAAGCCCGGCACCGTGCGACGCTGCGGGGCTGGACTGGTTCGCAGACATGGTGGAGATGAATCGCGACAGCGCAACCGCAGCGCTCGCGGGACGGTCCGCGCTGGCGGAGCACTTTGCCAACAGCGGCTCCTTCGACCTCGCCGAACTGCTGCCCGATGCCGAACGCGCAGTACTGCAGCGGCCCGAAGTAGGCGCCATGCTGACCGAGGCGTACGCCGAAGCCGTGCGTCCCGGGATCGACGGCTGGATCGACGACGAACTGGCGTTGTTCGGTCTGCCCTGGGGATTCGCTCCGCAGGAGATCGCCGTACCGGCCTTCATTTGGCACGGCGGCGCCGACCGGATCATTCCGCCGACCCACGGTCGGTGGCTGGCCGAGCAGATCCCTTCGGCCGTCCACCAGGAACAGCCGGAGGCCGGTCATGTAGGTCATTTCGACGCCACCCCGGCGATCCTGCGGTGGCTGCTGTCGGACGACGCCGCTGGATCCGAGGCCTGACGGTCGGCCATCGGCTTCTCGCCGACGAGGGTGCGAGCTTCGTAGTACGGGCGCGTGGGGTAGGACTGGAGCCATGGGTCAGCGGCCGGAGTACGGGAGTCGGGTGTCGGTTGCGTCGCTCAACACTCGCGGGACACCGCTGCTCGGTTCGAGGCTGGCGGAGCGCTATCGGGCGATCGGCGAGTACTTCGAAGCCGGCGACGTGGACGTCGTCAGCTTCCAAGAGGTCCTCACCTATTGGCATCTGCGGCAACTGACAGCCGGACTTCCCTCCTTCCGGTACGCCGGCTACCGGCCGTCGGCCCTCGGACCGGCCGGTGGCTTGGTCACCATGTCGCGGCGTCGGTTGGTCGGCACGGTTTACCAACGCTTCCCTCGGCTGCCGGGCCGATCGGCTGCGGCGCTCCCCCGCCGGTCGCGGTTGACGGCGCCTTGGAAGGGCAGCTTGATGGTTCGCCTTGCTGAGCCCTCTTTGCGAGTCATCAACACCCACTTGCTCGCGAACTTCGACGCGGACTGGACCGAGCAGAGCCGGTACTACGAAGTGCATCGCCACCAACTCGCGGCGCTCACGTCCATCGTCGAGTCGATTGATGGTCCGCTCGTCGTCACTGGCGACTTCAACATCAGCCGGGACAGCTCGCTGTTCGCTGAGTTTGTGGAGAAGAGTCGGCTTGCGGACGCTTTTGAAGACTGCCCGCCGACTTTTCACCCGGAGTACCTGGGCCCTGGGCAGAGGGCTCATTGCATCGACTTCCTGCTGTTCTCGCGCAATTCGCTCCGGGCGGAGAAGGCGCACCTGATCTTCACCGACAAGGTGCCGATGAAGAACGGCGCGGGTTTCGCATCCGACCACCTGGGGTTGACCGCAACGGTGGGGACAAGGGAGTCGTAGGCGTGGGGCGGGTGCCTGGCATTGCCGTGGGCGACGAGCTGGGCTGCGACGCGGATCGGCGTCGAACAGATTGCTAACGCTTGCGCCGGTGTCCCCATTGCGTGCGCGTACGTGCCTTTGCGGCAATGCAGGCTGAGTCTTGGCGATCCCGGCCCCACGCAGACGGCTCTGCTCAGCTCGTGGCTTTATCCAAGCCGGATCCTGCCGCGCGGCGATGGTAGGCCCAGGTCAGCGTGAGCAGTGCCGGGCCCCAGAGATTCAAGGGCGCGTAGCAGATGGTGAAGACGGCCGCCCAGAGCGGGCTGACCATGGGGCCCGGTTGACCACTCGTCCAGACCTGCCAGAACCCTACGGTCCAGATCAAGAACAGCGCCACAGAACCCACTGTGGCGGCAATGATCACGGCCTTCGGTCGGACCGCGCGGCCGCCGAAGAACGGCGACCACCGCGGTACCTCCTCTCCCAACGGCTGGACCAGCCCGAACGCCGTCAAGGCGACAAGCTCTGTCAGGACACTGATGCCGGCGACGTAGACCGCCGGCCAGCCCCGCAAGACGTCAGGATCACCCGAGCTGTTCACCATGCCCATGGGGAACCCGAAGGCGACGGCCCAGCGCCACAGAGCGGAGGGCAGAACCAGCAACGGAATGATGTGTGCCATACGCCTGGCCCACAGGGGCACCGGCCGCTGCACGAGGGGTTCGAAGGCCACGGTGTCCTCGGACAAGACCTCGGAATGTGCCGACTCGGCGATTCCGACGAGCTCGTTCCCGAGCGGCCGGTCTTCCGCAGAGCCTGGCCCACGGCGCTTTCGGGAGCGGGTTGGCTGCTTGCCGTGGAGAGTGGCGAGGAGCCAGAAGATGATCCCGCCGGCCAGGAAGTAGGCGTCGATCGTCCAGTCGGCCCAGCGGAGATGGTCGTGGCCCGTCGTGGCCTCGATGGAGAGACCGGTGATCCCGTTGGAAAGGAGGCCGGTGGCGCGGGTCACGTCGTCGAGGATCCCCGAGCCGCCGCGCAGGAGGAGCACCACGCAGCCGGCCCACACCAGGGCCTTGATGACCCGCGCACGTCGCCCTCGAGCCCATCCGCGAGCGATCGCGAGACACACCCACGCACCGATCGGCCAGGCGGAGAGGACCGGCACTTCGACGATCATGGCAACCAGCCGAACTCGTGCATGCGCCGAGCCGGCCGCATCCGAGTGCGTGCCGGGCGTGAGGGGCGGCAGCTCGCCGGGGCTCGCGAGCGAGCCGCCGAGGTACCAGTAGATGTGGAAAGAGAAGAACAGCACCACCCATCCCAGCGCCGTGTACGCAACGTAGGTGGTGCGCCTGGCACGCCTGTCCGCGGCGGCTGCCTGCGCGGCCGAAGCGTCCACAGCCGGCAGAGTGGTCGAGATCGGCATGGGTCCACGGTCTCCGCAAAGCGGCACGCGTCCATCCCCCTGCGGAGTGAACCTCCTCCCTCGATCGAGGTTGGTTCGGGCGGACCGTGGTCGGTAATGGGGAGGATGGTGCCGGTGCTGGTCAGCTCGGTTCCTGCTGTTCTGGCTCGGGAGTGAGGTGGTGGTCGGCGTCAGGTGTCGGGGAGGAGGCGCTGTCCTTGCGCGCGAGCTGCGCGTCGCGCAGGACCTCCCAGGGGTCCGCCACGAGACCCACGTGCCCGAGCTTCTCGGGATTGATGACCGAGCGGATCGTCTGGATCTGGCCGTCGAGGATGTCGAGCGTCCAGGTGTTGACGACCTTGCCGTCCCGGTCGCGGAAGATGCCGCCGGGCTGGCCGTTCAGCTGGTGTGGCTCGACGACGCCGCCCACCCGCGCGAACGCGCCGCCCAGTGCGGCGAGCACCCTCGTGACGTTGTGGGCGCCGACGATGCGCTCGGCGAACTGTGGGCCTTTGCCGCCGCTGTCGCCGACCAGGCTGACATCGGCTGCCAGGAGTTCGCGCAACCCGTTCACGTCTCCGTCGGCGAGCGCGTCGAAGAACCGCGCGGCGAGTTCATCACGCTGGTTCCCGTCTGCCTCGAAGCGGGGCCTGCCTTCGTCCATGTGGCGGCGGGCCCGGACCGCGAGCTGACGGCATGCGGCTTCGGAGCGCCCGACGGCCGAGGCGATCTCGGGAAAGTCGAAACCGAACACCTCACGAAGCACGAACGCCGCTCTCTCCAGGGGGCTGAGCCGCTCCAGGAGCAGGAGTGCGGCCATGGACACCGAGTCGGCGAGCTCGGCCGAGCGCTCCGGCTCCTGGTACGGGTCCTCGAGCAGCGGTTCGGGGAACCACGGCCCGACGTACGCCTCCCGCCGCATCCGCGCAGAGTTCAGCACGTTGATCGAGATCCGGGTCACCGCCGCGGAGAGGTAGGCCCTCGCCGAGTCGGGCGTCGTGGCGGAAGCTTCCCACCGCAGCCAGGTGTCCTGGACAGCGTCCTCGGCCTCGCTGACACTGCCCAGGATCCGGTACGCGATGGAGAACAGCAGCGGTCGCAGGTCCTCGAACTCCTCGGACCGACTCACGCCAGCTCCTCCTTGAAGCCCACCCGCCACGACGGGTACCGCAGCTGCCAGCCGAGCTCGCGCTTGGCCTTCGCGTTCGAGAAGGCGCGGCCCTGCGTCATCATGTGCACCGCCTGGTCGCCGGCCAGCAGCCGGGCGAGCCACACCGGGACCCGCCGCGGAGGCTTCGCGCCGGCGCACTCGGCCAGGTACGGCAGCCACGCGCTGGCCGGGGCAGGCTCGTCGTCGACGATGTTGAACACCCCGCGCACCTTCTGCTCGACCGCCAGCATCGTGGCGCTCGCGGCATCGTCGAGGTGGATCCACGAGCTGTATCCACCACCGCCGCCCACGAGCGGGTACTGGCGCTTGCGCACGAGTGTCACCTGATCGTCGATCGCGCCGGGCCCGTAGAACGCGCCGTACCGCAGCACCGCACCACCGATCTCGAGCACCTTCTCCTCGACCCGACGAAGGATCGCCAGTCCGGGGTACGCCGCCGTGCCCTCCATGAGGTTCAGCGGGTCCTCCTCCGTCTTGACCCATCCGCCTTCGAGGGCACCGTTCCAGCTCGCGTACCCCTGTGCTACGAAGTGCGGAACACCGCTCGCCTCGGCGGCCCCGAGCAGGTGGTCGGTGCCTTCGGAGCGCAACCGGTTGGTGATCGCGAACCACTTGTCGGGATGCTTGATGTCGGGCTTGCCGGCATGGGTCATCGAGATGGCGGTCATCTGGTGCATGATCACCTCCGGTTCCGCCGACGCCACCGCCTCGCCGACCGATGCCGCGTCCAACCCATCCATCACGACACCGCGCGCACCCAGCTGGGACAGCAGGCCCAACTTCGATCGGCTCGTCGTCGTTGCCGTCACCTGATGTCCTCCGGCCACCAGTTGCGGCACCAGCCGCCGACCGAGGACCCCGCTGCCACCTGCCACGAACACTCGCATGATCCGTCACCTTTCGTCGCACTTGCGCTGCTCGTTGCTCAAGACAAGGCGGCCGGCCGTGCTGTGACATCCGGACCACTGCGCCGTCTGTGACATTCGTCCGGAACTGCCTCCGTCCTTCGGGAGTCGATGCGTCGACGGCTCGTTCGGACACGCGCTGGTCCGGATGTCACAGCACGGCCGGCCACCTTGTCTCGTTACCGACAGCACACCCTGGATCGAGGAGACATGATGGACTTACAGCTGACCGGCAAGACCGCACTGGTGACCGGCGCGAGCCGGGGAATCGGCCTGGCGGTCGTGCGGGCACTGGTCGCAGAAGGAGCAACGGTCATCGGCTGCGCTCGCACCATGTCGAGCGAGCTCGCCGACAGCGGCGCCGAGGCCGTCCTCGGTGATCTGTCCACCGCGACCGGACCGTCCGAAGTGGTCCGGGCGGTGCTCGAGCAGCACGGGGACCTCGACATCCTGATCAACAACGTCGGCGGCGGTGACGCCGCCGACCTGCGGGGCTTCTTCGACTACGACGACGACCTGTGGCACAAGGCCTTCGACCTGAATCTCTTCGCTGCGGTGCGCACCTGCCGCGCCGCCGTCTCGAGCGTCGTACGTCGCCGCGGGCTGGTCGTCAACATCTCCTCGTTGGGAGCGCGGATGCCGCACACCGGGCCGGTCCCTTACACCACCGCGAAGGCGGCGCTCACCGCGTACAGCAAGGCCCTCGCCGAGGAGCTCGGCCCGCAAGGTGTCAGGGTTGTCACAGTCACGCCCGGCCCCACCCGCACACCCGTGTGGACCGATCCGGACGGAATCGGCAGCATGCTCGCGGCGGCGCAAGGGATCAGCCACGCCGACCTGCTCGCGCGACTGGCGTCGGACTCGGGCATCCTCTCCGGACAGCTCGTGGAACCCGAACACGTCGCCTCGCTGATCGCCTACCTGGCCTCACCGACCGCCGCCGGCATCACCGGCCAGGAGTACCTCGTCGACGGCGGCGCCCTCAAGTCCGCATGAACCAGATTGCCGAGACGCGAGCTCACACCCCGCACCGGCCGTAACCGAAGCGGTCACCAAGACACATGATCGACGGTGGTTGCCTCAGCAAGACGGTGCCGGCGAATTACACGGCCTGGGTCGCGTGGTCGACTCACGTTGCTGGCGACTCGGTTGCAGTTGTCGAGCAGGCGACGGAGGAGCGTGCGGCTCGGGTGGGTGGGAGCTGGCGGCGGGTGAGTGACGTAGGAGCGAGCGTGCTGCGGGCATGGGGGTAGTTGCTGGAAAAAGGCGAAGGCCTGGACCGTATGGTCCAGGCCTTCTTTGGTAGCGGGGGCAGGATTTGAACCTGCGACCTCTGGGTTATGAGCCCAGCGAGCTACCGAGCTGCTCCACCCCGCGCCGTTGTGTCTTTAGTTTAGAGGATCCTGGCCGTGCATCCAAATCGAGGGCTGGTGAGTCTGGTTGGCGGGAAAATTTGTGTTGCTGGGGGCGAGGATGAGCGTAGCGTCCGGCTATGGGTGGACTTGTGGTGCGGCCGTTCGAGGCCGGCGATTTGGTGGGGGCAGCGGCGTTGCTGGCGGAGCGGCATGCGCGTCATCGGAGGCGGCATCCGTTGCTGCCGGCGGAGTATGAGGATCCCGAGCTCGCGCGGGTCGAGGTCAACGCCACGTGGCAGACGGAAGGTGCTTCGGGCGCCGTGCTGGTGGAGGGTGGCGAGATCACCGGGTACTTGCTCGGGGCCCCGAAGCCGGGTGCGGTCTGGGGACCAAACGTGTGGGTGGAGCGCGCTGGGCACGCGGTGCGGGATCCGGAGAAGGTGCGGGATCTCTACGGTGCTGCGGCGGCCAAGTGGTACGGGCAAGGGCTGATCGCGCACTTCGCGCTGGTGCCCGATGAGCCGGAGTTGATCGACGCGTGGTTCCGGCTCGGATTCGGTTCGCAGCACGCACACGCTGTACGAGCGGTGCCTAGTACTCCGTATGCGGAGCACCAGGGATTGACCGTACGGCGTGCCGCGCGTGCCGACGTCGCAGTACTGGCCGAGCTTGATCTGGTGTTGCCGCAGCATCAAGGGTTGTCGCCGGTGTTCTCGGCCGGGGAGGTGCCCACGCTGGAAGAGGCGCTGGCCGACTGGGAAGAGTCGATCGACGATCCGGAGTACATGACGTTTGTTGCCGAGCACAACGGTCGGGTTGTCGGTATGTCGATCGGTTGCTCGGTGGAGAAGTCGAGTGCCCATGCTGGGCTGGCTCAGCCGGACAATGCTGGGTTCCTTGCCTTTGCGGCCGTCTTCCCTGATGCCAGGGGGATCGGGGCCGGGCGAGCGGTCGGCGAGGCGGTGCTGAACTGGGCGGCCGAGGTCGGGTACGACAGCGTCGTGACGGATTGGCGGGTGACGAATCTGTTGAGCTCGAGGGCTTGGCCGCGGCTCGGGTTCGTTCAGACGTTCCACCGGTTGCACCGGCTGCTCGGGTACTGACCTGAACCAGAACGCTCCGCGTACAAGTGTTCACGGTGAGCGCGGGCTCGTGGTCCGGCCGACCGGCCTGCCGCTGCTCCGTGGCCGGGGCAGCGGCAGGGCTGACCGTCAGGAGGACGAAGTCTCAGGGTGGAACCCGGCCGCTGTCGTCAGGAGGTCGTCCTCGCTGAAGCGGGAGCGGTCGATCGAGACCTCGGCCGCGAGACCGGGTGAGACGAAGTAGAAGACGTGGTCCGTCGCGAGATACCCGTCGTACTCGCCGACCTTGACCGGCGTGAGTTTCCACTCGTCGGGATCCTGCTCGTGGTACTCGGTCAGGAAGTCGCGGAGCTCGCTGAGATCGGTCAGCTTCATGCCCCTGATGGTCTTCACGGTCAGGTCCACCACGGTGGCACCTTCCGGGTCCGGGCCGGTCTCCCAAACCCTGCTGTGGAAGGCGACCTCCTCCCACTCGTACTCGAAGTCGCTCGGCGAACCGATGCCGCCGGGCAGCCGGTCGATGACGAATCCGTCCAAGGTGCACGCCCTCTGCTGAGTCGATGGAGGAGCCTGATGGACGCCGGACCGCGGATCCAGGCCGGCTGCTGACGCCGGAGACGCAACCACTGCGGTTACGGTGGCGGCACCGATCAGGCCGCTGCCGACGATACGTCGGGTCACTCGCGAGGCGCGGGACCTCGTAGTACGGGCCGGGGTGGAGTGGTGCGACATGGCTGCCTCCTTGGCGGAACCGGCGCCTGCCCTGCTGCAGGCGTCCTTTCTTGCCTGAGAAGATGCCGCGAACCAGGCCGCTTCCGGCGACCGGTTTCGGACCTGTGGACAAACGCACCCGAGCCCCGCACCGGACAGCGGTGCGGGGCTCGGGAGCCTGAAACGATCAGCTGGTCGGCGACGTCGGCGGACTAGTCGGCGGCGTGGCCGGCGTCGTCGGCGTGCCACTAGGAGTACCGGTCGGCGTCGGCGTCGGCGTCACCGCGGCGTTCGCCCGGTCGATCGCTGCCTTCATCTTGTTGACCTGACTCTGGTAGCCGGCCAGGTCTCCGCGCTTGAGGGCCGCCTGCGCGTTGTCCCAAGCCGCCTGCGCCTCGGCGAGCGCCTGCTTGACTGTCGGGTTCGCCGGCGGATTATCGGGCTTGGTCCCGTTCGGATCCGGCTCGCCGGTGTTGACCTCGGTATTGAAGACCTTGGTCAAAGCCTCCTGCAGAGTCGCGCCGAAGGCCACTCGATCGCCGAAGCTCACGAGCACGTATCGCAGTACCGGATAGCTACCGGCGCCACTGGTCCGCACCGAATAGACGGGCTGCACGTAGAGCAGACCACCGCCCAGTGGCAACGTCAGCAAGTTTCCGTACTGCGCCCTTGCGCCACTGCTCGGCTGGTTGATCGGCAACAGCGCCGCTCTGATCGCGTCGTCGGTCTGGAACTTGTTCGCCACCTGTCCCGGACCGGGGATCTGCACGTTGCCGGGCAATCGAAGGATCCGGAACTGGCCGTAGTCCGGCGACGAAGCCTCCGAGTCGACCGCCATGAACGCGGTCAGGTTCTCCCGCTCGGCGTTCGGCACGTAGACCGAGGTCAGCGAGAACTTCGGATCCGTCTGACCCGGCATCCGCAACGACAGGTAGAACGGCGGCTGGGAGACCGGCGAGGAATCCGCCGAGGCCGCACCCTGGGTCGGGTCGACCGGCACCCGCCACAGATCGCTGTTCTGGTACCACGTGGTCGAGTCGGTCACGTGGTACTTGGCGAGCAGGTCGCGCTGCACCTTGAACATGTCCTCGGGGTAGCGCAGGTGCGACTTCAGCGACGGCGAGATCTCCGAGCGCGGCTTGACCGTGCCGGGGAAGGCCTTCATCCAGGTCTTCAGCACCGGGTCGCTCTCATCCCACGCGTACAGCTCGACCGACCCGTCGTAGGCGTTCACGACCGCCTTCACCGAGTTGCGGATGTAGTTGATCTGCTCGCTCGGCTGCTGCGCGATCGTGCCGCGGCCCGTGGTGGTGTCGCGGGTGCTGTCGTCCAGCGCGACCTTCTCGGAGTACGGGTAGTTCGCCGAGGTAGTGTAGCCGTCGACGATCCAGACCACCTGTCCGTCGACGACGGCCGGGTACGGGTCACCGTCCGGGGTGAGCCAGGGGGCGGCCTTCTCGACCCGCTCGCGCGGCGTCCGGTCGTACAGGATCTTCGACTCCGGCGTGACCCGGCTGGACAGCAGGATGTTCGCGTCGCGGAACTTGGTGGCGTAGAGCAACCGGTTCCCGAACGAGCCGACCGGTACGCCGCCCTTGCCGGAGTACGTGTTCAGGGTCGGGTCGCCGCCGTTCTTGCCCTCCGGGGTGTCCAGCTCGACCGGTTGCCCGTTCTTCGAGCCGCCGACGATCGAGTAGTCCGGGGACTGCTCGCCGAAGTAGATCCGCGGTTCGTAGTCACCGAGCTGGCCGGTCGGCGGCAGGTCCTTGGAGGACCACACCGGCGTACCGTCGGAGGCGCGCTGGTTGCCGTTGGCGGCCACCACGCCGAACCCGTGCGTGTAGACGGTGTGGTCGTTGTTCCAGTTGCGCTGGCCGGCCGGCAACCGGTCGACCTGCACCTCGCGGACCGCGATCACGGTGTCGCGGACCTGGTTGCCGATCTTGTAGCGGTCGACGTCCAGGTCGGTCGGGAACGAATAGAAGCCGCGGACCTGCTGCAGCTGCTCGAACGTCGGGCCGACCACGGTCGGGTCGATCAGCCGGATGCCGGGCAGTACCTCGGCGTCGGCCGCCAACTGGTCCGCCTGGGCCGTCGTCTTCGCCTCGTAGTTGATGACCTTGGTGTTCTCCAGGCCGTACGCCTGCCGGGTCGCCTCGATGTTCTTCGTGATGTACGGCGCTTCCTTCACCGGCTCGCTCGGACGCACCCGGAGCTGCTGCAGCGAGGCCGGCCACAACGCGCCGAGCAGGATGGCCGACAGAATCAGTACGACGGTGCCGACGCCCGGCAGCAGCCAGGTCTTGCGGACCACGTTCGCGAAGAACAGGCCGGCGCACAGGACGGCGATGACCGCGAGAATCTCCTTGCTGGGCAGGACCGCGTGATCACCCGTGTAGGAGATACCGGTGAACAGCCTGCTGTCCGCGGTGGTCTGGCCGAACCGGTCGAGCCAGTAGCTGAAAGCCTTCAGCAGCACGAGAAGACCGAGCAGTACGGAGAACTGCACCTGGGCCGCGCCGGAGGCCTTCTGCCCCTTCGCGGACGGGCGGAACCCGCCGTACAGGTAGTGGGTGATGATCGCGGCGACCAGGGACAGCAGGACGATCGAGTAGCCGAAGCCGAGCAGGACGCGCAGCCACGGGTAGTCGAAGACGAAGAACGAGATGTCCTTGTTGAAGTGCTTGTCCGTGACGCCGAACGAGGTCCGGTTCTTCCAGGCGAGGAAGACCTTCCACTCCCCCGACGCGGCCGAGCCGCCGAAGACGAGCATCAGCGTCGCGAGCACTCCGACGGCGATCTTTCCGCGTTGCTGGAGGAGTTCGCCGTACCGCTCGAAGCCTGGGCTCGGCGACGGGGCGAGGGCGACCCGCGGGCGGGTCCGGAAGGCCACGATGACGTTCGCGACGACGGCGACCGCCATCAGCAGGCCGACGATCACGAACAACAGCACCCGGGTGCCCAGCACGGTGCTGAACACCGAACCGAGATCGACCGATCGGTACCAGAGCCGCTGGGTCCAGACGTCGGTGAAGACGCTGAACAGGATGAGCAGCACGATCAGGGTGGCGATCGTGGGCAGCAGGGCCCGGGGCCGCTGGCCCGGCGTTCGCCGGGACCGACGCGGCTCCTCCGGCATGTCGTAGACGCCGTCGCTCATGATCGGTTCTCCTCGTCGTCACTGCTGCCGTCGACCCCAGCGCCACGAGCGGGACCACTGCCCGTCGAAGGCTCGAATGTCAATGACAGTACTTCGCACAGCGTAGGGACCAAGTCGACACCGGTGAGTACCGCGCTGTCCTCGTCATGGGTGCGCAGCCGGACGGCCCCGAACCGGCCTCCTTCGCGCAGTACGCCGGCCACCATCCGGACCTCGTGACGGCGCGGGTCGCTGCCGGCCAGCCGGGCCAGTTCCGCGTCGGACTCGGCGTCCGGCAGGCCGGATTCGACCGAGGCGGGGAGGACGATCCGCTCGACGACCAAGGCACAGCCACTGACGCCGTCCGGCCACTCGATCTGAGCCAGCGCCTCGGCCAGGTGCTCGTCGTCCATGCCACCGGGCAGTTCGCCCTGAGCCACCGGGGTGAGCGGCTGGGCGGCATCGTCCGCGCCGAGCTGGGCCGCGAGTTGCGGTTCGGCGCGGAGCAGGTCTTCGGTCGGGACCAGCGCGAACAACTGCGCCGGCTGGTCCCAACCCGCGCCGCTGACGTGCTTCTCGATCTCGATCACCGCCTGACTCAAGGCGCCTGCTGTCGAGTCGCGGGGTTCTTCGTCAGGTCCTACGGAGTGCATGCCGGGACGTCTCCAGTTCCACTGGCCAGTGCCTTCAAAGCGCCGATTGCCTCGTGCAGGGTGGTGATCTTCACCAGCCGGATGTCCTTGACGCCCGCGTGCAGAGCGGCCGCGCAGTTCGGTTCCGGGACCAGGAAGACGGTGGCGCCGGCGGCCTTGGCGCCGGCGATCTTCTGCTGGATGCCGCCGATCGCGCCGACCTGGCCGAGGGCGTCGATGGTTCCGGTCCCCGCGATGTGCTTGCCGTTCAGCAGCGGACCCGGGGTGAGTTTGTCGTAGATGGCCAGCGCGAACGCCGTTCCGGCGCTCGGGCCGCCGATGTCCTGGCCGAGGTTCACGCTGACCTTCACCGCGGAGTCGACACCGATGGTGATACCGACCATCGGCCGGCCCGCGTCGCCCGGGGTCGCGGCGGCCTTGACCACCACGGTCTGCTCGGCGCCACCGCGGCGGATCAGGAAGGAGACGTTCTCGCCGACCTTGTTCTTCCGGACCAGCTCACCGACCTGCGGGACCTGGCTGACGGCGACGCCGTCGACCTTGAGCACCACGTCGCCGGGCTTCAGCTTGCCGTCGGCCGGGCTGCCCTTCGACACCGTCGAGACCTTCGGGTGGAACGGCACCGGCACCTCTTGCAGCGCGGCGGCGACGGCACTGTCCTGCGAGCCGGTCATCTCCGCGGTGTTCTGCTGCTCGACCTCGTCCGCGCTCTGCTCCGGCGGATAGATGATGTCGCGCGGGAACAGGTCGTGGTGCGGGTCGAGCCAGTTGCGCATCGCCTGCGGCAGGGTGAGGTCACGGTCCGGCGAGGTCACCGACACCGTGGTGAGGTCGAGCTCGCCGGTGGTCGGGTACGTCTCGTGGCCGGTGATCTCGATCACCGGCTTGCTCTTCGACTGCCCGAGGGTGTTCTTCACCGGCCCCGGGCTGAACGAGACGAACGGCACCGGGAAGACGGTCACCAGTCCGAGCGAGATGACGAGCACGACGATCGAGGTGACCAGCGTGGCGGTACGACGTGTCACGAACCCTGCCCTGCGATCTTGAATTTGTGGATGAGGCCGCGCAGTCCTGCTCGCGGTGCGGGAGTGGCGAGCGGGCCGGGTGCGGCCACCGCCTCGTTGAAGCGGCGGAAGTCCTCCACCGACGCGAAGGCACCACCGGAGCGGCGCGGGCCGCGGCTGCGCCCACGCCAAGCCGCCCAGCACATCGCCAGCACGGTGGTCACCAGCGGGAACGCCAGCCACGCCAGGACCTTCATCGGGCCACCTTCATGCGCCCAGCGTACGGGTCAGCAAGTACCGACCCACTCGCTCGCACCATCGGTGAAGTGCTGGTGTTTCCAAATCGGAACCTCGGCCTTGAGGTCGTCGATCAGCCGGCGGCAGGCCGCGAAGGCCAGATCGCGGTGCGCGGCGGCGACGCCGACGATCACCGCGGCGTCGCCGATCTCGAGCGGACCGGTCCGGTGGACGGCCGCCAGCGCGATGACCGCCGAGTCCGCGCAGATCCGCTCGGCCACGTCGCGCAGGTGCTTGAGCGCCTCGGGGTGCGCCTCGTAGGTCAGCTCGTCGACGGGCCGGTCGTGGTCGTGGTTGCGGACGGTGCCGATGAACAGCGCGGTCCCGCCGGCCGCCGGGTCGGCGATCGCGGCCAGCACCTCGTCACTGGACAGCGCCGACTCGCGGATGTCGAGCAACCTGATCGCCTCGGTCATACCTCTTCCTCACCCTCAGCCCGGCAATCTGCCGGCGTACGACGTGAGCCGCCGGCCACCCGTAGTACGGGCGTGGCAGCCCGGAGTACCGAACTTCTGCTGCGGGCGAAGTCACAGCCCGCGAATACGTTCGCCTAGGGAGGAACGGTACGCGGTAACCAGTACGTTGGACTTGTACGCCCCACTGCACAGGAAGGCCCTCCGATGAGCGACGAGCCGGACAACCCGTTCAAGGGAACTCCGTTCGAGGCCATGTTCCAGCAGTTCTCCGGTGCGGCCGGCGCGGGCGGCGCCCCCGACCTGAACGCGATCTTCGCTCAGGTCCAGCAGCTGCTCAGCGGATCGACCGACGGCAAGCCGGTGAACTGGGACCTGGCCAAGGACATCGCGCGCAAGACCGTCTCCGCCGCCGGGGACCGCTCCGTGACACCGACCGACAGCGACCGGGTCGCCGACGCGGTCCGGCTGGCCGAGCACTGGCTCGACCCGGTCACCACGCTGCCCGAGGCAACCACCACGTCCGCGGCCTGGAGCCGTGCCGAGTGGGTCGAGAACACCCTGCCGGTGTGGCAGACCGTCGTCGACCCGGTGGCCGAGCACGTCGCCGGTGCGATGGGCGGCGCGCTGCCCGCGGAGGCCCAGCAGCTGGCCGGCCCGATGGCGGGCATGCTCCGCCAGCTCGGCGGCTCGATCTTCGGCGCGCAGGTCGGCCAGGGTCTGGGCGAGCTGGCCGGCGAGGTCGTCAGCTCGTCCGACATCGGCCTGCCGCTCGGACCCGCCGGTCAGGCGGTGCTGCTGCCGGACAACGTGGCGAAGTTCGCGGAGGGCCTCGAGCTCACCGACGAGGACGTCCGGCTCTATCTGGCGCTGCGTGAATGCGCACATCAACGGCTGTTCGCCGGGGTGCCGTGGCTACGCCAGCACTTGTTCGCCGCGGTAGCCGACTACGCGGCCGGGATCGAGGTCGACTCCGGCAAGATCGAGGCGGCCATGGCTGACGTCGACATGCAGAACCCGGAGGCGCTGCAGGAGGCGCTAGCCGGCGGGCTGTTCGAGCCGGAGGACTCCGAGCAGCAGAAGGCCGCGCTGGTCCGGCTGGAGACCGCGCTCGCGCTGGTCGAAGGCTGGGTCGACGACGTGGTCCGCGAAGCCACCAAGGACCGGATGCCGGCCGCGGTGCAGCTCGCCGAGACCGTACGCCGGCGTCGCGCGGCGGGCGGCCCTGCTGAGCAGACGTTCGCCACCCTGGTCGGTCTGCAACTCCGGCCCCGGCGCCTCCGTGACGCGGCGAACCTGTGGGCCGCAGTACGGGATGCTCGTGGGGTCGACGGGCGGGACGAGCTGTGGTCCCACCCCGATTTGTTGCCGAGCGCCACCGATCTGGACGACCCGATCGGCTTCGCCCAGCACGCGGGCGAGCTGGCCGACATCGACATCACCGACTTCCTGCCGGCCGAGGATGCCGCCGACGACGCACCGAAAGATGACGAAGGCAACGAGGAGGGCAACGCCGGCAAGTGACGCTGCATGACGACGCCACGGCCACGCTGACCGCGTGGACCCCGCCCGACGCCGAGCAGGCCGAACTGCGGGAGCACTACCTCAAGCATCTCGCGCAGTATCCGGACGGCATGTGGCGAAGCTGCCGGCCCGACCACGTGACCGCAAGCGCCCTGGTCCTGGATCAGTCCGGGTCCAGGGTGCTGCTCACGCTGCACAAGACTGTGAATCGCTGGCTGCAGCTCGGCGGGCACTGCGAGCCGGGCGACACGACGCTGGCCGGTGCCGCGTTGCGCGAGGCAACCGAGGAGTCGGGGTTGACGGGTCTCGTCATCGGCGCGGAGCCGCTGCTGCTGTCCCGCCATGAGTTGACCGCCGGCGGGTGCCGGGGCGCGTTTCACCTGGACGTCCAGTACCTGGTGACGACGACGGCAGGCACGCAGTACGTGGTCAGCGACGAGTCGCACGACCTGTCCTGGTTCGGCGTCGACGCCCTGCCGGACGGTGTCGACCAGACGGTCAGAGATCTGGTGAAAAGCGCTGTCTAGGGGTGTGCGGACCGGTCCCTGTGGTCCGGTCCGCACACGTCTGATTGTGGTCCCCCGGGTCGTCGTCGTTCCCCGTCTCCGGGACTGCCGATCTCACCGCCCCTGAACGGCACCGACAGCTCCAGTCACGACGACGACCTCGAGGACACCCCCAGGTCCCGTTGCAGATGAAACGAGCCGGAACGCAGAAGGTGACGCCTCAAGCACCTCGAAGTACGGCGCGAGTCGCATCCCAGCCCTCCAGGCCCGGATCCAGTCGCGCAATGTCACCAGCCGACCGCAGTCTGTGCCAGCCCGGGCCGATCGCCACCGCGTGCCGTCGTGGCTTGAGCCGCTCCAGCTCTGCCAGCGAGGTGTCGAAGGTCGGCGCGGCTGACGCGACCCAGGGCGCCACCGGGAAATTGACGCCGATGGCGACCTGGCTGCCGTCTTCGGCGGGACAGACGGCGAGGTCGGCGCTCGAAAGAGCCCGGAAGAGTTTGCCGATGAGGAGGCCCGGGAGATCGGGAGCGTCGTACGAGACCGCGACGGCGGCGGCCGCGGGACCGACCCCTGACAACGCGTCGAGGACAGGGCGAGTGGGATCGACCGAGTAGACGGCCGTCCCCGGCCAGGTCAGAGCGGAGATGTCGGCGACGGAGGACTCGTCTCCACCGACGACGGCGACTGCCACGTCCACCCGGTCCAGCGAAGCCAGCACCTCATAGGTGTCCTCGGCAAGAGCAAGACGCCAGGTCTCAGGCGAGCGGCCGGGCGGAGCCCAGGTGCCCACGGCAGGCACGACCAGTACTACGACCCGTCGGTCCAGCGCCTGCTCCGGCGGATCCGGGTTCGGCGCCGGCTGGGTGTCGGACGAGTCGTGCATCGTGGCCTCTCGAACAAGCGGGGGTTCGGGAGACAGTAGCCGACTAGTGCTTGGCTGCGAGGAGATCCCGCTCCATGGCGGCCATGATCGCCTGGGCCCGGTTGGAGGCGCCCAGCTTCTCGTACAGGCGGGCCACGTAGGTCTTGGCGGTGGAGAGGCTGACGCAGAGCCTGGTCGCGATCGCCCGGACCGAGAGACCCTCACCCAGCAGGGCCAGCACCTCGGCCTCCCGGCGGCTGAGGAAATGCTGGTTGGCGGCGAGTTCGCGGCGCTCCATCGCGCTGGCCAGACCGGTCGCGGTGAAGGAGACGGGCGCTACGGCCGCGTGCCGGATCGCGGCCAGCACCTCGTCGGCCGGAGCTGCTCTCGTGACGAAGGCGGAGACACCCGAGGCGAGTGCTTCGAACAGCACATCGTCCTGGCCGTTCGACGCCAGCAGCACGATGCCGAGGTCGGCGTACCGGCTTCTGAGTTCGGAGGCGAGCTGGAGGCCGTCCGTGTCCGGCAGTACGACGTCCAGGACGAGGACGTCCGGGCGCACGGTGGCCACGATGCTCACTGCTTCCCGCCCCAGGCCGGTGCTACCGACGACTTCGATGTCCGGTTCGGTGGCAACCAGCCCGCTGAGGCCGTACCGAACCAGTGTGTGGCCGTCAGCGACGACCACCCTGACCTGCTCGTTCATGTCGTTCCCCCGTAGACCAACCTAGATAAACCTGTCCCGTGGCGATAGAGCCCAGCCGGATCAGCCTGGACGCCACCACGCGAGCACTGTGACTTTGCGGCGGCCGGGGACGGGCGAGGACGGGTCGGCGTCGACCAGGCCGATCTTGGCCTGCAGTGCCGGGCGCCCGCTCGGCAGGCAGAGCACCGACCGCGGGCAGACGTACGCCTTGAGGTGCAGCGCGAAGCTGAACCCAGGTGAGTCGTCGGGAAGATCGAACGGCACACCGGTGACCTTTCCCGTCACAGCCACCTTCAAAGCACGGACGACGCCACCAGCCCGGAAACCGGTGCCGTCCGAGTCGATGGTGAGGTCCACTGCCCCCGCCGGTGCATAGACAGTCCCTGCCACGGAGAACCGCCCAGTGGCGCGCACGAGCGCGCAGGCGCTCCCACTACCGTCGTACGGGCCGTCCACGACGCAACCGGAGGCCTTCCGGAGCGCGGGTGGCGTGTAGGTGAGCTCCAGCCGTACTGCGTCGATGTCCTCGACGTCGTCCTTCACCGCGAGCCCAGCGGTCAGCGTGAGACTCGCCCCGGTGAAGGTCCCCGCGTAGATCGCCGCCGCCAACGACCCGGTCCGCGCGGCGTCCAACGGCAAGGTCTCGGTCCCGTACGCCGATCCGCCTGGCAATCCGCCGGCCGTGACGCTCAGGGGTTGTCCCGACCCGACATCCACGGACACGGCCAGCTTGTCGGTCGTCGCCGGATCCTTGTGCCGATGCGTGATCTTCAGGGCCGCCGACTCGAGTACCGATCCCGTAGGAACCGCACCAGCCGCGAAACCGCTCAAGGGGAGCACTGCGCTGTCGTCGACCTTGGTGCTCTTCCAGGTAGCGGCGACGCCGTCGACCGTCGACAGCCGGCTCGGAGTAGCTGTCAGCAGGAACGGAGTCAGCAAGGACACCGTTGTCGGCGTCAACGCGCTGGCGCCGGTTCGGTCGGTCACCGCCGCGTCCCCGGAGGTGAGGCCGTAGAGAGCGACGGGAGGTTTCGAGGACGAGTAGCTGCCACACAACTCGGCACGACCGCTCCCGATGACCAGTCGGCTGTCTCCGCCGAAGACGAACTGCACCCCGCCCGTGGCGCCGGTGAGCGGCGATGCGCATGCGCCGGGAATCACCGCCGGCACGGGCGGGGTCGCCAGTGGCGCTCCGGATGCGTTCACCGGTGTCCCGGCGACCAGGTTGCCGTCGTCGACGGTCCAGACGTGGGAGCCGGTGTCCAGCAGCGGGTTCGCCGTGTTGTGGAAGTCGAAGTAGTAGGCGCCCGGCTTGAACCACCACGTGCTGCCGTGACAAGGGCTGTCCGCCTTCATCATCCGGCTCAGCCCGACGGCGTCGTCGTAGTACCCGGGCAGGAAGGTGACGACCGAGTTCGCGGTGGTGCAGGTGGGGAGGTTCCGATGCACAGGCGCCGAGGTCAGTACCGAGGAGTAGCCAGGGTCGTCGCCGGCCGGCAATGTGCCGAGCCCGAGGTTGCAGACCGCAGTACCGAGCAGTGTGCCCGAGCAAAGGCCTCGTGCGGACACACCGCCGCTGGCGCTGAGTTGGCCGGCTGAGACGTCGACAGTGGAGTTGGAGAACACGTCACCGTGGATCCGCAGGGTCGAGTCGGCCGGCTGATCGATCGAGATGCCGTCCTCCCCCGGGACGCGGCCGACGGTGAGGATCGCGTTGTCGGGGCGATTGCAGTCCGACCCGGCGCACTGAACGACCACCTGCTTCGGGTCCGCAGTACAGGTCACGGCTGCGGAGTCGGGAAGGTCCAGCAGGTTGCGAGCTGGTGTGAAGGTCGGTAGCGACAGCGTGTCCGACAGACCGAAGCAGTGCTGACCGGACTCGCCGTTGTAGCTGCTGTTGCGCAGGTTGTTGACCGCTGCTTGCAGTGCTCCATCTGCCGTGTACGAGTTGAATGCCTGCTCACGAAGGGCTGCAGTGACCTTCTGAGCAGAGTCGGCTCTGGTGAGCAGCGCCGAGAGAGCTACCGCGACAACACTGATCACCACCAGGACCAGCAGTAGGGAAGCACCGTGCTCGTCTCTGCGACGCCTCCTCACGACTGTCTCCTCAGGCCGCTCAGTGCGATCGCGTAGTCGCCGATGGTCGGCTTGTTCGCCACCAGGTGCAGCGTGATCGCGACCGGTACCGGGAGCGCAGTGCAGGACGTGGAGCAGGTGACCGAGACGCTGGCCGGTACGACGTTCTGCACGACCACCACGTCGCTCGCCGGGACAGTCGCCGGGCTGATGCAGGTTGCCCGGTGCAGGTCTCCGCCTTGCAGGTAGTAGGCGACCACAGCAGTACGCCGGGTGGCCGCGATCGACCAGTCGTCCGAGAGCAGGCGTAGTACGGAGGTCGGGAGCGGGCCGCAGGTCGCGCCACCGGCATCGGCGGCGGCGTTCACCTGCACCGACTCCTTGAAGGGCAGCGTGGAGTCGACCGCGCCCGCTGTGTAGTCCCGCAATCCAACCGCTGCCACATCCTGGGCGAAGTAGGCGGCACCGAGCTGTGCATCCTGCGCCAGGTCCATGCGGTCCGAGGTAGCGCTCATCTCCCGGAGTGCACTGATCAGCAGGTCTCCCAGCGCCAGGGTGATCACGCCCATCAGCGAAATGGTGATCAGCAACTCGACCAGGGTGAAGCCGCGCTCCCCTCGTTTCAGCCGCACGGGGGATCCTCCACGCCGCACGGCCTCCGCAGTACGACGTACACGTACTCCGAGGCTCGCCCATCCGCGCTCGTCGCCAGGACCCGTACCCGCTGCAGCCCGTTGTCGAGCAGGCAGAGCGGCAACCAGGTCAGTCCGATCGACCAGTACTGCACGGACCCGGCAACAACCTTCGCCGAAAAGCCCTGTGGGGCAACGAAGTCCGGAACGCTGTACGACGAACCACAAGCAACATAGTGGCCCGCAGCAACGTACTGCTGCAGCGCCTCGGCATAGTCGCGTACTACGACTCCCACCGTCGCCTGCTTACGCTGGACGTCGGACATCAGCACTGTCGTGGTCAGCCCGGACATCACCGCGACGACGGCCACTCCCATCAAGGCGACCGCCACCACCAGTTCCAGCAGGCTCTCCCCGCGTTCGCGCATCAGCCCTGCACCTGCCGGAAGACGCCGTACATCGCGGAGACCAGGGCGACGGCGACGAAGCCGACCACTACACCCATCACGATGATGACGACCGGCTCGAAGAGTCCGATCAGCTTCTTCAGCTTGTAGTCCAGCTCGCCCTCGTAGTACTGCGCGGTGACCTCCAGCTGGTTGTCCAGCGTCCCGGTCTCCTCCCCCACTCGCAACATCTCCGCAGCAGTGGGCGGGAACAACCCGGTGGCCGCCAACGGCTTGGCGAGCCCTTCCCCTTGCAGCATCGCCTCCAGTACGCCGGACAGCGAGTGCCGGAACACCTTGTTGGGCAGCGATCCAGTGGCGACCCGTAGCGCCTGGGGCAGTTGCACGCCGGCACTGACCATCGACGACAGGATCCGGCAGAACCGCTCCACCAGCGCGAACCGCACGGTCCCACCGATCACCGGGATCATCAGGACGAACCGGTCGCGCAGGTAGCGGCCCGCCGTCGTACCGAGCACGTAGACGAGGATCAGGATAAAGAGGCCCGTGCCGATCAGGATCGCCCACCACCAGGCGGTGATGAAGTCGGTGACGCCGAGCAGGATCCGCGTCGGCAGCGGCAGGTTGGCGCCGAGACTGGCGAAGAACTCCTTGAAGCGGGGCAGCACGAAACCGGCCAGAACGACGATCGTCACCAGCGACATCACCGCGACCACCGACGGATAGATCAGGGCCTGCTTGATCCGGCGACGCGCCTCCAGGTCGCGTTCCAGGTAACGGGCGAGCTGGGCGAGCACGGTGTCCAGCCGGCCGCTCAGCTCCGCCGAGCGCAGGATGCCCCGGTAGAACTCGGGGAAGATCCGCGGATGCCGGTCGAAGCAGTCCGACAGCCGCTCGCCGTCGCGCAGGCCGTCCTCGACCTCGAACATCATCCGCCGCAGGGTCGCGTTCGACGACTCCCGGCCGAGACTGTGCACGGAGTCGGTCAACGGCATCCCGGCCTGGACGAAGGCACCCAGCTGCCGGGTGATGTGCATGACCTCCTCCGGCTTGACCCGCCGCGCGGTGAGCTCGATCTGCAGCAGGCCGGGCTTCTCCTTCACCCGGATCTGCCGCAGTTCCTTCTCGTACAAGGCGAGTTCGGCGTCCTCGCGACTCTGGGCCCGAGTGGTACCCCGGGTGGTCCGGCCGTTCGGCTCGACCGCGACGTAGGCGTATCTGGTCATCTGTCAGCTCCCGACCGTGTAGATGGACCGAAGCACCTCGGGGACCGTGGTGACGCCGGCCTGGACGAGCCGGGCGGCTTCCTCCTGCAGGGTCCGCATCCCTTCGTAGCGGGCGGTCTTGCGGATCTCGACCAGCGGTGCCCGGTCGACGATCAGGTCCCGGATGGTGTCGGTCACCGCCATCAGTTCGTAGACGCCGGTGCGCTCCAGATAGCCGGTGCCCGCGCAGGCGTCGCACCCGACCCCGCGGATCAATCCACCGATGGGCACCGAGCTCCCGGCCGTGGCGAGGAAGGCCTGCTCCGCGGCGGGCGGTTCGTAGTACTCGCGGCACTTCTCGCAGATCTTGCGGATCAGCCGTTGCGAGATGACCGCGCTGACCGAGGAGGCGACCAGGAAGTTCTCGATCCCCATGTCCAGCAGGCGATGGACGGCGGTGGCGGTGTCGGTCGCGTGCACCGAGGACAGCACGAAGTGCCCGGTCAGCGCCGACTGGACCGCGATCCGGGCGGTCTCGGCATCGCGGACCTCACCGACCAGGATGACGTCGGGGTCCTGGCGCAGGATCGACTTCAGCCCGGTCGCGAAGGTGATCCCGGCCGCCTCGTTGATCTGGATCTGGTTGATCGAGGCGTAGGAGTACTCGACCGGGTCCTCGATCGTCATGATGTTGCGCTCGGGAGTGTCGATCTGGCCGAGCGAACCGTAGAGCGTGGTCGTCTTGCCACTCCCGGTCGGCCCGGCGCAGATCACCATCCCGTACGGCGTACGCAGCAACTCGGCGTACCGGCGAGCGAGCTCGGGGGGCATCCCGAGCTGCTCGAGCCGGAACAGCGGCCGGCTCTTGTCGAGCAGCCGCAGCACGACCTTCTCGCCGCCGACCACGGCCGCCGTCGAGACCCGGATGTCGACCTCGCGGTCCTCGATCCGCATCCGGATCTGGCCGTCCTGGGAGCGCCGGCGTTCGACGATGTTCAGGTCGGCCAGCACCTTGATCCGGCTCACCACGCCCGGCCCGATCGAACCGGGCAGGTCGAGCTGGTCGCGCAACGCGCCGTCGACCCGGAACCGGACCCGGATGCGGCTGTCGTGCGGCTCGATGTGGATGTCGGAAGCGCGGTCGCGCAGGCCCTGGGTGATGATCAGCTGCACCACCTGGACCACCGGCGCCTCCTCGTTGACCGTCGCGCCGACCGGCTGCCGGCGTTCGGCGTCGTCGCGGGCCTCGAACATCCGGACCCGCTCGTCGATCCCCGCCAGGGCGTTGCGACCGTCGACCACGGGTGGCACCGCGGTACTGCGGCCCCGGTGCTTCATGGCCGGACGACCGATCGGGGCCGGGCTTCGATCTCGCGCGGATACGAGCTGCGCGCGACGGCGTCGTCGTACGAGATGTCGCCGGCCTGGACCAACAGGGACAGCGACTGTTCGAGCGTCACCATGCCCTCGCGCCGGCCGGTGACCAGCGCGTTGCGCAGCTGGTGGGTCTTGCCTTCCTTGATCAGGTTCCTGATTCCGGCGTTGGCGACCATCACCTCGAACGCAGCGACGAGGCCGCCACCCGTTCGGGGCAGGAGGCGTTGATGCACCACGCCGCTGATCGCCGCCGACAACTGGACGCGGACCTGCGACTGCTGCTCGGCCGGGAAGACGTCGATGATCCGGGCCAGCGACTGCGCGGTGTCGTTGGTGTGCAAGGTGGCGAAGACGAGGTGGCCGGTCTCGGCGATCGTCAGCGCGAACCGGATCGACTCCAGGTCGCGCATTTCGCCCACCAGCAAGACATCCGGGTCCTCGCGGAGAGCGGCCCGGAGCGCATCCGGGAACGAGGCCGTGTCGCTGCCGACCTCCCGCTGGTTCACCGCGGACCTTCGGTGCTCGTGCACGTACTCGATCGGGTCCTCGATGGTGATGATGTGGCAGGCCCGGTCGGTGTTGATCTGGTGGATCATCGAGGCGAGCGTGGTCGACTTGCCCGATCCGGTCGGGCCGGTGACCAGGACCAGTCCCTGGTGCAGCCGGGCGAACTGGGACAGCACCGGCGGCAGCCCGAGCTCGGACATGGTCGGGATGCTGCGCGGGATGATCCGTAGCGCGAGGGCGGTGTCGCCGCGCTGGGTGAACGCGTTGGCGCGGATCCGCGCGTTGTCGCGCCAGGAGAAGGAGAAGTCGTGCTCGTACGTCGTCTGCCAGACGTTCGAGCGATGCGGATTGAGCACCTCGGCGAGCATCGCGTCGGTGTCGCGCCGGGTCAGCCTCGACTGATCGGCGACCGGCCGCAGTACGCCGTGAACCCGGAGCTGGGGTGCCATCCCGACCGTGAGGAGCAGGTCGGTACCACCGGCGTTCCAGAGTTCTTCCAACAGCAGATCCACCCGGCTACCAGGAGCGGGAACTTTCATGGAAACCCTTCCGGGGTTCGGTTTGTGACCCTCCTCAAGGTCACGTCGGGCAGTGGACCGGCCCTCCTCCGAGCCGGTCCACTGCGCGGAGCACTACTCGGGTACTACGTGCAGGCGCCGGCGGCGGTGACTACGCCGCCGGCCGCGAGGGTGATCGTGTAGCCATCACCCACCGGCTGTTCGCGGAGCATCTGGTCCGCGCCGACCGTCAACTGGAGCCAGCCGGCGGGACCGGCGTCGGGGTACACGCCCTTCTTCGCGTAGTACGCCTCGACCGCGACCTGAACGGTCTTCTTGTCGGTCTTGCAGGCGGCCGCGTTGCCGCGGTCCTGGATGCCGCTGACGGCGAACACGACGATGCCGGACAGCACACCCAGGATGACGATGACGATCAGCAACTCGATCAGGGTGAAGCCGGACTCGGAGCGCTTGCGGGCACGGTGGACCCGTCGGGTCAGTTGGTCGGGGTCGAGCAGGTTGTTGACGTGCTGGCGGATTCGGGCGTGCTTGACGGCGGCCCGAAGGCGGTGGCTCATGGTGCTTCCTTTGCAGAGGCTCCGGCAGGCGACGGAGACGGGGTCATGCAGGCGCGACAGCGCGGACGACCGGCACGCGCTCGACCCCTGTAAATCCAGCGCGGCCCGCTCGCATTCCCCCCGGAATGCTTCCGGTACGCCGGGTCGGCGCACCTTGCTGCCGCGTCAAAGACTTGCCCTTGTGGGATCGCTGCCACAGCGGGTGAACGGCTGGTCTCACTGGCCGAACGGCCGACAGCTGTCAGCCGAACGGCCGACGGGATTCGATCAAGCGTTTCGCCTGCTGAGGGGCAACTCTGCTCCGGCATCCGCCGGCCGTCGGTTACTTGCTGGCGGCACCAATCGCCTGGCCTTCGGTTTACGCCGGGACCGCCAGCTGGCGCTCGATCAGGCCGAGGCGCAAGGCGGTCATGATCGCCTGGGCGCGATTGCAGGCGCCGAGCTTCTCGTACAGCCGGGCCACGTAGGTCTTGGCCGTCGACGGACTGACGAACATCGACCGGGCGATCGCCGGCACCGACATCCCATCGGTCAGCAACGCCAGCACCTGCTGCTCCCGCGGGCTCAGCGTCAGACCGACCATGACGGAGTTCCGGCGACCGAGCGCACCGGCCAGACCGGTCGCCGTGAAGGAGCAGGCGGCCACCGCCGCGTGCCGGATCGCGGCCAGCACCTCGCCGTTGGGCGCCGTCTTGCAGACAAAGGCCGAGACACCCGTCTCCAGGGCGCGGAACATCACATCGTCCTCGGTGTTCGAGGTCAGTACGACGATGCCGAGGTCGGCGTACCGGTCGCGCAACTCGGCGGCGACCCGCAGTCCGTCGCCGTCCGGCAGGGCGACATCGAGCACCACGACATCGGGAACGGCGACGGCCACCACCGCGGCGGCCTCCGCGGCCGTACCGCACTCGCCCACCATCTCGATGCCCTCGGCCCCGGCAACGAGCCCGACCAGGCCGTAGCGTGTGAGCGTGTGGCCGTCGATGACCACGACCGTGATTGATTTCGCCATGTTTCCCCCCGGCTGTCATTGCTCTCCGTGACGGGCGAGCAATTGATGGCGACAGATTCTGCGATGAAGTTGCTGAACGCGCAATTAACCTTCTGTAACTATGATCGCTCACGATCCACCATCTGTTACGCCTGTCAAACAGGTGTTTTTCCACGTCAGCACCGGCTTTTCGGTTACCCAGTGCCACTGAGCGGGAGGATCTACGCATGGTCGTCGCCCTGCTACTGCTGGTGTTCCTGCTCGGGCTCGCCGTCGGCTCGTTTCTCAACGTAGTCATCCATCGGGTGCCCCGCGGCGAGTCCGTCGTCAGCCCGCCTTCCCGCTGCCCCCGCTGCGGTACGCCGATCCGCGCGCGCCACAACGTTCCGGTTCTGGGCTGGCTGATCCTCCGGGGACGCTGCGCCGACTGCGGTACGCCGATCAGCGCCCGCTACCCGTTGGTCGAGCTCGGTACCGGGCTCCTGTTCGCCGCGCTCACCTGGCGCCTGGACCAACTCGGCCGGCTGCCCGCCGTACCGGCGTACTTGTGGTTCGCGGCAGTCGGGATCGCCTTGGCGCTGATCGACTTGGAACTACGAAAGTTGCCCAACGCAATCGTCCTGCCGTCGTACCCGGTACTCGCCTTGCTGCTGACGGGCGCTGCCGCCTGGCAACACGATTGGTGGCCGCTGGCAAGGGCCGGGATCGGAGCGGCGGCGTTGTTCGGCTTCTTCCTGCTCCTGGTGCTGATCGCCCCGGCCGGGATGGGCTGGGGCGACGTCAAGCTCGCCGGGTTGCTGGGCGGCGTACTGGCCTATCTGTCCTGGCCTGCCCTGTTGATAGGCGCCTTCACTGCCTTCGCCCTCGGCGCGGTCGTCGGCATTGCCGCGATGTCGGTCGGCCGAGCCGGGCGCAAAACGGCGCTCCCCTTCGGCCCTTTCATGATCGGCGGTGCGCTCGTGGCGATCTTCCTCACCGATCCGCTGACCGGCCTTTGGCGCTGAGTTCAACCCGCAGCGGCCAGTTCCTCGCTGATCAGGCCGAGCCGTACGCCGGCCATCAGCGCCTGCGCCCGGTTGGACGCGCCCAACTTCTCGTAGATCCTGGCGACATAGGTCTTCGCCGTCGAAGCGCTCACGAAGATCCTGCCCGCGATGGCCGGGATCGTCAGCCCTCTGCCGAGCAGGACGAGGACCTCGGTCTCGCGCGGACTCAGCACTGTCACCGGCGCAGCCAACTGCCTGCGCGCAAAGGCCGGCCCGAGCCCGCTGGCGAGGAACGACTTCGCCGCGACCGCCGCATGCCTGATGGCAGCCAGCACCTCGGCGATCGGCGCGGTCTTGGTGACGAACGCCGACACCCCGAGCTCCAGCGCCCGGAACAGCAGGTCGTCCTCCCCGTTGGCCGCCAGCAACACGATGCCGAGACGGTCGTCCCGATCCCGCAACTCCCGCGCGATCAGCAACCCGTCCGCATCCGGCAGCGCGGTGTCCAGCACCACCACATCGGGCCGCACCGCCTCAACCAGCCCAACAGCGTCACCCCCGAGCCCGCTGTCCCCCACGACCTCGATGTCGGCCAGCCCACCCACTACTCCGAGCAACCCGAACCTCGTCAACGTATGCCCGTCAACGATCACAACCCTGATCCGATCAGCCACGCCCCTCACCCCCGTGAGCGTCACCCTAGGTAGCACCCACCGGCCCCAGCTAGGGACTTTAGACCCTAGTTTCGCCCCAGGAAGCGAGACTCTCCAGTATCACAATCAGTAACCCCGGGCCCCCCTCACCCAGGCCGGGACCAACTGAGGATCGTCACTTGCCGCGCCCCCGCATGGGGCGTGGTGGGATCGCTGTCGACCAGGGCCACCTTGGACCGTAGTACCGGAGAGCCGGCTGGACTGCAGGTCGCAGACTTCGGGCAGATGTAGACGGACAGGTACATGCTGAAGACAAAGCCCGGCGAGTCGTCCGGCACCTCGATCACCACACCCGTGTACGAGAAGCTGCCGGTCTCCTTGACCCACAGGGAGCGGGAGATGACCCCGAACCGGAAGACCTGCTCGGCCGCGTTGTTCAAGGTGATGTCGAGCGCAGCCTTCGGCGCGTACGTCGTCCCCTGTACGTAGAACTGATTACCGGAGTTGTTCACCGCGGTGACCAGGGAGCAGTTGGCAGCAGCCTCACCACCTCCGGCATAGGGAGTGCTGGTGACGCAGCCACTGGACCCGCGGAAGGCCGGCGGCACGAACGTGAGTTCGATCCGGAGCGAGTCGATCCGCTCGATGCCGGGGTGCTTGAGGACTGCGCTGTAGGCGACCTTGCCGCCGGCGTACGTCCCCTTGTTGACCAACTGGGCCAGTGTTCCGGTCCCGCCCTGAAGGATGTCGATCGAGTCCGTGTGCATCGCCGTGTCGTTGTAGCTGGGCACCGTCACCGTGTACGGCGTGCCGCCCGTGGGGCTGAGCTGTACGGACAGGCTGTCCTGGGTCGATCCGGCGGAGTTGCCGTGCACGGCGACGAGCTTGGCAGAGGCCAGCACGGAACCCTCCGGTATGGCGCTCGACGGCGGGTAGCCCTTGACCGTGACCGTCCCTGTCTGGGTGTTGTTCCCGGCCTTCGTCCAGGTCGCCAATTGGCCGTCGGGCGCGGCGATGTCGGCCGCATTCGTGAACGCGCCCGCGGTGTCGACCGCGGTCATGGCCAGCGCGTTGGCGCCGGTCCAACTCGTCGGCGTGTCAGCTCCGGACTTCAGGCCGTAGATCGCTACCGGCGCCTTGTCCACGCGGTAAGTGCCGCAGATCTCGACCTCACCGGCTTTCACCGCGAAGCGGCTGTCGGCGCCGAAGATGAACTGCACGCCGACCGCGGAGGCGTTCTTGATCGGGTTGTCGCAGGAGCCTGGAATGGTGGCGGGCACCGGCGGACTGGCGATGACGGCGCCTGCGGCGTTGACCGGTGTGCCGGCGACCAGCTGGCCGTCGTTGACCGTCCAGGTGTTGCCGTCAGGTCCTGCTGGCAACAAGGGGTTGGAGTTCACCCCGTTGTTGCGGAAGTCGAAGTAGTACACGCCCGGTTTGAACCACCAGGTGCTGTGCTTGCAGGAGCTGTTGCCCTGCATCATGTTGTTCAGCCCGACCACGTCGTCGTAGGTGCCAGGCAGGAATGTCACCACCGAGTTGGCCGCCGTGCAGGACGGCAGGTTGCGGTGGACCGGTGGATCCGTTGCCGCGGGGGCGTAGTTGGGGTCGTCGCCCAGTACGTTCGGCGTACTGCCGTAGTTGCAGGACTTCGTCGGCGTACTCTGGATCGTTCCGGAGCAGGCGGTCCGGGCCCAGACGGAAGCGTTGGTGTTCAGGGCACCGTTGACGACGTTGATGTTCGAGTTGGAGAAGACGTTGCCGCGGACCCGGAAGGTCGAGCCGGTCGGTTGCTGGATGTTGACGCCGTCTTCGCCGCTGATCTTGCCCAGGGTGAGGATCGCGTTGCCCGGTCGGTTGCACTGGGACAACGACGGACACTGGATCAGCACCTTCTTCGGATCCGCGGCGCAGGTCACCGCCGCGGAGTCGGCGCCGTAGAAGCCGTTCAGCTGCAGGGTGTTGGAGGCACCGAAGCATTTCTGGCCGGCAGCGTCGTTGTAGGTGCTGTTGCGGAGGTTGTTGATCGACGCCTGCAGTGCACCGTCCGCGTTGTACGTTGCGGCAGCCTGGTCGCGTAATCCCAGCGTCTCCCGGATGCTGGTGTCCGATCGGGTCAGCAAGGCGGCCAGTCCGAGGGCGATCACCGTGACGAGGATCAGGACCAGGACCAGCGCGGCACCGTCCTCCCGGTGGGCGCGAGTGAACCGGGACTTCATGACTGCCTCCGCTGACCGTTGAGCGTGATCGGGTAGTCGCCGACCGAGGGCTTGGTCGCCATCAGGCGAAAAGTGATCTCGTTCGGCACATCCGCCGATTCGCAAGTCGATGAACAGGTCACCGTGACGCTGCCTGACTTCACGTTGTGCGCGATCGGCACGTCGACCGGGGTATCGCTGCCCGAGCACTTCAGCCGGTGTAATTCGATCGAACCGGCCACCGTCTTCAGGTAGTAGGCGATGACCACCGTCTTCGGGCTTGTCATCGAGTCCGCCGGGTCCCAGGAGTCGGACAGCAACCGCACCGCGGCGGTCGGCGTACCGACTGCTCCACAGGTGTAACCACCTTGGTTGTAGGCCGCGTTCAATTGGACGGACGGCTTGAACGGAAGCGAGTTGCCATTGACATTGTCGTAGTCACGGATGCCGACGGCCGCTACGTCACGAGCGAAGTACGACGAACTGAGCTGGGCGTCGTGCGACAGGTCCATCCGCTCTTCGGTGGTCGTGGTGTTCTTCAAAGCGCTGACCACAGTGCCGGACAGCGGGATCGTGATGATGCCGATGATGACGATCGCCACCAGCAACTCGACCAGGGTGAACCCGCCCTCGGAGCGGATTCGGTCTCTTAGCTGCATAGGTCGTCCCCCAGCCTGCAGGGTTTGCGCAGTACGACGACCAGCTGCTCGCTCGCCCGGTCGTCATCGGTGTACACCCGGATAGTCAGCTTTTGCAGGCCCGTGTCCGTCGTGCAAGTCGGCTGCCAGTCGGTTCCGCTCCAGTACCTCATCGATCCTGCGACAAGCAAGTGATGAAAGCCCGGCGTGTCAGCAAGGGAATCGAGCCCGTACGACGTCGTCGAGAGGCAGTTGTCGACATAGTGGCCGTCGGCAACGTACTTCTGGAGCGCCTCCGCGTAGTCGCGGACCGCGGTGCCGGCCGTTGCCTGTTTGCGGTGGATGTCGGACATCAGGACGCTCGTGGTGAGGCCCGCCATCAGGGCTACCGCGGCGATGCCCATGATCGCGACGGCCAGCAGCATCTCGACCAGGGTCTCCCCTCGCTCGTCGGCGACCCGGTGGCGGGCG
The DNA here is from genome assembly GCF_004365175.1 of Kribbella voronezhensis. Taxonomy (NCBI): domain Bacteria; kingdom Bacillati; phylum Actinomycetota; class Actinomycetes; order Propionibacteriales; family Kribbellaceae; genus Kribbella; species Kribbella voronezhensis. The sequence continues at coordinate 5,577,050 of NZ_SOCE01000001.1, read as the reverse complement.
GACATCAGCCCTGGACCTGACGGAAGATGCCGTACATCGCGGACACCAGCGCGACGGCGACGAAGCCGACGACGACTCCCATCACGATGATGACGGCCGGCTCGAACAGGCCGATCAGCTTCTTCAGCTTGTAGTCGAGCTCGCCTTCGTAGTACTCCGCGGTGACTTCCAGTTGGGTGTCGAGCGTTCCGGTGTCCTCGCCGACGCGCATCATCTGCGCCGCAGTGGTCGGGAACAGGCCGGTAGCTGCGAGTGGGCGTGCCAGTCCTTCGCCCTCGAGTAGTGCCTCACCGGCTCCGCCGAGTGCGCGCCGGAAGACGAGGTTCGGCAATGAACCGGTCGCGACTCGCAGAGCCTCGGGAAGCTGCACACCGGCGCCGACCATCGACGCGAGGATCCGGCAGAACCTCTCGACCAGAGCGAACCGGATGGTGCCACCGACCACGGGGAGCGCCAGAAACACCTTGTCCCGGGCGTAGCGACCGCCTTGCGTTCTCGTGACGGCGAAGAAGATCAGTGCCAGGATCGCCATCCCGAGGCCGACGGCCCACCACCACGCGGTGAGGAAGTCCGTGACGGCGAGCAGCATCCGGGTCGGCAGCGGCAGCTCGGCGTGCAGGCTCGCGAAGAACTCCTTGAACCGTGGCAGTACGAAGGCTGCCAGCACGACCACGGTCACCAGCGACATGAGCGCCACGATGGTGGGGTAGATCATGGCCTGCTTGACCTTGCGGCGCGCTTCCAGATCCCGCTCGAGGTACTTCGCGAGCTGGGAAAGCACGGTATCGAGCTGACCGCTGAGTTCTGCCGATCGCAGGATCCCCCGATAGAACTCCGGGAAGATGTTGGGATGCCGATCGAAGCAGTCCGACAGCTTCTCACCGCCTCGGAGTCCCTCTTCGACCTCGGCCATCATCCGGCGTACCGAGTTGTTGTCGGCCTCCTGGCCGAGGCTGTGCACGGCGTCGATCAGCGGCAGGCCCGCCTTGATGAACGCGCCGAGCTGACGGGACAGGTGCATGACCTCCTCGCGCTTGACCCGGCGCGCGGTGATCTCCAACTGGAGCACGCCGGGCTTTTCCGTCACGCGGATGTCGCGGAGCTCCCGCTCGTACAGCGCCAGCTCGGCCTCCTCGCGACTGTCCGCCTTGGTGATCCCCTTGGCACGCTGGCCGTCGGGCGCGACGGCGACATAGGCAAATCTGGTCATGTCAGCTCCCGACCACGTAGATGGAGCGGAGAACCTCGGCGACCGTCGTGACTCCGGCTCCGACCAACCGGACCGCTTCCTCTTGCAGGGTTCGCATTCCCTCGTACCGCGCGAGCTTGCGGATCTCGTCGTGCGAGGCCCGCTCGACGATCAGCTCGCGGATGCCGTCGGACACCGGCATCAGTTCGTAGACGCCGGTCCGCTCGAGGAAGCCGGTGTGCGAGCAGAAGTTGCAGCCCGCTCCGCGGACCAGCCCACCGATCGGGACCTCCCCGCCGAAGGTCGCCAGGAACGCAACCTCTTCCGCGGCCGGCTGATACGTCTCGCGGCAGTTGTCGCAGACCCGGCGAACCAACCGCTGGGAGACCACCGCGCTGACCGACGAGGCGATCAGGAAGTTCTCGATTCCCATGTCCAGCAAGCGATGCAGGGCCGTGGCCGCATCGGTCGCGTGCAGCGAAGAGAGCACGAAGTGACCGGTCAGTGCGGACTGTACGGCGATCCGCGCGGTCTCCACGTCACGGACCTCGCCGACCAGGATCACGTCGGGGTCCTGCCGCAGGATCGACCGTAGTCCGCCGGCGAACGTGATACCGGCCGACTCGTTGATCTGGATCTGGTTGATCGACGAGAACGTGTACTCGACCGGGTCCTCGATGGTCATGATGTTGCGCTCGGGCGTGTTGATCTCGCCGAGCGATCCGTACAGCGTGGTGGTCTTGCCGCTGCCGGTCGGACCTGCGCAGATCACCATGCCGTACGGCGACCTGAGCAGGCTGGAGTAGCGCGCGGCCATCTCGGCCGGCATCCCGAGTTGCTCCAGCTTGAACAGGGGGCGGCTCTTGTCGAGCAGCCGTAGTACGACCTTCTCGCCGCCGACCACCGCGGTCGTGGAGACGCGGATGTCGACCTCGCGGCCTTCGACATCCATGCTGATCTGGCCGTCCTGGGGACGGCGTCGCTCGACGATGTTGAGGTCGGCGAGGATCTTGATCCGGCTGACCACAGCCGGGCCGATCGACCCCGGCAGTTCGAGCTGGTCGTGCAGGGCACCATCGACGCGAAAGCGGATCCGGACCCGGTCGTCGTGCGGTTCGATGTGTACGTCGGACGCGCGGTCGCGCAGGGCCTGGGTGATGATCAGCTGGACGACCTGGACGACCGGGGCCTCGTCGTTCGCGGCCGCCACGTCGACCCGGTTGGAGTCTTTGCGGATCACATCACGGGCCTCGAACATCTTGAGCCGCGAGTCGATCCCGCTCAGCGCCCGGAAGCTGTTGCCGATGGCACTGAGGATGTCGGTCGGCGCGGCGATCCGAAGTACGAGGCGACGGTCGAGCACCGCCCGCAGATCGGTCTCCACCTCAGGATCGGCGACCGCGACGACGATCTGGTGCTCGTCGACTGTCAGCGGTACCGCGGTGAGTGCGCGGGCGGTCTGCTCGTCGATCAGCTCCACCGCTGCGGGATCAGGGCTGACTGTGCGGAGATCGACCTGCGCGAGTCCGTGCTGTTCGGCGATCTGCCGGGCCCGGTTGCGCTCGATCTGCAGGTCTTCGGCGGTCGCTGCCGGGCGTACCTCGGGTCGTGCGGTCAGGCTGACGGCGGCCACGGCCTCCTCGCGCTTGCGGTGCCTCATGCCGGCACTCCTGCCCGCAGCCGCGGCCGCGTCTCGATGTCCTTGGGATAGAGGCTGCGCGCGGCGGCATCGTCGTACGAGACTGTCCCGGCCTGCACCAAGGTCGACAAGGATTGCTCGAGAGTGAGCATGCCTTCGCGCTGGCCGGTGACGACCGAGTTGCGCAACTGGTGCGTCTTGCCTTCTTTGATCAGGTTGCGGATCGCCGAGTTCGCGACCAGTACTTCGTACGCGGCGATCAGGCCGCCGCCGACTCGCGGGATCAAGCGTTGGTAGACGACACCGCTGAGTGCTGCGGCGAGCTGGACGCGGACCTGCGACTGCTGCTCCGGCGGGAAGACGTCGATGATGCGGGCGATCGACTGGGCCGTGTCGTTGGTGTGCAAAGTGGCGAAGACCAGGTGGCCGGTCTCGGCGATGGTGAGGGCGAATCGGACGGATTCGAGGTCACGCATTTCGCCGACCAGCAGGACGTCTGGGTCTTCGCGGAGAGCCGAGCGGAGCGCGTCCGGAAACGAGGCGGTGTCGCTGCCGACCTCGCGCTGGTTCACCGCGGAGCGCTTGTGTTCGTGGACGTATTCGATCGGGTCCTCGATGGTGATGATGTGGCAGGCACGATCGGTGTTGATCTGGTTGATCACCGCGGCGAGTGTCGTGGACTTGCCTGAGCCGGTCGGGCCGGTGACGAGGACCAGGCCCTGATGTTGTTTGGCGAACGTGTTGAGGATCGGCGGCAGGCCGAGCTCGGCCATCGTCGGGATGTTGCGTGGAATCATCCGGAGCGCGACCGTGCTGTCGCCTCGCTGGCTGAAGGCGTTGCCGCGGATGCGGGCGTTGTCGCGCCAGGAGAAGGAGAAGTCGAGCTCGAAGGTGTTGCACCAGGCATCGGCCTGGGTGGGTGTGAAGAGTTCGGTGAGCAATTCGTCGGTGTCGTCGTGCGTCAGAACCTTGGTGTTGATGACGGGGTGCAGTTCGCCGTGGACGCGGATCTGCGGTGGCATGCCCACGGTGAGCAGCAGGTCGGTGCCGCCGGCGTTCCAAAGCTCCTCCAGCAGCACGTCGACGCGGCTACCGCGGGCAAGACCTTTCATGGCATTTCCTTTGAGTGAGGCGGTTGGAGCACTGCCGGGAAGGGCCCTTGGGGGTCTGCCCTCCCCGGCAGTGGATCGAGGTGGATCAGGCTGCGGTGCATCCCGCCGGAGGGCTGGCGACCAAGGTCAACGAGCCATCCGTCGCGCTCGCGCTCAACACGTACTTGGGCGTGCCAGGCCGCAGCAACTTGGCCGTGACCAAGCCCGCGAGATCGGTGTAAGAGCCGGGGTTGTTCTTGGCGTAGTAGGCCTCTTCGGCCACTGCGATCGTCTTCACCTCGGACTTGCAGGCAGCAGCTTCACCGCGGTCGGTGATGCCGCCGACGGCGAAGACGACGATGCCGGAGAGGACGCCGAGGATGACGATGACGATGAGGAGTTCGATGAGGGTGAAGCCGGATTCGTTCTTGCGGGCTGTGCGTAGTTGCTGAAGCATGATGGATCGCTTTCTGTTCAAGGGATTTGAAGGTTGAGGTGGTTGCTAGCCGGGTGGCGGGTCGCGGCTGCACCTCCCGTCGCTGGGGAGGAGGGCCGCTGCGAGGTGCCGGATGGCGAGGCTGACCGGGTGGTCACGGTCGGCTGCTACGAGTGGTTCGCCGCGATTGATCGACGCCGGTACGCCGTTCCAGCTGGGCAGGTGGCTCGCGATCGGGCTTCTGACCAGTTCGTCCAGGACGCTGGCCGGCAGATTCGCCGCGGCGTCCGAGCGGTTGACCACGATCGACCGCGCGGTCCGGTCGTACTGCAGCAGGTCGAGCATGTCGATGGTCGCCCGGAGGTTCTTCAAGGCCGGGCGGTCCGGGGTGGTGACGAGGACGTGGTGGTCCGCGGCGTCGAGCGCCGCGAGGACCTGGGTACTGAACCGGCTCGGCGTGTCCACCACGACGAAGTCGTAGAGCAGCGGAAGAACGTCCAGGAGCCGGGTGACCAGCGAGACCGGGATCAGCGCGGCTTCTCCAGGACGGGTCGGAGCGAGCAAGCAGTCGAACCCGGGTCGGTACGGCGTCATCAACTCGCGGACACCGGCCGGCGCGAGGTCGCCGTACGAGCGCTCGCCGCCCGAGACGTCGCCGTACGGGAGGTCGCCGAGTGGCAATTCGCCGTACGGGAGATCGCTGTACGGCGGATTGCCGGCCGCGTCGTGCGGGAGCGCGTCCATCATGCTGCGGGCGGACCGCAGACCGAGGACGCCGGCGACGTCGCCGAACTCGAGGTCGAGGTCGAACAGGCAGACCCGGTGCGCGCCACGGTCGTACAGCACGGTGGCGAGATTCGTCGCCAGCGTGGTCTTGCCGCAGCCGCCCTTGGCCGCGAAGACCGTGATGAGCTGTCCGTTCGCCATTTCGCACCCCCGCCCCACTTGGAGGGAGTCGACACTCTCTGTCACTGATTCCGGCGTCGATCCCGCCTCAAGAGTGAGTCTCGGGCGAATTTCGTCACAGCGGGTGAACGGGCGACAAAGGGTTACAACCGGGTGGGCCGATCGGAGGACCGTTGTCCCCCGAACGGCCGACAGACAAGGCCGCGAGTTCGGCCCGGTGGCGCGGAGCGGCTACTTGGCGGCGTCGTAGGTCTCCCGCGCGGCGGCGACCTTGCCCATGTGGCATTCGGCCCAGGACTTGATGTGCACGATGAGCGGCATCAGGGTGAGGCCGAGCGGGGTCAGTTCGTAGTCGACCCGGACCGGGACCGACGGGGTCACCTCGCGGCTCACGAGGCCGTCGCGTTCCAGGTTCCGCAGCGTCTGGGTGAGCATCTTCTGGCTCACGCCGGCGATGCGGCGGGACAGGTCGGAGTACCGCTGGGGGCCGTCGGAGAGGGCCGAGATGACGAGCGTGACCCACTTGTCGCTGATCCGGTCGACCAGTTGGCGGGCCGGGCAGGAGGCGAGGTAGGCGTCGTACGCGCGGGCCAGTTCTTCCCGCTGCTGGGCGGCGTTACGAGTCGGCACGGCTCTCCCCTGGGTTCGGTACGCACCTCGAAGTGCCTACTTCCGAAAAGAGAGTAACTCTCTAAGAGTGGCCTCATCAACACCTTCGACCAGAGGAGAAGCACTCGATGCGCGCACTCGTGGCCCGCCGCCTGGACGGTCCGGCAACCGCTGAGCTGATCGAAACCCCGATCCCGGAGCCGGGCGCCGGCCAGGTCCGGATCAAGGTGGCAGCGGCCGCCGTCAACCCGGTCGACCTCGCGACCACCGACGGGACTTTGATCGACTACAACCTCTCTGCCCCACGCGAGCAGTTCGGCATCGGCTGGGACGTCGCCGGAACCGTCGACGCGGCCGGCCCCGGCGCCGACCTGCCAGTCGGTACTGCGGTCATCGGCGTCGCCGACCTGCTCGGCCGGCCGTTGAAGACACACGCCGAGTACGTCGTACTGAACGCGTCGGCCGTTGCGCCTGCACCGGCCGGCCTGGAGTTCGTAGAAGCCTCCACCTTCGGGCTGAACGCACTGACTGCTCACCAAGCCCTGAATGCGCTGGCCTTGAGCGCCGGGCAGACGCTGCTCGTCACTGGCGCCGCGGGAGGAGTCGGCGGCTATGCAGTCGAACTAGGTAAGCACTGCGGACTGACAGTGGTCGCCACAGCAGGTGAAGACGACGAGCAGTTCGTCCGGTCGCTTGGTGCGGACCACTTCGTACCCCGTTCAGCTGACGTCACTGCAGCCGTCCATGCGGTATTCCCGGCGGGTGTGGACGGCTTGGTGGACGCAGCTGTGATCGGAATCGGCGCACAAGAGTCGGTGCGCAACGGCGGCGTACATGCGCACGTGGTCGCCGGGCCGCCACCCACCTCGCTGCGGGGCATCACTGTGTTCCCGGTCTTCATCAATGCCAATCGGGCAGACCTGCTGGAGGTGGTGCGGCTGGTCGAAGCCGGCGTCATCTCTACGCGGGTTGCCGACACCTACTCGCTGGAGGACGGGCGGACGGCGTACGAGCGGCTGGCCAAGGGTGGCGTTCGCGGGCGGCTCGTACTCATTCCTTGATCGCCTGAAGCAGCCGGAGTGCGACCTGTACGTCGAGGGCGCGCTCCGGCTGCTGCCAGCCGTCGCCCAGCAGTGCACTGACTCGGTCGAGCCGTTGCTGCACTGTATTGGGATGGAGGTGGAGCTCACCTGCTGCTCTGGTGGGGCTCTGCCCGGCAGCGAAGTACGCCCGCAAGGTTCCGATGAGATCCGTACCTCGCTGCTCGTCGTAGTCCAGTACTGCGCCCAGCAGGTGGTGCACGTGAGCTTGCACGTCGACCTGTGCAGCACCGATGAGCCCGGCAACTCCGAGGTCGTCTGGAGCGGCGGCTTCGGCCGACCTGCCCAGGCGACGCATGGTGGTGACGAGCCGGGTTGCTTGCTGGTGGGCCTCTACGAGCGTCGGCCCCCAGGTCGCCGGTCCGGTGACGCCGATGGTGAGGTTGGAACGTCGGGCCAGGTCGTTGAGCTCCCCTGCCGTGGTGGGGCCTTGGAGTAGGAGAACGAAGTCACCGGCGTACGGGCCGGCCAGCACGAGCTTGTCTTCCAGTGGGGCGGAGAGGCGTACTGCGCTGTGGTCTCCTCGGCAGACGGCTACCACCAGCTGGCATGAGGTTGGCGGAGGTGGGTCGAGCAGGCGAAGGCGGTCCACGAGGGCGCGCGGGTCCGTAGTACCGCTGAGGGCGTCGGCGAGGATGTCGGCTCGGGCGCGGCGCGATTGTTCGGCTGCCTGGCGACGGAAGAGCAGGACGAGGGCAGTGACGACGGCAGCGCGTTCCACGATCCGCTGGTCGGCACCGGACAGGTCCTGTACGCCGCCGATCACCAGTGCTCCGAGTCGCTCGCCCTTGGCGGTCGCTGCCACGACCCAGCGGTCACCGATGCGGGTCAACCGCCCGGAGACCGGCGAATCCGCCCACGGTATGCCGCCCGCCGGCTCGGACGGGGCAGTGTGGCCGGCGGTGGCGAGTTGGTTGCCAGCGGCATCTACCAGGACGACCCAGACGTCGAGGAGGTCGGCGAGAGCGGCCGCGATCGCATCGACGTCGCCGCCGGACAGGACGATCTCGGCGAATCGGTCGTGGGCCGCGGCGGCGTGCTCGGCGCCGGCATGGGCAGCGGACAGTTGCTCCAGTGCGGCGGCCGTCTCGGCCGCGGCGCGCACCTGAACGATCGTCACCGCGGCGAGCGTTGCTAGGGATCCGAGCAGCGATACCTCTTCGCGACTGAACGGCCGGCGAGTGCGGTTGGAGGCGAAGAGCACTCCCACGAAGGCGCCCTCGACGATGAGCGGCGTGCCGCAGATCGCGACCAGGCCCTCCTCCCCGACCGCGTCGTCGATCGAGGAGGTGTGCCGGAACCGCCGGTCACTCGGGTAGTCCTCGGTCCAGTACGGCTTGTAGGTCTTGGCGACCAGGCCGCCCAGCCCGGCCCCGAGCGGCAGCCGCAACTGCTGGAAGGCGGCCGACACGGAGCCGTCGGTTGCTCGCATGTAGGTGTCGCCTTGCGCCGCGTCGTACAAGGTCAGGTACGCGACGTCGGTGCCGATCAGGGTGCGGGCGCGGTGCACGATCGTGTCGAGGACGCGGCCGGGGTCGCGGGCAGAGGCCAGCTCGCGAGCAACGTCGACGAGGGCCGAGAGTTCCGCCTCGCGTTTCTTGCTCGCGGCCAGCAACTGCCGCAGGTCCTCCATCTGCGCGATCATGCCAGCAGGTTCACAGCGTGGTCAGGTCCCGGCGGCCGGTTTCGGCGTACGAGGTGACCGCGACGATCGAGATCACCGCGCAGATCGCGACGTACACGGAGATCGCGAAGCCGGAGTCGTACGCCTTGAGCAGCGCGACCGCGATGAACGGGGCCAGCCCACCGGCGATGATGGACGCGAGCTGATAGCCGACCGACACCCCGGAGTACCGGACCCTGGTGCCGAACAACTCGGTGAAGAAGGACGCCTGCGGGCCGTACATCGCGCCGTGCAGGATCAGGCCGACCGTGACGGCCAGCGCCGCCAGCGCGAAGTTCTTCGTGTTCACCAGAGCCACGAAGACGAACGCCCAGATCCCGACCCCGACCGCGCCGAACAGATAGACCGGTTTGCGGCCGATCCGGTCGGACAGCGCGCCCCACAACGGGATCGCGCAGAAGTGGATCGCGGCACCGATCAGTACGGCGTTCAGCGCGAACGACTTGTCCAGCTTCAGGTGTTCCTTCGCGTACGTCGCGATGACGATCGTGAAGATGTAGTAGCTGACGTTCTCCGCCATCCGGGCGCCCATCGCGGTGAGGACCTCGCGCGGATACTTGGTGATGACCTCGACGAACGGCAGCTTGTCCGTCGGCTCCTGCCTGGCCTTGGCCTGCTTGAACAGCGGCGACTCCTCGATCCGCAGCCGCACCCAGAGCCCGACCAGCACGAGTACCGCGGACAGCAGGAACGGGATCCGCCAGCCCCACTTGTCGAACGCGGCATCGTTCTGGAAGGCGGCCAGCCCAGCCAGTACGCCGTTCGCGATCAGCTGACCGGCAGGAGCACCCGCCTGCGGCCACGACGACCAGAAGCCTCGCCTGGCCGGGTCACCGTGCTCCGACACGATCAGTACCGCGCCGCCCCACTCACCACCGAGCGCGAACCCCTGGATGAGGCGCAGCACCGTCAGCAGGATCGGCGCCAGCGCACCGACCTGCGCGTACGTCGGCAGCAACCCGATGGCGAAGGTGGCGAGCCCCATCATCAGCAGGGACAGCACCAGCAGGTTCTTGCGGCCCAGTCGGTCTCCGAAGTGACCGAAGACGACACCGCCGATCGGACGGGCGAAGAAGCCGACGGCGAAGGTGGCGAAGCTCAGCAACGTACCGGTGAGCTCTTCACCCTTGGGGAAGAACAGGTCGCCGAAGACGACGGACGCGGCCACGCCGTACAGGAAGAAGTCGTACCACTCGACCGTGGTGCCGATCAGGCTGGCGCCGACGACCCTGGCGATCGGGGTCCTCGTCCGGGTGGGTTCTGTTGATGTTGCCATCTCATGGCTCCTTTTAGTGGGCGGTCCAGCCGCCGTCGAGGACGAGGGAACTCCCCGTGAGTGAGGCCGACGCGGGTCCGCACAGCAGTGCGACCAACTCGGCCACCTCGGCCGGCTCGATCAGCCGCTTCACCGCGACCGGTTCGAGCAGGACCTTGTCCAGCACTTCCGACTCGGTCAGCCCGTGGGTGGCTGCCTGGTCGGCCAACTGGGCCGTGACGAGCGGCGTACGGACGTACGCCGGGTTCACGCAGTTACTGGTGACTCCGTGGGCCGCGCCTTCGAGCGCGACCACCTTGCTGAGTCCTTCCAGTCCGTGCTTGGCAGCGACGTACGCCGCTTTGAACGGGCTGGCTCTGAGTCCGTGGACCGAGGAGATGTTGACCACCCGGCCCCAGCCACGGCCGTACATGTACGGCAGGGTCTGCCGGATCAACCGGAACGGCGACTCCAGCATGAGGCGCAGGATGTAGCCGAAGCGCTCCGGCGGGAACTGCTCCACCGGGGCAACCTGCTGGACGCCTGCGTTGTTCACCAGGATGTCGACGTCGACAGGGAGCCTGCTCAGCCCGTCCAGATCCGACAGGTCGGCCTGGAGCGGCTCTATCCCTGGGCCGACGACTTCCGCCAGGCCGTCGGCGTCGTAGTCGACCGCGATCACATGTACGCCGTCGGCAGCGAGCCGCCGCGCGCAGGCCGCTCCGATACCTGAGGCGGCTCCGGTGACGAGGGCTCGGCGGGTCTCCATGGCCCAGGACTCTAGAAATCACGGCCGCTGCGCACTATGGGATCGGACCACACACTCAGGCGGTCGCCGATGGGCCGATCGGACATCTCGTCACGCCGACGACTGTCGAACCTGCTCGTGCCGATCGGACGATTTATGGTTGAACCATGGTCGACATCGAACACCCGAAGAAGAAGGCCGCCGGCGTACCGGCGGTGCTGTCGTCGTTCAAGTTCGGCTTCCGCGAGATGGGGCCGACCCGGACCGGCAAGGTCTTCTTGAAGATGAACCAGGACGGCGGTTTCGACTGCCCGTCGTGTGCCTGGCCCGACCCGGACCACAAGCGCAAGCACGCGGCCGAGTTCTGCGAGAACGGGGCCAAGGCGGTCGCCTGGGAGGCGACCCGCAAACGGGTACCGCGCGCCTTCTTCGCGGAGCACTCGATCGACCAGCTGAACCAGATCTCGGAGTACGAGCTGGGCAAGCTCGGCCGGATCACCGAGCCGATGCTGCTCCGGGCCGGCGCCACTCACTACGAGCCGGTCGGCTGGGAGGAGGCGTTCCAGGTCGTCGCCCGGCACCTCAAGGCCTTGGTCGACCCCGACGACGCCGTCTTCTACACCTCCGGCCGGACCAGCAACGAGGCCGCCTTCCTCTACCAGCTCTTCGTCCGCGCCTACGGCACGAACAACCTGCCCGATTGCTCCAACATGTGCCACGAATCATCCGGTACTGCGCTGTCGCGGGTGATCGGCAGCGGTAAAGGTGCGGTCACGCTCGAGATGCTCGAAGAGGCCGAACTGATCGTCGTGGTCGGCCAGAATCCCGGCACCAACGCGCCCCGGATGCTCAGTCATCTGGAGATCGCCAAGAAGCACGGCGCCGACATCGTTTCGGTCAACCCGCTGCCCGAGCCCGGCCTGATGAACTTCAAGAATCCGCAGCGCCCGTCCGGCTGGGTCGGCAAGGGCACCGAGCTGGCAGACCAGCACCTGCAGATCCGGATCGGCGGCGATCAGGCGCTGTTCCTTGCCGTCGGCCACTTGTTGCTGCAGGCCGAGGCGGCTGCGCCGGGAACCGTGCTGGACAAGGCGTTCATCGACTCGCACACGAGTGGGTACGAGCTCTACGCCAAGCACAACGCGGAGTTGGACTGGGCAGCGGTCGAGTTGGCCACCGGGCTCAGGCGCGCCGAGATCGAGGAATTCACGCGGCGGTTCATCAAGTCGAAGGCGACGGTGATCTGCTGGGCGATGGGACTGACGCAACACCGCGAGGCCGTTGCCACCATCACCGAAATCGTCAACGTCCTGCTCTTGCAGGGGAACATCGGCAAGCCTGGTGCCGGGCCGTGTCCGGTGCGTGGCCACTCGAATGTGCAGGGCGACCGAAGCATGGGCATCTGGGAGAAGATGCCGGACGCGTTCCTGGATCGGCTCGATCAGGAGTTCGCCTTCACCTCCCCGCGCGAGCACGGGGTCGACGCCGCGGCGACGGTGCAGCGGTTGCGCGACGGCGCCGTACGAGTGTTCTTCGCGATGGGTGGCAACTTCGCGATGGCTACGCCGGATACGGAGGTCGTGCACCAGGGCTTGCGGGAGTGCGACCTGACGGTTCAGGTGTCGACCAAGCTGAACCGGTCGCATACGGTGACCGGGCGTGAGGCGCTGATCCTGCCGACCTTGGGTCGGACCGATCACGACCGCACGCCCAACGGGCCGCAGTCGGTGACGGTGGAGGATTCTCAAGGTGCGGTGCATCTGTCCACCGGCAATCTGACGCCGCCGGCACCTGAGTTGAAGTCGGAGATCGGGATCGTCTGCGGGTTGGCGGCGCTCGTCGTACCGGAGGTCGGGCAGATTCCGTGGGCCGACTTCGCCGACGACTACAGCTTGATCCGGCACCGGATCGGGCGGGTCTGCGACGGGTACGAGAACTTCGAGGAACGGTTGCGGGCCAACGAGGGCGGCTTCCTGCTGGCGCACGCTGCTCGGGACAAGCGTGAGTTCAAGACGTCTGATGCCAAGGCGCAGTTCAGCGCGAACGAGTTGTCCTGGTTGCCGACCGAGCCGGGACGGCTGCTGCTGCAGACGATGCGGAGTCATGATCAGTTCAACACCACGATCTACGGTTTGCAGGATCGCTATCGCGGGGTGGACGGCACGCGCCAGGTGGTGTTCGTGAACCCTGACGACCTGAAGGCGCTCGGGTTGAAGGATGGTCAGCGGGTCGACATCGTGAGCGAGTTCAAGGGCGTCGAGCGGAGGGCGGCGGGGTACCGGCTGGTCTCGTTCCCGACGGCGCGCGGCTGCGTGGCGGCGTACTACCCGGAAACGAATGTCCTGATGGCGGCCGACGACGTAGCCAAGGGCAGCAACACGCCGGTTGCCAAGGGGCTGACAGTTCGTTTGGAACCCGTCAGCTGAGACGGCGTGCAGCGCCCCGCCGCGGGGAGTTCCGCGGCGGGGCGCTTCGTAGTACGGGCTGGAGGGTCAGCCGACCGGGGTGAGCTCGCGCTCCTCTTCGGGGGTGGCGGTCGGGGCGGCGTGCTTGGGCTGCTTGCCGCGGAGCCACTTGGGGGCCCACCAGTTGGCGTCGCCGAGCAGGGTCATGATGCTCGGCAGGACGACCGCCCGGATGATGGTCGCGTCGATCAGGATCGCGACCGCCAGACCGACACCCAACTGCTTCATGTCCAGGGTGCTCAGGGTGGCGAAGACCGCGAACACTCCGATCATGACCGCCGCCGCGCTCGTCACCACACCGGCCGAACCGGTGATGCCTTCGGCAACGGCCTGCTTGGTCGGCACGCCTCGCAGGACGGCCTCGCGGATCCGGCTGACCACGAAGACGTGGTAGTCCATCGACAACCCGAACAGGACCACGAAGAGGAACAGTGGCAGCCAGGACACGACCGCTCCGTTCGACTTGAAGTCGAGGATGCCCTCGGCCCAGTGGTTCTGGAAGACCGCCGTGACCACGCCGTACGCCGCTCCGGCGCTGAGCAGGTTCAGCAGGATCGCGGTGACCGCGACCACCACGGACCGGAACGTCACCATCATCACGATCATCGTCAGCAGCAGGACGAACCCGATCACCAGCGGCAGCTTGGCCCGCGTGTGGGCCGCATAGTCGACATCGGCCGCTACGAACCCGCCGACGGCGTACTCCACGCCCGGCACCTTGCCGACCGTCTTCGGCATGAGTTCCTTGCGCAGCTTGGTCAGCGAGTCACGCGCCTGCTGGCTACCACCCTCGTACGGAGTCGCGACCTCCAGCGTGGTCACAGTGCCGTCCTTGGAGACCCGCGGCTCCTCCAGCCCGTCCTGCGCGAACAGGCTGTCGGACTGCGTCCGCTTGACCAGGTCGGCCAGCGCAGCCTTCACTGCCGGCTGCTGGTTGGCAGGAGCCCGTACTGCGACCTCGTGGCTGGTGCCGGTGCTCGGGAAGGCCGCAGTGAGCCGGTCGTACGCCTTCATCACCGCGGTGTCGCGCGGCAGGTCTTCGGTGCCAGGGAACTTCAGCGTCATGCCGAGTGCGGGCGAAGCGACGGCCAGCAGTGCGGTGACAGCGACCAGCAGGGTGGCGACCGGGTGCTTCAGGGCCGGCTTGAGCATGGTCGGCCAGAAGCGCGGCTTGCTCTTGTTCGCCGTCAGGCGCCACAGCAGCGGGATGCGCGGGCGGTCGACCCAGCGACCGAGCTTGGCCAGTACTGCGGGGAGCACGGTCAGCGAGCCGACAACAGCCACGGCGACGACCAGGATCGAGCCGACCGCGAAGGACGAGAAGACCGCGTCACGAGCGAGGAAGAGGCCGGCCATCGAGATGATCACCGCAGTACCGGACACCACGACTGCGTGACCGGAGGTGGCGGCTGCGATCTCGACCGCGTCGACGTGGCCGCGGCCCTTGGCGCGTTCCTCGCGTTCGCGGCGGAGGTAGAAGAGCGAGTAGTCGACGCCTACCGCCATACCGATCAGCAGGATGACGCTGTTCACCGCGTCGACTGCCGGGACCAGCTGTGAAGCGGCTGCCGAGAGCCCGATCGCGGCGGCAACCGCGGACAGGGCGAGGACCAGCGGCACCGAGGCCGCGATCAGTGCGCCGAACGCGACCAAGAGGATCGCCAGCGTCACCGGCAGGCTGAACATCTCGGCCCGTTTGAAGTCCTTGCCGAGTGTCTCGTTCAGCGCCTTGTCGATCGACTCACCGCCGACCTCCTCGACGCGCAGGCCCGGGTTCTCCTGCTGGATCTTCGCGGTGGTGTCGAGCAGCGGCTGGACCCGGTCGTCGGAGTCGCCGTCCTTCAGGGTGACCCTGACGATCAGCGCTTCCTTGTTCGGGGACAGCATCGGCTTGGCGACGTCGGCGACTCCCCCGAGTGCACGCATCCGCTGGGTCACGACGCCGGCGACCTTGTCGGCCGCGGCCTTGTCGAGCTGGCCGGAGGGCGCGGTGATCAGCACGCTCTCGATGTCCGGATCGTCGAAGTTGCCGGACTTCACGATGTTGTCGGCCCGGGTCACCTCGCCGATGTCGCCCTCGTTGTCCGACTGCTTCGTGCCCGTCACCGAGCCGAGCGCGAAGCACGCGATCACAACGGCGACCCACATCGCGATCGCCCGCCACGGATGGGTGGCGCTCCAGCGTGCCGCCCGCACCGTGATCTGTCCCCTGGCCATGGTTCCTGCCCCTCCGCGCCGCCTCTGGCGCACACCCTCCAGTCCGGCCCGACGCCGCACTGACTCACGGGTCTCAGCCTGTTGGACAGCAGGGGGTCGCGACCATGCAGGAAGCCACCGACTTCACCCTGGTGCCAGCCCCACCCCGACTCGGGGGTGAACAGGAATGCACCCCGGGGGGAACCCGCCCACGCGGCTCCTGGCGTCGCCGCTCCCCACCCCCCAGCTACGGGCTCCTCCGTCGCCCTTCCGCTGCCTTGCCCAGGGAAGCGGAGGCCGAGGAATGTGGTGAAAGGCGCTGGGCATGACCTGGGAGCCCGGGAGCGGAAGCGAGGTCTCGGGATCTGAGGGCGGCGTCGGTCGGAGCCGCCGGAGCGGGTCGGCAGGCCGGACCGGGGCGTCGGATGGGGAGCAGCGACCGGGGCGGCCTCGGGTCGGGAGTTGGATGCGGGGGCGGAGCCTCTAGTCAGGGGGCGAGAGCCGGAAGGGGCGGCGCCGATCGAGTCAGGGGCGGGAGCCGGACGAGCAGCGGTTCCTCCGGCGAGGCAGCGGGAGGGCGACGGAGGAGCCCGGAGCTGGGGGATGGGGAGCGGCGACGGCAGGAGCCGCGTGGGCGGAGTCGCGGGCGGGAGTCGCCTGGGCGGGTCTCAGAAGTCGTCGAGTGTGAGGTTGGCGGCTGCTGAGACGCCTTCCAAGTAGCCCTCGGCGCGCTCCGACTTGGGGAAGCGGTGGACGAGGTTCCAGAAGGCGGCGTTGTGGGACGGCTCGACCAGGTGGGCGAGCTCGTGGACGAGGACGTAGTCGACGACCCAGGCGGGCATCGACTGCAATCGGTCGCTCAGGCGGATCGAGCGGTCGGCCGGAGTACAGGATCCCCACCGTCTGTTTTGGTTCGAAACCCAGCGGACTGACGCAGGTTCGGGCACCTCTGGGAGGTGGCGACACGCTAGTTCGTGTGCTCTGGCCAACAATTTTTCGTCCGACACGCGGGATCGGCTGCGCTGCTTCTCGAGGCGCTGGAGCATGGTTTCGACCCAGCGCGCCTCCTCGGCGGCGGACAGCCGGTCGGGCATCAGGACGACCACCCGCTCGCCGTCGCGATAGGCGCTCACGGTCCGCTTGCGGCGCTTGCTGCGACGGATGTCCACATAGGGCGGGATCGAGCGCGGTGGAGACTCGGCCATGCGTCAGACGCTACCGCACCGAATCTTCCAACTTTCTTCTGTCCACACCCTGTGAATTGACGTTTCCGCAGGTCAGGCGGCTTTCAGTGGCAGCCGCGACCAGGTTTGTTCACATCCTGTTCCCCCGTTCGTCCACAGCCTCGAACGGCGCGCCCCACAGCTTGCACACAGGTTTATCCACAGGGGTGGACAACCTGGGCTTGCCACCGGGACGCGGGCCTGGCAGCGTCTGTCCCAGCAGGCTCCCGGACCGCCTCCGGGGCCGCTCGGAGGGGAAGCCGAGTGGTTCCGAAGGCGGACAACCGGGAGCCTGTTCAGTGTCACGACGAATCCCGGAAATGGTTTTCCAAGCGGCACGCGGACCGGGAGTTGCGCTTGAGCGGCTCCCAGCCTGCCGTAGGGTGAATCCCGACTGGGCCGAACGGCCTACGGCAGGACGGTCTGCCGTTAGCATCCACGACGGCCAGGGGTTGATATGCCCCGGCTGGTATTCAGAGCAAGGAGAGGGCCCTCATGGCAGAGACCTGGAGCGGCGAGTTCTACTGCGTCAAGTGCAAGGCCAAGCGCACCGCCGACGGCGAGGTCAAGGTCAACGACAAGGGCACGCGCATGGCCAAGGCCAAGTGCCCCGAGTGCGGTACGAACCTGAACCGGATCCTCGGCAAGGCCTGACGCACCAAGTCGTAGGGGCGGTGGTGGACCTTCGGGTCCACCACCGCCCCTCCGTCGTTTCACCCGGTACGCCGGCCCGCCGGCTGGGGTCGGCGCGGCGACGCCGGCCCGCGTCACGGCGTACGAGATGCCGACGCCCCGGCGTACGGGATGCCCGCGTCGCGGCGTACGAGATCTAGTTGGTACCGGCGCGCGGGTGGGGTGCCGAGGGTCCGGCTTGGGTGACCGGACAGAATGGGGACGTGTCCGACCTCCCCCGCAAGGCGCTCAGCCGTACTGCGAAGCTGGCCAGCCTGCCGCTAGGTGCCGCCGGGCGCGCGACCGTCGGCCTGGGCAAGCGGATCGGCGGTGCTCCCGCCGAGGCTGTGATGGCCGAGTTCCAGCGTCGTACCGCGGATCAGTTGTTCTCCGTCCTGGGTGAACTCAAGGGCGGCGCGATGAAGTTCGGGCAGATGCTGAGCATGATGGAATCGGCGATGCCCGAGGAGTTCGCGGCGCCGTACCGGGCGACCCTCACCAAGCTCCAGGACTCCGCTCCACCGATGCCGGCTTCGACCGTGCACACGATCCTGTCGCGCGAGCTGGGCAAGCGCTGGCGGGACCGGTTCGAGGAGTTCGACGACCTGCCCGCGGCCGCCGCGTCGATCGGCCAGGTCCACCGGGGCATCCTCAAGGACGGCCGCGAGGTCGCGATCAAGCTGCAGTACCCGGGTGCCGCGGAGGCGCTCCGCGCCGACCTGCGCCAGCTCGGCCGGTTCGCGCGGACGTTCGGGTCGCTGTTCCCCGGTCTCGACATGAAGCCGCTGGTCGCCGAGCTGCAGGAACGCATCGGCGAGGAGCTGGACTACGACCGCGAGGCGCAGGCCCAGCAGCAGTACGCCGATGCCTTCAAGGACCACGACGAGTTCGTGGTCCCCCGCGTGATCAAGCACTCCCCCACGGTCATCGTCTCGGAGTGGATCGAAGGCAAGCCGCTGTCGAAGGTGATCACCGACGGCACCAAGCAGGAGCGGGACGAGATCGGACTGAAGTACGTCCGGTTCATGTTCAGCGGACCGCGGTACGCCGGTCTGCTGCACTCCGACCCGCATCCGGGCAACTTCCGGGTGATGCCCGACGGCCGCCTCGGAGTGGTCGACTTCGGGCTCTGCGCGCGGCTCCCCGACGGGCTGCCGCCTGCGATCGGCCGGCTGCTGCGGATCTCGCTCGAGGGCGACGGCGCCGCGGTGCTGGCCGGGCTGCGCCAAGAGGGATTCATCAAGCCGCGGATGGACATCGACCCGGATCAGCTGATGGAGTATCTGGCGCCCTTCGCCGAACCGGCCAGGGGCGACACGTTCCAGTTCAGCCGGACCTGGATGCGCGAGCAGACCAGCCGGACGAGCGACTTCCGCTCCCCCAACGCGACCCTCGGCCTCAAGATCAACCTGCCACCGTCGTACCTGCTGATCCACCGCGTCTGGATCGGCGGCATCGCGGTGCTGTCCCAGTTGGACACCGAAGCCCCGTTCCGCTCGGTCCTCCAGGAACTCCTCCCCGGCTTCGCAGACGACTAGCCCGTACGCCGATCCGCCGCACCCCGAGTACGCCGGGCGCGGCGTGTCGGACTCGCGCAGGTCGACACGTGCTCACCACCAGGCGCTGTCGAGCTTCCCCTCGATGCTGCGGACGTTCTCGCGGGCGCACTGGTCGCAGTACAGGAGTTTGCGGCCGTTCTCGAGCGAGGTCATCCAGGTGATCGGCGCCTCTTCGGTATCGGCCTGCCGGCCGCAGAGGGAGCAGGTTGCATTGGGCATGATCCCAGTATTGAACAGCTAGGCTCCGGCGCATGCGTTGGCTCGTGCACGGCGAAGAAGTGGTGTGGAGCAGTCCCTGGCTGAGGGTGTGCCGGCTGGACGTCGAACAGCCGGACGGCCAGCGGGTCGCCTACGACGCAGTACGGCTCAGTGATGTCGCTGCGACTGTCGTCACCGATGCCGAGCAGCGCGTACTGCTGCTGTGGCGGCATCGGTTCCTGACCGACACCTGGGCGTGGGAGCTGCCGATGGGGATCGTGGAGCCGGGTGAGGCGCCGGTGGACGCGGCGGCGCGGGAGGTCGAGGAGGAGACCGGGTGGCGGCCGGGTCCGCTCACAGCCTTGATCCGCTCCGAACCAGGTGCGGGGATCATCGACTCGACCCATCACGTCTTCCGGGCGACCAGCGCGTCGTACGTCGGGGAACCGGTCGAGCGGAACGAGTCGGACCGGATCGAATGGGTGCCGCTGGCCGACGTACCGGGCATGATCGCCCGCCAGGAGATCGTCAGCGGAATCACCTTGGTGGGTCTGCAACAGGCGATGCTGACCGAGCTGCTCGCGAAGGCCTGAACCCTGGCCGACCCGGACGGATGGGGCGGCCAGGGAGATCAGCACACTGTGGCTGGGTCTGCAGGGCGACGCCGAGGTACCGGCGTACGGCGTACCGGCGTGGACGTGCCGAGGGGCGGCATCCGGGTGGATGCCGCCCCTCGGGCGTTCAGTGTGTCCGGCGCCTGGTCAGAAGTGCCGGGGGTGGTGGTAGATCAGACCAGCCGGGCGAGGGTGAGGCGTGCCTTTGCACTGGCCCTCTCCGCGCGACGGGTGGCCCGCTCGGCCTGCTTCTGGGCCTTGGCGATCTGGGTCGCCAGGTGGAAGCGCCGGTTCTGCTCCGCGTCGTTCAGTTTGGAACGACAATGAGCACGAGCGAGATCTTCTTGAAGTAAATGCATTTCAACTCTCCTGGGTGAAGTCTGGGTCTTCATGGTTTGTCGTCTCGATTCGGGTGGATGGGGTCGTTCAGGCGGCGGTAACGGTGTCGCACTTACGTGGACGCCCACGGGGCCGCTTGCGCGGAACCACAACACCTTGGACGAACAGTTCGCCGCCCCACACTCCCCACGGCTCGGAACGCTCGAGCGCTCCGGCCAGGCACTCGGCCTTGAGCGGGCAGGTGGTGCACAACGACTTTGCGTGCTCGACGTCCGCCGGCGATTCGGCGAAGAAGAGCTCTGGCGCGTAGGACCGACAGGGCAGGTCCTGCGACGTTGCAACCTCGGTGAAGGCATCGAGGAAGCTAACGCTCATTCCGGTCACCTCCTAGTGACTGTCTTGCTGTTCTCTTGCCGTCTTCGACGACCACCGGGTGGTGGCCGACAAAACTGTGTCGGACAAACAAAAGGGCCGCGGGACCCTGGTGAGGGTTCCGCGGCCTTGGAGGTGCCGGCTGACTTCGAGTCAGACCGGTGGACTCCATGCTCGAGAACCCTGACCGCCGTACTTCGCATCGCCCACAGCTGCGCCCCGGAACTGGGCGAAACCGGTGGCCATGAGCACAACGGACGCGTGCGGGCGCGTCGGGACGGCACCCTGGATCTGGGCGCACGACGGCACGCTGACGCCGTTCGGCTTCATCGCGTTGATGGTGATCATTTCCAAGGCACCTCCTCTCGTTGTGGCGAAGCGGGCGGTTAGCTCGATCGCTATGGTTTGAAGTTTTCGGCCACACCCTCGACCGCAGAAAGAACAGTACGCCGACCTCGTCAGGCCCCGCAAACTATTTAACGCCAGTTTGCGAAGTTGGCCGGAAGTTGCCGCCGCGGGGTCCGGATCTTGCTTCCGGGGCACCGTTCCGGCACGCTCCGGCGCCTCTCCGGCACCCTCCGGGATCGTTGCCTCTGTCATCTAATTGCCAGATCTGCCGTCAGCAGAACCTGAGATCTAACAATGCGCCCGCCCCCGCTGACCCCGCAACAACATTTCCCCCTACACCCGAACTGTTTGCCCGAAGGGCAAACGCTCCAGACCTCAGCCCGCACCGCACTCCGAGCCCCCACGACCGTCGGTCTGACGACTGAGCCGCCGTACCCCGAGCCGGGGTGTCCCCCGCTGATCGCCGTACCGCGAGCCGTGGTGGCCGCCGGGCTGAGCGCCCTACTGCAAGCCCGGACGACCGGCGGGGGTCAGCGGGTGCAGATGTTGACGACTGGTTCGCCGTACTTCGAGACCTTGGTGCGGCCGATGCCGGGGATGCGGAGGAGTTCGCGTTCGTCGGTCGGGCGGGTCTCCGCGATCGCGATCAACGTCGCGTCGGTGAAGATGACGAAGGCGGGCATCCCCTCCTCGGCGGCGCGCTCGGCCCGCCACTCGAGCAGGGCGTCGTACAGCTTCTGGTCCATCGAGCCCGGGCAGTCCTCGCACCGGCCGAGTTTGCGGGCGGCCGCCTCGAGCAGGCCGCGGCCGCAGACCCGGCACTTCGGGATCGGCTTGTCCGAGCGCCCCGCCCGTGGCGCACCGGCCCGCACCGACGACGGCTCCCGCTCGCCGGCGCGGGAGCTGCGCACCCCGATCGGGTCCAGGAATCTGGTCGGCCCCCGCTGACCGCGACCGCCCGGTGAGCGCGAGGTCGACCAGCTGACGGACAACTGGTCCTTCGCCCGGGTCACGCCGACATAGAACAGCCGCCGCTCCTCCTCGACCTGGGCCGGGGTCTGGGCGTAGCTGATCGGCAGCGTGCCCTCGTGCGCGCCGACGATGAACACGCAGCCCCACTCCAAGCCCTTCGCCGCGTGCAGGGTGGCGAGCGTGACGCCCTCGGCCAGCGGCGCGTGCTGGATCGACGCGCGCCGGTCCAGCTCGGCCATCAGGTCGGCGAATCCGGCCTCGGGATGTGCCTTGGCGAAATCGGACGTCATCGTGACGAGCGCGGCCAATGACTCCCAGCGATCCCGGACCGCGCCTTTGCCCTCGGGCGGGTCGACCGTCCAGCCGGCACCGCCGAGGATGCCGGTGACGGTCTCGACCAGGTCGTCGTCGGCGGCACTGCCGGCCTTGGCCTGGCCGCGGAGCAGCATCGCCGCCTGCCGGATCTCGGCGCGCTCGAAGAACCGCTCGGCACCTTTCAGTACGGCGGGGATCTTCCGCTCGGCCAGCGCCTGCTCGAAGTTCTCGGACTGGGCGTTGGTCCGGAACAAGATGGCGATGTCGCGCAGCGCCGTACCGGAATCCTGCAGGCGGCTGATCGCGCGGGCGACGGCGTCCGCCTCGGCGACCTCGTCCGGATATTCGCGGTACGTCGGGGTCGGGCCGGCGTCGCGCTGCGAGCGCAGGGTGACCCGGCCGGGCAGACCGGACGGGCCGGCCGCGTCGAGCACCTTGTTCGCCACGTCGACGATCTGCGGGGTGGAGCGGTAGTCGCGGACCAGCTTGATCACCGCGGCGGACGGGTGGCGCTGGGCGAAACGGACCAGGTTCTCCGGGTCGGCGCCGGCCCAGGAATAGATGGTCTGCGCGGGGTCGCCGACCACGCAGACGTCCTCGCGGCCGCCCAGCCACAGGTCGAGCAGGCTCTGTTGCAGCGGGGAGACGTCCTGGTACTCGTCGACCACGAAGGTCCGGTACTGCCGGCGGATCTCGGCGGCGACCCGCTCGTCCTCGGCCAGCAGCGCGACCGCGCAGAGCAGCACGTCCTCCAGATCGATCCGGCCGCGCTCGATCTTGACGTCCTCGTACGCCGCGAAGACGCGCGCGATCGTCGCGGGGTCGAACGCGGCCAGCGCCCGGCCGGACTGCGGCGCGATCTTCGCGTAGTCGTCGGGGCGGACGTTGCTCACCTTCGCCCACTCCACCTCACCAGCCAGGTCGCGCAGTGCCGGGGTGTCGACGCGGACCCGGCAGCGGTTCGCCGCCTCGGTCAGCAGCGGGAACTTCCGGTCGATGATCGGTGGCAGCTCGCCGCCGAACACCTTCGGCCAGAACCACCTCGCCTGCCGGAGCGCGGCCGAGTGGAAGGTCCGGGCCTGGACGCCGTTCGCGCCGAGCTGGGCGAGCCGGCCGCGCATCTCACCGGCCGCGCGCTGGGTGAACGTCACGGCCAGCACGCGGGCCGGGTCGTAGGTGCCCGTGCGCACGCCGTACGCGATCCGGTGGGTGATCGCGCGGGTCTTCCCGGTGCCGGCCCCGGCCATCACGACGACCGGGCCGTGCAAGGCGGTCGCGACGGCTCGCTGCTCGGGGTCGAGGGCCTCGAGCAGCTCGTCGGCGGACCGGCCGGCGACGGCCTGCGTGATGTTGCTCACGGACTGAGACATGCGGGAACAGCACTCCCACTACAGCGGTTCGGATACAAGGTAGAGCCACCCTAGACGGGCCGTCGGACAGAATCCGCAGCCCGGCGTTCAACAGAGACGGAGCAAGCCGACGATGGCGGCATTCACGATGTACTCGACTCCCTGGTGCGGTTACTGCCACCGGTTGAAGGGCCAGCTGAAGCGGGCCGGTATCGAGTTCACCGAGGTCGACATCGAGCAGGTCCCGGACGCCGCGAAGATCGTCGAGAAGGTCAACAACGGCAACCAGACCGTCCCCACCGTCGTCTTCCCCGACGGCACCGCGATGACCAACCCCAGCATCGCCCAGATCGCCGACAAACTGGTCGCCTGACACCCAGTACTACGTACGCCCCGCCGCGCTCCTGACGGGCGGCGGTGCGCTTGCGGGTGATCTGTGGCTGTGGCCGGGCCGTTGGGTGTAGTACAGGCAGATGATTCTCCTGCGAACTCGCCTGCTGGCAGCGTTCACCGCTGCAGCAATGCTTGCGCCGATCGCGCGCTCGGTGCCGGCTGTCGCGCAGCCGGGCGCCGCTGAGAAGGCGCTGACCTTCGGTGCGTGCCCGGCCGAGCTCGCCACGCCGTACCCTGCGCTCACTTGTGCCACGCTGAAGGTCCCGCTGGACTACTCCCACCCGCACGGCGCCACGATCTCGGTGCTGGTGACCAAGCACGCGGCCAACAAGCCTTCGCAGCGGATCGGCTCGCTGGTGGTGAACCCTGGCGGCCCGGGCATCAGCGGCGCGGCGTACGCCGGATCGCTGACCAGACTGGACCCGACCGGCTTCACCCGACTCGACACCGCCGTACTGGATGCGTACGACGTCATCGGCTTCGATCCACGCGGCGTCTTCCTCACCTCGCCGGTCAGCTGCGCCGCCCCTGACCACTTCAACGCACCGCAGCCGGACCCGGACGCCAAGGCGAGCCGACGCGAGCTGTGGAAGCTGTGGAGCAGCTACGCGGACGGGTGCTACGCCAACAACAAGGCGCTCCTTCCCCACCTAGGCACGGTCGACGTCGCCCGGGACATGGACGCCGTCCGCGCCGGTCTCGGTGAGAACAAGCTCAACTACTTGGGTCTCTCCTACGGCACCTACCTCGGCGCCGTCTACGGACAACTGTTCCCACACCGGGTCGGTCGGATGATCCTCGACGGCAACGTCGACCCCACACCGAAAGACCTGTGGTACCAGCTAGCGCTGGCCCAGTCGACCGCCTTGCAGAAACGGTTCGACCACGACTACCTGCAATGGGTAGCGAAGTACGACAACGTCTTCCACCTCGGCACCACCGTCGCAGCCGTCCGCGCTGCCTGGAACAAGACCCTCACCGACTTCCGAACCACCCCACACGGAGTCGTCGGCGGCAGCGAACTGCTCGGCACGGCGTACGGCGTGATGTTCGCCGAAGCCGCCTGGATCCCGTTCACCGAGGCACTCAGCGCCTACGCCGTCGACGGGGACGGCAGCCTCCTGACCGACTTCGCCGCCCCCGACCTGAGCGCCGACACCGAACAGGCCACCGCGAGCTTCACCTCGGTGATCTGCGCCGACTCGGCCTGGCCGCGCCAGCGATCGACGTACGAGAAAGACGCCGCCAGGCTTGCCAAGACCTCACAATTCGCCTGGTACAACATGTGGACCAGCGCCAGCGCCTGCCAGAACTGGGCCTTCGACAACAACAACCCACCCAAGATCACCGGCAAGGGGCTGCCCGGCATCCTGCTCTTCAACTCCATCGGCGACCCCGGTACGCCGTACGCCGGTGCGCTGAAGATGCACAAGGCGCTGCCGACCTCGATCCTCGTCACCGAACGAAACTCCGGCAAGCACGGCGTGTTCGCCAACCCCCACGCCACAGTCAACGCGGCAGCAAACGCCATCGGCACGCACTACCTGCTCACGGGCGAACTCCCCACCACCGACACCGCCGTGGCGGGACACCCCCTACCGATCCCAACCCCAGCCGCAGGCACGCACCCCTGACGCTTCTCGACGTTGCCCAGTAGCTGGTCGCGCGCCGGCTGTGGGTGGGATCTTTGGTGGGTGGATCTTGAGCTGGGGGCTGTGGAGTGTTTTGTCGCGGTGACGGCGCAGCGGCATTTCGGGCGGGCTGCGGCGGAGTTGGGGATCTCGGTGTCTGCGGTGACCAAGCGGATTCAGCGGCTCGAGGCTGACCTCGGTGTGCCGCTGATCGAGCGGGACTCGGGCGGGTTCATGGGGTTGACGGCCGCTGGGCAGCGGTTCGTGCAGGTCGCGCCCGAGTTGCTGCGCGCAGTACAGACGGCCCGGTTTGCTGCCGCGGGTGAGCCGGACACGACGCTGAGACTGGCGGTGCCGGCCGGTGTCGGAGTCGTGGCGCCGCTGCTGCCCGCCGCGCTGGCGAGCCTGGAGCTGGCCCTGCGGCACACGCATCCGGGCGTCGCCGTCGAGTCGGTGCCGACACCGTTCCCCAGGCTGAAGCCGGAACTGCTCAGCTGCGCGGTGGACCTCGTGCTGACCTTCGGAGCCTCAGCTGAGCCGCAGGTGCAGTCGACGCGGCTCTCGCAGATCTACCGCGTCGGCCTGGTCAGCGGGAACCATCCGCTGGCCCGTCGGCGTACGGTCCCGGTCGAGGAGTTCGCCCGGCTGCCGATGCTGCTCAATCCGGAGCTGCCCGACGACTACATGCTCCCGTTCGTCCTGGCCGATGTCCGCCCGCTCACCAAGGCGACCCTCGTCCCGATCGACGCCTCGAACACCGCCCACGTCGCTCAGCGGATCCTGCTCGGCCGGGAGGTGACGGTCGTGCCGGTGGCGCTGACGGCGAACCTTCCGCCCGAACTCAAGCGCATCGGACTCACCGGCGTCCCGCCGACCTATTACTACACCCACCACCGCCGCGACGACCTCCGGCCGGAACTCCGTACGGCGATCGAGCTGATGGCCGATTTCACCGACTCCATCTCGCGCGCGGCCCTGGCCCTCGACCGCTGACCCGGGCGAACCGCACGACCCGGATCCGCGCCCTGTTTCCCGGCTGGAAACAGATCACCTCCGCGGTCCGCCGATGGCTACCTTCGGTCTATCGGTCGCCCGCTGAGGGCGGGGAAGGGGTGGAGTCGTGCGCGCATGGATTCTGGTCGTCATCGGGGCAGTTCTCCCGCTCGTGGGAGGTGCTTCGCTCGGCAGCATCACGGCGACCGAGGGCTCGCACACGTGGTCCTATCCGGTCCAGCCGGCGGCCTTCCTGTGGATGTCGGTCGTTCTGGCGATCGCGCACCTGCTGGTCCTCGTCGGCTATCTCGAAGTGGCCCGGCGGACGACCGGCCTCGGCTCGACCCTCGCCAGAGTCGGCGCGGCAGGGACCGCCGCCGTCGCCCTTTGCGAGTTGTGGTCCGGTCTCGTGGCCCGTACGGACCTCGACGCTCCGGTGCTCACCGCGCTCGACGTCGGCTACGCGATCAGTGGCTTGGTCATCGTCGTGGGCACGATCGGAAGCGGACTGGTACTGCGAGGCACCGGCTCCCGCTTCGCTCTGCCGCTGCTGGTCAACGGATCGTTCCTCGCCGTTGCTCTGCTGGTGAGGTTCTTCGCGAGTGACGGGCTGGGCATCGCGGCCCTCACCTTGTGGAGCCTGTCGTACTGCTGGCTGGCGCTGAGCCTGAGGGCTGCGTCGAGGACGAGGCAGGCGGCGGTGTCCGGCCTACCAACTGCCGGTTAGTTCCTTGCCGTACCAGCCTTCGATGAGGCGGCGGGAGATCGAGATGTTGCCGGGCAGGGCCATGGTGCCGGCTTCGACGAGTTCGGCGAGATCGGCGCGGCTGAACCACTTGGCCTCGGCGATCTCGTCCTGATCGACGTTGATGTCGTAGCCGGTCGCGGTGGCGTAGAAGCCGAGCATCAGGCTGGACGGGAGCGGCCACGGCTGGCTGCCGGCGTACTGGATGTCGTCGCCGATGACCACGCCGGTTTCCTCGAAGACCTCCCGGCGTACTGCGGCCTCCAGCGACTCGCCGGGCTCCACGAAGCCGGCGAGGGTTGAGTAGCGTCCCTCCGGCCACGCCTCGTTGCGGCCGAGCAGTGCGCGGTCCTGGTCGTCGGTGACGAGCACGATGATCGCCGGGTCGCTGCGCGGGAAGTGGCTCAGTCCGCACACCGGGCAGCGCCGTACGTGTCCCGCGTCCACTACCTCGGTGTGGTTGCCGCAGTTGGCGCAGTGCGTGTGTACGGCGTGCCAGTTGGACAGCCCGACCACGTTGACCGCGATCCCTGCCTCCCGGTCGTCCAGCACGCCACCGATCTCCCGCAGCCCGGCATACGACTCGTCTGCCTCGCCATCGACCAGTACTGCGAAGACAGCGCGCCCGTCCGCCGTCTGCCCGGCCCCGGCGACTCGATCGATCCCCAGGAAGATCCGCACACCCTCAGGCGCAGCAGCGGGCGGCACCAGGCGCAACGACGTACGGTCGTCCTCTACTGCGAGCTTGTCGCCCATCACCAAGGTCACCTGCGTATCGGCGGCGGCCCAGGCCTTGTCCAGCCACTCCACGTCGCGCCGCCGGTCGGCAGCACGGTCTAGGACGGAGCGGGACAGCGACAGGGAACCGGGAGCGATGGAGTAAGCCACGTCCTCAACGTATCTCGCCCGGCACCCATGGGAGGATCCCGGCATGAGTATTCACATCGCCGCCGAGAAGGGGCAGATCGCGCCGCGCGTGCTGTTCCCCGGCGACCCACTGCGGGCCAAGTGGATCGCCGAGACCTACCTGTCCGACGTGATCTGCTACACCGAGATCCGGAACATGTTCGGGTTCACCGGCACCTACAAGGGTGAGCAGGTCTCCGTCCAGGGCTCCGGGATGGGTCAGGCGTCGGCCTCGATCTACGCCAACGAGCTGTTCGCCGAGTACGACGTACAGACCCTGATCCGGGTCGGTACCTGCGGCGCGCTCACCGAGAAGGTGAAGATCCGCGACGTGATCGTGGCGATGTCCGCCAGCACCGACTCGCAGATGAACCGGCTGCGCTTCCACGGCATCGACTACGCGCCGACCGCCGACTACCAGCTGCTGCGCGCGGCCGCCGACGCCGCCGAGGCGGCCGGGCTGAACGTGCACGTCGGCCAGGTGTTCTCCGGCGACCTGTTCTACAACGACCGTCCCGACCTGGTGTCGCGCACGGCGGAGTACGGCGTACTGGGCATCGAGATGGAGGCAGCGGCGCTCTACACGCTGGCCGCCAAGTTCGGACGCCGTGCGCTCGGGATCATGACGGTCTCTGACCACCTGATCACCAAGGAGGAGACCAGCGCCGAGGAGCGCCAGACCACCTTCTCCGAGATGATCACGATCGCCCTCGACGCAGCGATCGAGGTGCCGGTCTGAACCGCTGGGGCGCCGTACTGCTGAGCACTGCCCTGCTCGCCGGTACTGCGGCCTGTTCCAGCGACAAGACCACCTCCACCGACAAGCCGGCCACTACCGCGCCGGCCTCTGACCAGCCCAGCTCCAGCCAGCCGACCGAGAAGGCTTCGGAGAACTCGACAGCGCCGATCAAGGCGACGGCTGTCGTGGCGGGTCTCGCCAGTGCGGGCTACAAGTGCAGCAACGACGGCACGTACGCGATCTGTACTTCGGGGCCTGCGGCCGTCTGGGTGCTCACCGGTAGCCACCCGCGGCCGCCGGTGGTGTCACTGCACTCCGCTGGTCCGGTGGCGACGGCATCGGCAGCCATCGCCAAGGTGCTGCCACAGGCGCTCGAGATCGCGCACATCGGTCAGAGCCAGCAGATCACCGACTGGTTCGCGAAGCAGAACGGCAAGACGAGCGGGCAGCTGTCCGCTGGTGACTGGCAAGTCGACTACTCGGCCGAGATCGACACCGAGGAGCCGGGCGCGTCCCTGAGCCTGATGGACAAGCTCTGCAAGGCCAACTGCACGGCTGAATGACCCAAGGAGGTGGAACCGCTACCGAGTAGCGGTTCCACCTCCTTGTTCTAGGTCTCCCCGCCAGTGCCAGTACTACGGCCCGCCGCCGGCGGGTGGCTGGTCAGGAGCCGGCTGCGCCGCCTGCACTGGAGCTGACGACGATGGCGGCGGTGATCGCGGCCTGCATGTCCTGGACCGCCTTGCGAACGGCCTCCGCGGCCCACTCGGACTCGGCGATCTCCTTGGCCCGGCGCTTGAGCGCCTTCTTGTCCACCGCGTCGGTGATGACCTTCGGCACCACGTTCAGCGCGTTCAGCAAAGCGATGAGTGCCGCGGTGCGCTCGTCCGGTTGAGTACCGAGCTTGAGCACGCTCTCCAGCGCAGTACGGACTTCTGCCTCGTGCCGCGCGTCCTTGGCCGGCCAGCGGGTGACCGGGAACAGCCCGAGCACGCGCCCCTTGTCCGCCTCCAGAACACCGCGCTCCACCAGCCGGGCGAGAACCTGATCGCGGAGCTTCTTCGACAGCTTGCTCATCAGGTTCTTCGGCTTCTGGCCGGACTTCTCCGCCAGCATCGCCAGCCGCTCGTCCAGGATCGCGTCGCCGGTCGACGACGTGTCCAGGACCTTCAACCGACCTTCCTTGACGTCCTCACCGGCTACAGCGATGTCGACCCGGCCGAGCAGCGTCAGCTCGATCAGCACCGCGCCCGCAAGTGAGTAGTCCAGTCCAGGGTTGCCCGTGATCGGCTTGCCGCTCTCGTCGTTGTACAGCAGCAACAACAGGTCCTCTGCAATCAACATGCCGTCCAACGTAGGGCCGACCCACCCAGGCGGTCATCAACCATAGGTATTAGTCACCGCATCCTCCGCAAGACTGTTACTCGGCTCAGGCTGCAGCGAACGCTTCAGTGCTTGCCGTCCGGGTAGCGGTGGCCGTTGAGGATTACTGGCTCGCCGAGCTCCGCGGCTACCTCGGCGAGGAAGTTGGGGCAGAAGTAGTACCAGCTGATCGAGCGGACCTTGCCGTCCTCGGCCACGACGCGCATGAGGTCGTTGACCGAGGACTTGCCGTCGCTGTCGACCAGGCGGATCACCAGCACGGTCTCGCCCCACAGGTCGACCACTTCGGCCGTGTAGCGGTACGGCTTGGTCAGGTCGAGGGTGTGCTCGATCGACCCGTCGCGAATCTGCTCGGCGCCGCACTCGTTCAGCATGCCGAGGATCTCGCTGTCGGCGTTCTCCAGCAGAAGCGACGTCAACCGCGGTACGTCGTACGCCGTGAACGCGGCGGCCACTGCGTCCAGGAGCCGCCGATCCGGTTCGGCCCGGCCTCGGAGCGAGACGGCGCGGTCGGGTGCGTCCAGGCGGGTCCGGCCGCGATGCAGGGCGGCCTTGACGGCGCCGGTACTCGTTCGGAGTACGTCGGCCACTTCTGCCAGGCTGAAGCCGAAGAGGTCCTTCAGTGCGAGGGCGGCTCGTTCCTGTGGGGGCAGCAGGGTCACCAGTTCTCTCCAGGCGTCGCGGACCTCGATGGGGTCGGTAGCAGGCGGCGCCGTCTGCTCGGGGAGTTCTGCGGGCACCGGGAGCTGCTTGCGGTAGCCGTCGACGTACGTGTTGGTGGCGACCCGGAACAGCCAGGCGCGCGGGTTCTGGATCGGCGCGTTCGCCTGTGCTGCCTGGTTGAACGCTCGGGCGAGCGATTCCTGAACGAGGTCCTCCGCGTCGTACGCGTTCCCGGCCAGTCTGCGGCAGTAGGCATACAGATCCTTCCGCAACGGCTCCAGCCGATCCAGAAAGTCCTTCCGAGCCTGCCGCGCAGCTCGCACCGCCGGCAGATCCAGCTCCGTGGTCACCACTACATCTTGAACGGTCATACCTCTACGGACGGCTGGAGACACCGGAAGGATACGGACGGATCCGGCTGTGGATAACTTCCGCGGGCCTCGGGCGAAATCCGCGAAGCTTGTCGGGTGATGACTGGAAAGCTACGAACGACGCCGGACAGCGGCGCGCTGCCCAGGAGGGGTGGGCATCGCTATGAGGTGGTGGACGGAAAGCTGCTGGTGACCGGCGCTCAAGCGTCGGTTCACCACGCCGCGGTGGTCGGGTTGCTGGTCCGACTCAAACAGGCTTGCCCGTCGGAGCTCCTCGTCACCGTTGGGTCGCTCGACTTCCGGCCGGTGCCGGGCGTCTCACTCCGCCCCGATCTGATGGTCTGCCGTCGCGACGAGGCCGGCCCGCAAATCGTCGTACGGCCTCCGCTGCTCGCCGTCGAGGTCATCTCCGCCAGCACCCGCGTCACCGACGTGGTCCTCAAACGCACCCGCTACGAGCAGTACGGCGTCCCG
This sequence comes from Kribbella voronezhensis, assembly GCF_004365175.1. Classification (NCBI taxonomy): domain Bacteria; kingdom Bacillati; phylum Actinomycetota; class Actinomycetes; order Propionibacteriales; family Kribbellaceae; genus Kribbella; species Kribbella voronezhensis. The sequence goes on along the minus strand of NZ_SOCE01000001.1, from coordinate 5,545,473 downwards.
TCGTACTGGCTCCTCGACCCCGACAACCAGGAACTCACCGTCCTCCACCTCACCAACCACACCTACACCTGCCACACAGTCGTCCAATCCGAAGAACTCTTCGAAACCGATTCCCCTTTCCCGCTCACCTTTTCCCCCGCCGAACTACTCAGCTGATGGGGCACAGGGCAACCAAGGGCAGATCTCGATCTGCCCTCCCCCGGTCCCACACATCTAGGAACAGTGGTCCGATGACCACGGAGGAGGCACCATGGGACTCGTGCAGACACTTGACCCGGGCGGTTACACGATGGGCGATCTCGACGCCCTGCCGGACGACGGGAAGCGGCGCGAGCTCGTGGACGGGATGCTGCTGGTGACGCCTGCGCCGTTACCGATTCATCAGACGGCTGTTCTGCAGCTCGGTAGTCGCTTGCTGCTCGCCTGCCCGAAGAGTCTCAAAGTCTTCGTTGCGCCATTGGACTTCCGACCGACTGCACAACGATCCTTGCAGCCGGATGTGCTCGTCTGTCGCAAGGAGGATGTCGGACCGACCTCGATCGAACGGCCGCTGCTGTTGGCAGTCGAGATCTTGTCATCCTCTACCCGGATGAAGGACCTACTCCTGAAGCGTGGGGTCTATGAGGAGTCTGGAGTCGTCTCGTACTGGATGTTCGATCCGATGGCCGAGCAGTTGACGGTGCTGGAGTTGGTCGACGGGCACTATGTCGAGCGGGCCGTTGTCAAAGGCAGTGACGCCTTTGAGGCCGAGTTGCCGTTCCCCGTGCGGGTCGTGCCGGCGGAGTTGGTGGATTAGCTGGTCAGGAGGGCCGCCAGGGCTGGTTTGCCGGGGAGGTTTTCGGGGTGGACTACGTCGCCGGTGCGGACGTAGTAGAAGGCGGCGGTGACCTGGTCGACGGGGATGCCGAGGAGTTCGGCCCAGGCGACTCGGTAGATGGCCAGCTGGAGTGGGTCGGCGGTTTCGGAGCGGCTGGTTTTCCAGTCGATCACCTCGTAGCCGCGCGAGCCGTCCGAGCGGACCACCTGATAGACGGCGTCGATCCGGCCGCGGACCACTCGGCCGCCGATCGACAGGGCGAACGGGGCCTCGATCTCGTACGGCATCTTCTCGCCGTACGGGCCGACCCGGAACGCGTCCATCAGCTCGGTCAGGTCCGTGTCGTCGACGATCCCCTCGTCCGCCGCGCCGGGCAGGTCGTCGGGGTCGATCAGGAACTGCTGGCCGAAATAGCTCTCCACCCAGGCGTGGAACCTGGTGCCGAAGCGCGCCGCCCGGTTGGGTTTGCGCGGCATCGGCCGGGCCAGTTCGGACGCGAGCCCGTCCGGATCCTTCGCCAGCCGCATCACCTGGGTCGCGGACAACGAGGCCGGCAACTCCACGTCGTACGCCTGCCGGCTCCGGCTTTCCCTTGCCTCTGACAACAACCGCTCGAGCTCGGAGTCCCAGCGCGCCACCGTCGCCTGCTCGTCCAGCAGCAACGACTCCTCGGCATCGAGCGACGGCCCTTCGGCGCGGGCCTGCTGCACCAGCGCCACCGACTCGAGCCGCCGTTGGTACGCGTCCGCGTCGTACGGCGCGGGCCAGGGCGCCTGGGTCTGCTCGGCCAGCTCCGGGTTCTCGGCGGAAAGCTCAGGCTGCTCCGCCCAGGAGATGACCCGCTCCCCCGCGTGCTTCTTCAGCACTTCCAGGTACGACGAGGGCCCGCGCGGGCGCTTCTGCGTCGGACCCCACCAGTGCCCGGTAGCGACGAGCAACTCCTTCGCCCGGGTGAACGCGACGTACCCGAGCCGGCGTTCCTCCAGTGAGTTGACCTCCTTGCACTCGTCCGCGAACGCCTTCAACCCCGCGTTCGACAGGTCGTGAAAGTCGGGCAGCGTGTCGGCGTCACCACGCAACGGCCAGGGCAGCACCTTCGCGTTGGTGGTCCACTTGTCCCGGCCGCGATCCGACGGGAACACCTTCTGCACCAGCGTCGGCACGAACACGACCGGCCACTCCAACCCTTTGGACCGGTGCGTGGTCAGCAGCTTCACCGAGTCGGCTTCACTCGGTACGGCGAGGTCGAGGCCGGCCGCATACTCCTCCTCGGCCGCCAGATAGGCGAGCAGCCCGTCGAGTGATCCGTCCGACTCGGTCGAGACAAAGTTGCCCACGGCATCGAGAAAAGCGGCCAGGTGATCGCGCCGACCGGAGTCCACGTGATCAGGGGTCGCAGTGAGCTCGACGTCCAGCCCGATCGTGCTGATCACCCGGCGGACCAGATCGAGCAGCGGCTCACCGGCATGCGCGCGCAGTTCACGCAACTCTGCCGACAACTCGTGAAATCTCGAGAGCGCCTCCGCCGAGTATCCCCAGCCCTCTGGCCCCGGATCGTCGACGGCCTCGGCCAGCGAGATCACCTCGGTCGAGTCCATCCCGGCGACGGCCGCGTCCAGCGCCGCGACCAGGTCGTCGGCGGCCGGGCGATCGCCCGCGTCGGCGAGGATGCGCGATCGGTTCGCGAGCAGAGCCAGGTCGCGATGGCCGATCCGGTACCGCGGACCCGTCAGGATCCGGAGCATCGCCGCATTCGCGGTCAGGTCGTTGACCGCCTGGAGTGTGGCCACCACATCGACGACCTCGGGCAGCGCGAGGAGTCCACCGAGGCCGACCACCTCGACCGGCACCTTGCGCGCGATCAACGCCTCGTGGACCGCACTGAGGTCGGTATTCGTCCGCATCAGGATGCCGATGTCCTTCCACCGGCGGTTCGTGGTCTTGTGCGCGGCGACGATCGCGTCCGCGACCCACTCGATCTCCTGCGACCGCGTCTCGAACAGGCCGACGGTGATCGCTCCCTCGGGCGCGTTCTCCGGCGCCTCCAGTGGAATCACGCCGGGATGCTGCTCGTACAGCTCGGCGGCGTGCTGGTTGGCCGCGGCCAGGATCTTGCTGCCGCAGCGGCGGTTCACGCTCAGCACGTAGCGCCTCGCCGGCGTACCGTCCGCGCTCGGGAAGTGCTCGGGGAACTCGTCCAGGTTCGCCACCGAAGCGCCGCGCCAACCGTAGATCGCCTGGCACGGGTCGCCGACGGCCGTGACCGGATGCCCGCCGCCGGAGAACAAGGCGGTCAGCATCCGCCGTTGCGACACCGAGGTGTCCTGGTACTCGTCGAGCAGCACGACCTTGTACCGCGCTCGCTCGATCAGCGGGACTTCCGGGCACTCCTCGGCCAGCCGCGCGCCGAGCGCCATCTGATCCGCGAAGTCGACCACGCCCCGCTCGGCCTTGTACGCCTGGTACTCCTCGACCAACTGCAGGATCTCGTTCCGCTTCAGCGCGGTCTCGGCCAGCTTCTTCACGTCGACGGTCTGCTTGCGCGCCGCCGCCACCTCGGCCCGGACCGCCTCGTCGTGAGCCCGCACGTCATCGGCCCGGATCAGGTGGTCCGCGAGTTCGCCGTCGAGCGAGAGCAGGCTGTTGACCAGGGTCGGCACGTGATGGGACGCGAAGCGAATCGGCCCGGCGGAACGGCGTACGACGCGTCCCGCGAGCTGGTACCTCGTCGCGTCGGCGAGCACCCGGACGTCCGGCTCGAGGCCGAGTCGCAGGCCATGCTCGGCAATCAAGGTCCCGGCGAAGGCGTGGTACGTCGAGACGACCGGCTCCCCGGCGTCTTCGGTGTGCCAGGCCTCGAGGTTGCTCCGCAGGTGTGCCGCGAGGATCGGGTGCTGATCAGGCGGCAGCGTGGATCCGAGAACGCCCGCTTTGGTGAGGTCGTCGCGAATCCGTACGTCGAGCTCGTTCGCCGCCTTCTTGGTGAAGGTCAGCCCGAGCACCTCCTCCGGCTGGACTTGGCCCGTGCAGATCAACCAGACGACGCGGGCAGCCATCGCGGTGGTCTTGCCTGATCCGGCGCCGGCCACGATCACCCCCGGCGCGAGCGGCGCGGTGATCGCCTGCAACTGCTGGTCGCTGAACGGAATCTCGAGAAGGTCGCAGAGCTCAGCCGTCGAGGTGAGCTTCGCCCGGGTCACCGGCCGCTCCACTCGGCCGACCGGCTTCGCGGCCGTTCTCCGGATCGCCGATCATCGGGGCAGACTTGCGCCCTGCTGCTGGTCGGCGCGTCGGTCGTCGCGCTCCGCCAAGGCTGGGCAGAGAAGAAGGCGCGTACTCGCTTGTCACCCGCGGCATCGAGCGCGCGCATCAGACGATCTCCCGGCCTTCGGGCTGGATCGGGCAGAGGCCGCGGACGTCGCAGCGACTGCAGCCGTCGTTGCGTTTGGCAACGAATTCTTCCGAGCGGACCATGTCTGCAGCCTCCTCCACGGCTTCGTCCAGCCACGTGCGGCCGTCGTCATCTGTTTCGAGTGGTGCCTGGCTCTGGACCTTCGGCAGGCCGATGTCGTCATGGCGCAGCTGCACCAGCTCGGCTCCACCGCTGCGCGGGTCGTCACCGAGCGCCTTCATCTGCCGGGACGTGATCGCGCGCTGGTAGATCGCCAACTGGACGTGCCGCGCGAGGGCCGGCTTGGTCGGCATGTTCCGGCCGGTCTTCAGATCGACCACCCGGATCTCGCCGTCGCCGTCCTGCTCCAGGCGGTCCATCCGGCCCTTCACCTGGACAGCCGGCTTGTTCTCGTCGGGCAGCAGGACGTCGAACTCCACCTCGGTGCCGAGCAGCTTGCGGTCCGGCCGGCCCTTGTGCCAGGCGACGAAGCGGCGCAACGCGTCCTCGGCCTCGACCCGCTCACGGTCGGAGATCCAGGTCGACTCGAATTCCAATTGGGTCCAGACCTTGTCGAGCCACCCGTTCAGCTCGTTGATCTCCGCCGGCAGCGCGCCGGTGGCTACTGCATCCGCCAACGTGTGGAGCACCATGCCGAACCCGATCGCCGACGTACTGGGTGTCTCGCCGCCCGCACGCCGCTGCAGGAACCAGCGCAGTGGGCAGTCCACGATCGTCGTCAGCGCACTTCCCGTCAGCGGCACCGGCTTGTCCGGGTTCGCGACCGGACGCTCCGATCTGGTCCGTTCGCGCACACCCCACCAGCGCTCGGGATTCGCGGTCGGGACCAGCGGATACTCCCGCTCGTCGACCGCGTCGGCCAACTGGGCGAGCCTGTCCGCCGCGACGCGCTTCAACGCGGGCGACGACGCCGGATCGGAGAGCACACAGCGCAGATCCGCGACCAGACCGGGCAGTGACAAAGGCCTGCGCGGTCGTCCGGCGACCAGTTTCAAAGGAATGTCCAGCTCTGCAAGGAATCGGGACGGTTGATCGCCGTCGGCCTCCGGCGCCTGCACCGCCGTGACGATCAGCCGCTCGCGGGCTCTCGTGATCGCCACATAGAACAACCGTCTCTCCTCGGCCAGCAGTGCTCCTGCCGACAGCGGCTCGACCAGCCCGTCCGGCCCGAGCCTGTCGGGCTCCAGCAGCGAGCCGCGACGCCGGAGATCGGGCCATTGCCCTTCCTGCACGCTGGCCACGACGACCAGCCGCCACTGCAAGCCCTTGGAACGGTGGGCGGTCATCAACTGCACACCGGCTTCCCGGTACGTCGCGTCGAACCGGTTGTCGGCCGCGATCTCCAGCGACTCCAACTCGCTGAGGAACGCCGAGACACCCTTGAACCCGACCTGCTCCTCGGCCCGGCTCGCAGCATCGAACAACGCGCAGAGCGAATCGAGGTCCCGGTTGGCCGCGCGGGCGGTCTCACCGCCACTGTTGGCCTGACCGCGGAGCCGGCGCAACCAGGGCGACTCGGACCACAGTGACCACATCACCTCGTCCGGCGCGGCCCCGGCCGTCAGGATATTCCTTGCCTTGAGCAACCTCTCGCCGAGCGCGACGAACCTTGCTTCGGCGGGCGAGGCCTGCTCGTCCAGGAGCAGCGGGTTGAGCAGAGCTTCGCGGAGTAGTTCGTCGGACGATCGGGGTAGCCGTTGACCGTTGGCGGCCTCGCGATCGCGCTTCCGCAGTACGCGGGCCAGTCGCCGGAGCTGTCCCGCGTCCATCGCGCCCAGTGGCGACAACGCCAGCGCGCGGACCACGTCGACCGTCAGCGTGACCGGATCCGCGACGGCTCTCAGTGCGAGCAACATGGGCCGCACTGCGGGCTCGCGAGACAGGGGCAACTCGTCGCCGGCAATGTCGACCGGGATGCCTGCTGCAGCCAGGGCACGACGTAGCGGTGGGATCGACCAGGTGCCCGAGCGGACCAGGACGGCCATCTCGTGCCAGCCGACGCCGTCCTGGACATGGGCGCGCCGGAGCAGGTCGGCGATGTGCTCGAGCTCGGCACCGCTGGTGGAATACAGGTTGGCCTCGACCTTTCCCGGCCCGAACACGCAACTGCTCGCGTCGGGGTTGCGGAAACGGTCGAAGGTGTCGCGGTCGAGGGTGCCGGGCACGCCCAGGCGGTTGACGACGTTGCGGGAGACGCGCAACAGCGTCGTACCGAATCTTCTGGTTGTCGCCAGGGCTATCTGGGCTGCTTCGTCGCCGGACGCCGTACGGAACTCGTCGGTGAAGCGGAGCAGGCCGCGGACGTCGGCGCCGCGGAAGGTGTAGATCGACTGGTCCGGGTCGCCGACGACGACGAGGTCGCGGCCGTCGCCGGCGATCGCCTGCAGGAGCTTGGTCTGACCCGGGTCGGTGTCCTGGTACTCATCGACGAAGACGACCTTGAACTCCTCGCGGAGTTTGGCCTGTACTTCGGGTTGCTGGGCGAGGATGACCGCGCGGTGGATCAGCTCGGAGTAGTCCAGCACCTGCTCGTGGTCGAGGATCTGCAGGTACTCCTCGAAGAAGTCGCCGACCGCGACCCACTCCGAACGGCTCGCCGACTGACCGATCGCGGACAGGTCCTCCGGGTCGAGCCCGAGCTGCCTGGCCTTGCCGATGACGGCCTGCACCTCGTCGGTGAAGCCGCGCGTCTTGAGCGCCGGGTGCAGGCTGCTCGGCCATTTCGTCATGCCGACCTCGCGGCTGCCTGCCAGAGCTTCGCTCAAACGCAGCGACTGCTCCGGACCGGAGGGCAGGCGGAGCGGCACGTCGAAGGCGTCGGGTGGAGTGAATCTTCTGAGCAAGGCGTAGCAGAACGAATGGAAGGTCATGGACGGCATGACGCGCGTCGTGCGGCCGAGGCGAGCGGTGATGCGATCGCGAAGCTCGGTCGCTGCTTTGCGTCCGAAGGTGAGGACCAGCACCTGGTCCGGGCTCAGTCCTCGGTTGCTGACGCGGTCGACGACGGCCTCCACCAGCGTCGTCGTCTTACCGGTACCAGGGCCGGCGAGAACGAGAAGTGGACCACCCGGGTGGTCCACGACGGCTTGCTGGTCAGCATCCAGCACGGGCGGTGGGTGCTGCTCGCTCCCACGCCCGGCCGGCTTCACCAGCCGGTATCGAGAACCTGTTCTACTGACCACCACCCCATCCCATCAGAGCCCGCCGACAATCCGTCACGACACCCGGCGGCAGGCGCCGGACTTCCCGGTATACGGACGGTTTTGGCGTCAGACGGAGACCTCACTGACCGGCAACCAGGCGCTGAGCGTCGTCCCGCACTCCTGGGTGGAGGAGATCGTCAGGGTCCCGTTGTGGACCCTGACCCGTTCGTACATTCCGGTGAGTCCGTGTCGCCCGGCCCGGTCACCGTCAGGATCGAAGCCCTTCCCGTCGTCGGTGACGCACACTCGGACGCCGTTGTCGGAGGTGATCTCGACGAGCACCTCGACCGCGCTCGCCCCCGCGTGCTTGACCACGTTGGTCAACGCTTCCTGCACCAGCCGGTACGCCGTGAGCTGGATGCCGTCCGGAACCCCGACGGCGCTACCCCGCAGCTCGAGCGCTACCGGCAGTCCCTGCTCCAGCAGGCCGTTCGTGAGCTCAGTGATCTGGTCGAGCCCTGGTTGCGGTGCCAGCGCCGGATCGGGCCGGCCTTCTGCGTCACGAAGCGCCGACAGCATCCGGTCCAACTCGCCGAGAGCCCGGCGACCGGCGTCCCCGATGCGCTGAAACCCGGCCAGTACCTCGTCGAGGTCACGTTGGGCCAGGTCAGGGCCGGTCTCGGCCTGGATCACCATGAGGTTCACGTGATGCGCGACCACGTCGTGCAGGTCCCGGGCGATCTGGGAGCGCCCCTCGAGCAGGATCTGGGTCTCCTCGCGCTGCCGGTTCTGCTCCTCGAGCTCGACCTCACGCAGCCGGGCGACCCTGGTCCGCTGGTACAGCCGGCCGACGACCCCGAGGCAGACCGGCAGCAGCAGGATCGCCGAGAGCGTGACCGGCCATTGCCGGCCGACCAGATCTTGGTAGTCCCAGTTGGTGTCGAGCCCTTCGGATGGGAACCATCTGTTCCGGACCACCGGGAAGAGCGCGGAGATCAGACCGAAGCCGGCCGTGGCCGCAACGACCGGCGGAGCCGTCAAGGCGACGACTGCCACCGGCAACGCGACCGGCAGTGGGCGGAGGACGGCCAAGGTGTACAGCGCGATCGTGAGGGCGATCAGGAGCGTCCAGCGCTCCTCTGTCTGCCAGTAGGTCAGCAGTCCGGCCGCGGCCATGACGACGACAGGCACCTCGGGGCAGAGCCGCCGTAGTACGAGAGTGAGCGGTGCGAACCCGATCGCGTACTGCATCCAGTGCGGAGCGGTCCACCAGTTGCCGAGGTTCTTGCCGTGCCAGATGTCCATCAGGAGCAGTGAGGCCATCGCCGTAGCCAGCAGGAGATCGACAGCGAGCGCGTGATTCGGCTCGCCGAGCACCCGGCGTACGTCGTCGAAGCGTTCGCCGGTGGTGGCCAGCACCCGCGGCCGGTTCCACCGGTGCAGAGCGGCCAGCCCGGCCAGTCCCGCGAAGGCCAGCGCGGCCGAGATCCACCACGGCCAGGACATGTTGGCGATCTGGTCGTACACCGCTGACGGGGTCCGTCCGGTCGACCCGTGAGATCCGTCCGGACTCGTGAACTCCTGGAAGATCTCCGGGTACAGGTCCCAGGCCAGGATCCCGACAGAACCGGAGGCCAGCAGCGGGGCGACGGCGACAACCGCCGTGACGCCGACGGTGGGCACGGCCCGGCAGCGACCGGCCAGGGACCACAGTGCGAGCGCGCAGCCGATCAGCAGCACCCAGTCGGTCTGTCCGAGCAGCAGCGAGGTGTAGGCGCCGAGCGCCAGACCGGCCGTCGCCAGTACCGGATCCACCCGGCGGATCGCGATCAGCGCGGGCGCGACGGCAACGATGACCTGGAGCGCGAGCGGCGCGTACGGCCAGCCGTGCTGGGACTGGATGATCCGCACCTGGGTGACGGCGAGCCCGGCGATCGCCAGCAGGACGTCCAGCGTAAAGGCGTCGCGAACCACCCGGCGGCTGATCGCTGCCCTCAGCCGGGCTCCGTGCCCGGCCGGTCCCCGTACCGGCGCGATCGCTTCGTTCACCTCTCCATTCTGTGGCCGGACCAGGCTCAGGCCGTCACTCTTGAGAGTGATACCGACTCGTGGCGGGTCGATGTGTGCGATGGTTCACCTTGGCAGATGTATAAATTGTTCATATAAATCGGTTATGTTCCTGACGTGAGCCGACAAGATCCTGCTCGTCGCCCTTCCACTGCCATCGGGGCAGCGCTTTACGGACTGGCCCTCAAGGCTGTGCGACGCAGTCCCCGTGAGATGACGCTGACCTCCTCTTCCACCCTGGCCACCCTGGACCGGACCGGCCCACGACGAATCACCGATCTGGCCGTGCTCGAAGGAGTCACCCAGCCCGCGATGACCGTCCTGGTTCGGGTGATGGAGGAATCCGGACTGGTCGAGCGGAGAGGCGACCCGGCCGACAAGCGGGTCACGCTGGTGGCGCTGACCGAGGCCGGTACGGCGTACGTCCGCGCGCGGCGCCGGGCGGGCGTCGACGAGTTCGTCCGCTTGATCGACCAACTCGAGGACGACGAGGTCCAGGCCCTCGCAGCAGCGCTTCCGGCGCTGCAGCATCTCGCAGCGCTCGACAGCCAAGAGCGAGAAGAGCCGAAGCAGTGAGCGGGCAGCCGAGCACTGGCCCCGAACACTCCGGGGCGCGGCTGCTGGTGCCCTCCCTGATGTTCATAGCCCTGGTCGTCGCGGCAGTCGGCAGCCTCGGGACGCCGCTCATCACCAGCGTGGCGACCACGTTCCACGTCTCACTCGACAGCGCGCAGTGGACGCTGACCATCGCGCTGCTGAGTGGTGCCGTCGCCACGCCCGTCCTCGGCCGGCTCGGGGCCGGCCCCCACCGACGAGCCACGATTCTCGCCACGCTGGCGATCGTCGTCGCCGGCAGTGCGCTCACCGTGCTGCCGTTGCCGTTCGCGTGGCTGCTCGTCGGTAGAGCCGCCCAAGGCGTCGGGCTCGGTCTGACGGCGCTGATGATGGGCGTGGCCCGCGACCATCTCCCCGAGGAGCGCAGCGCGCCCACCATCGCGCTGATCTCGGTGGTCTCGATCATCGGTGCCGGCGTCGGCTATCCCCTCGCCGCGCTGCTCGCCGAGTTCGGCGGGCTGCGCGTCGCCTACAGCCTCGGTCTGCTCGTCACCGCCGTCGCTTTCCTGACCGCCTGGCGCTCTGTCCCCAAAGCCCCTGAAGGCCGCTCCGCCCATTTGGACCTACCTGGCGCGCTCCTTCTGGCGGGTGCACTGTTCCTCATCCTGTTCCTCGCGAGCGAGACGAGTCTGTGGAGCCATCACCTGGTCCTTGCGGTGGTCCTGGCACTCGTTGCCGTGCTCCTGCTCTGCGTCTGGACCGCCACCGAGCTGCGTAGCAAGACGCCGCTGGTCGATGTCCGCGCCGTACGGCACCCGGCAGTCGCAGGGGCGAACATCGCCATGTTCGTTGGCGGAATCGGCATGTACCTGCTCCTCACGCTCATCACCCGGTACGCACAGACGCCGCACAGCGCCGGCTACGGCTTCGGCCTGACCACCTTCGTCGCCGGACTGGTCCTCGTCCCGTTCTCCGTACTGGGGTTCGTCGCCGGCAAGCTCACGCCTCGGGTGCGCAAACGGATCGACGGACCCTTGCTCCTGGCCGGCAGCGCCGTCGTCGTCGGTGCAGGGTTCGTCCTCTTCTCGGCGGCCCGCTCGAACCTGGCCGAACTGTTCGCAGCCATGGGCGTGCTCGGCTTCGGCGTCGGCAGCTTCTCAGCCGCCATGCCCGGCGTCATCCTGGCCGTCACACCGAAGAGCGAGACGTCGAGCGCCATGAGCTTCAACTACGTCGTCCGCAGCGTCGGGTACTCCCTGGGCAGCGCCACAGGCGGCCTGGTACTGGCCGCCGGCACCGCCACCGGCCATCTCTTCCCGAACGACGGCGCCTACACCACAGCTGCGCTGGTCGGCATCGTGGCGATGGCGATCACGACAATCACCAGCCTTACCCTCGCCCGGCTCCGCTCGCGCGAGACCAACCCGACCGACGCGCCACGCCAGGACCGGCCGAGCCGCTGACCGGCGCCCGTCGCGCCGCACCGGGACCGGTCGAGTCGACAAGCGGTGTTGTCGCACCGTAGCTGGTCGCCGACGCGTGGCAGGCTGGCAGCTCACCTGAACGGAGTTGGTGTGTTCAATCATGAGCCTGTTGGTTATCGGTGCCCGTTCTGTTTGGTGGCGGCGGGCGGTGAGGATCAGCTGACTTCGCGGGACGATGTGGTGTTGGAGTCGTCGCAGGCGTTCGCGTTCGTGTCGTCGCGCTGGTGGCCCAACAACCACGGACACGTGCTTGTCGCTCCGCGGACTCATCACGAGAACTTGTACGACCTGCCCGCCGCCGACGGGTACCAGGACGCGTGGCACCTTCACGTCCACGTCTTTCCTCGCTACGCCGACGACAATCTCTACAACACTCGCCCCTTGGCAACCCCGGCGACTCCGAACGAGCGCGCGCCGTACAGCCACAAGCTCCGAAGGTACTTCGCCGATGCGAAGAGCTGAGGAACTCCGAGCCGAGCTGATCGGCCGGATGAACACCGACGGCGAGGCAGTGCGCGCGCTCTTGGCGACGGCGGACGAGTACCGCGTTGAGTTCGCTGCGCGACCGGAAGCGTCTGCCGGCATCGATTGGCCGTACGGGCTGCTCGAATGGACACCGCCGGAGAGCGCGCCCGCAACCGTCCGCCGGGTGATCACGGTCGTGCACGACAACGCCGAGCGATTGGGTCAGATCATCACGCAGTACGGCGAATGGCCGGGTAGGTCGCTCGTTGGCGAAGACGGGGCCGACGCGGCATGGCTCATTCTCCAGCACTGCGGCTCCGGTGTGCCGACTGTCGGTACGCCGGAGCTTCTGGCCTTCCAACGACGTTGCCTCCCGCTCCTCGAGCAAGCCGCGGCGATCGGCGAGGCCCATCCTCGCCACCTCGCGCACATAGCCGACAACCTGCACGCACGCGCCGGCGAGCCACCGGAGTTCGCAGTACTCATGTCCGCGTACTCCGTCGTCGATGGTCAGCCGGTCTTCAGCCGTCCCCTCGATGTCCGCACCGTCGATCGCCGTCGAGGCGAGATCGGCCTGGTCCCATTGGCCGAGGACGTCCGCCGCCGGGCACTCGGCGACCCTCTGTCACCCGTCGCACCCGGGCTACCCGAACCGTGGCCGGCGCTGAACCGCTGAGGTACTGAATGTCTTCGGCCGTGTGAGATGAATGGCGCGGGAGAAGCTGTCACCACGACCTGGCTCGGTCGAATTGTGCGCGCTGAAGTGTGGCTGTCGCTTCCGGTCGATCCGCTGGGTGGGGGCAGTGCGGTGATGCCGGATTCGGGATCGTACGCATCAAGGTCCTTCTGAGCGACGTCGGCGAGCTGCACAGCAAGGCGCGACGAAGGAGCGCCGCTAAGGGGTGGGTGGGAGCAGCGACGTAGGAGTTGCGTGGGGGCGGTTCGTAGTACGAAGTCAGTCGTCCGGGTTCCAGCGGACCGCGGGGAGGTTGACTTTGCCGTTGGTTACTCGGACTCCGTCGCCGCGGAGGAGTTCCAGTTGGGTGTCGCCTACTTCTTCGGCGGGGATGCCGCTGGCTCGGATGACGCGCCACCAGGGGACGCCGCCGCCGTACTCGCGCATGATGGCGCCGACCTGGCGGGGGCCGCCTTGGCCTACGTAGGTGGCGATGTCGCCGTAGGTCGCGACGCTGCCGGGTGGGATCGACTCGACGGCGAGTAGGACTGCTTCTACGTATTCCTCCCTGTCCACGGACAAAAGGTAGCCGCCCGCGCCGACAGAATCGGTGCGCGGGCGGCGTACGGGTCAGGTGAGCGGCTGAGAAGGTGAGCGGCAGAGGTCAGGCGAGAGGGGCCAGGGCCTTGGCGAGGGGTTCGACGGCTGAGGGTGGGGAGTCGAGGGGGAGGTTCATGACGACCAGGTCGACGCCTGCTTCGCCGTACGCCGCGGCGTCGGCCACCGCCTTGTCGAGGGGCTCGTCCGGGTCGATGCGGACGTTGACCGAGCAGGTGATCTCCGCCGGGTCGCGTCCTAAGTCGGCGCAATGAGCGACGAGGATCTCTTTGAGTGGCGTCCACTCGGAGGGGTCCGCGACGATGACGTTCCAGTGCTGGGCCCAGCGGGCTACCGCGCGGAGGGTGCGCTTGGGGCCTTTGCCGCCGATGGTGATCGGCGGGTGCGGGGTTTGAACGGCCTTAGGTTCGCAGTACGCGTCGGTGAGTTTGATGTACTCGCCGTCGAAGTTCGCGACCTTCTCCGTCAGCAGGGCGATCATCGCCTGGACGCCCTCGTCGAAACGGTCGAAGCGTTCCTTCAGCGGCGGGAGGTCGATCCCGTACGCGTCGCACTCCAGCTGGTTCCAGCCGGCGCCGACGCCTAGTTCGAGGCGCCCGTTCGAGATGATGTCGGTGGTTGCGGCCATGTTCGCCAGTACGGCGGGGTGCCGGTAGATCATCCCGGTGACCTGGCAGCCGACGCGGATTCTGCTGGTCGCTTGGGCCAGCGCGGCGAGGGTGGTCCAGGCCTCCAGGTTCGGGCCGGCCATGTCGCCGCTGAGCGGGTAGAAGTGGTCCCAGTGCCAGGCCGACTCGAAGATCTCGAACTCGTCGGCCGCGATCCACACGTCGCGGAGTTGCTGCCACGTCGTGTGCTCGGGCCTGGTCTTGATCGCAAACCGCATCGCAGTCCCTCCAAGGTAAAGGCTTTCCGCCGCCTTGCACATTACCCCGGTACGACGGAGCTGGGGACAGGCCCGAGGGCGATAATCGGTGCGGTGAGTGCTGCGGAGGGGTCCTGGGGACGGGTCGAGCGGCTCGATGCCGGCCGGATGGCGGTCGAGGTCGAGCGTGCGACCGGGGTGCGGGTCGTTGTCGAAGGGCCTTGCTCCGGGGGCGAGGTGGGCGCCGCGTTCGTGCGTTGGGAGGACGGGCGGCGCGGAGTGTTGAAGTGGCGGCCCGGTACGACGGTCGCGGAGCTGCAGGCGGGTCCGTTGGCGGTGGTGGACGTACTCCGGTCCGTTGGGTATCCGGCACCAGCGACCGACTTCTCCGCTCCGGTTGGCGATGCGGTGGTGACGATCCAAGAGCTCTTGCCAGGCAGCACGGTCGACCGGCTGGACGAAGCCATGCTCGATCAGGCACTCGTGCTCAACGAACTGCAGGCGGGAGTTCTCGCCGAGCGCCCGGACATCCCGACCGTGAGTCTCTATCTCACCGACGACGGGCCGGGATTCTGTTTGCACGGGCCACTTCGGGCGCACAGCCGGCGTACGGCGAAGCTCGAGAGCTGGATCGCCGAGGTCGGCGCCGCGCACCCAAGAGAGCTCGCGGGTGACGACGCGATGCATCTCGACTTCCATCCGGGCAATCTGCTCGCGCTCGACGGCAAGCTCACCGGAGTCATCGACTGGGACGGCGCTGCTCGAGGCGACCGGCGCCTTGACCTGGTGACGTTGCGTTTCGGGGCCCGGCTCGACTCGACGGCGGCAGCGCGGCTCGACGAGTTGCTCGACAGCTTTCCCGAAGACGTACTACGGCCGCTCTGGGCGCACATGAGTTTGCGGATGGTCGATTGGGCGATCCGCCATTTCACGCCGGCCGAGGTCGACCACTGGGTCACGTTCGCAGAACGGCGGACGGACTGAATCAGCAGGCGGGCTGACCGGTCAGCCTCCGCACAGTGGGATGGCCGGATGAGCTTCGGAGATGGCGGCGAAGAGCGTGAACAGTTCGAACAGGATGCCGGCGACAGCTGTGATCGCGAGTGTCATCACGAGCGGCTCCGGGTTGTGGCGGAACCAGCGGATCAGCAGCACGAGTGCGAGAACGCCCACGGCCAACCCGATACCGCAGTACAGGTAGCCGGACAGCGGTAGGGGCAAGGTGCCGTCGCAGGTGCGCTGACGGTGCCGGGCTACCGCACGTTGGACGTTGCTCGACTTCAGCGCGAGCACGATGCCGACCGCGAGGATGCCGAAGACGACTCCCTGCCGCCGTCGGGCGTCCATCGCCATGCAGCGGTCAGTCGAGCCCGAGTCGAGCCCGTACTTCGGGTCTGCGCAACGGTGGGACCGTCTGTGGCGGCACCCGGCGCTCAGGCATCTCGGCTAGCAGTTCCTGGGTGATCCGGGCGACCTCGGCGGCGGCGCGCTCGATCGGGCCGCGGGTGGTCGCGCTCAGCGAGCCGACGCCGGTCACCTTGCGCACGTACTGCAGCGCTGCCGCGTAGACCTCGTCGGAGGTCGCCGCCGGCTCTAGTCCACGGAGAACGGTGATGTTTCTGCACATGCTCCGACAGTACGTCCCGACGGGGACAATCTACGAGCTATTGACAATCCTAATGCCATTAGGTTTTCCTCAAGGTATGTCTACAGCGCAGGAACTCGACCGCCGCGGCCGCCGTCGTCAGGAGACGATCGACGAGATCCTCGACGTGGCAGTGGACTTGATGGAGGCCGAGGGTGTCGCCGCGCTGAGCCTGTCGGCGGTGGCCCGGAAGGTCGGCATGCAGCCGCCCTCGCTGTACCAGTACTTCGCCTCCAAGATGGCGATCTACGACGCGCTCTTCCAGCGCGGCGCCGAGCAGGTTCGCGACGCGCAGCGCACCGCACGGGCGGCGGCCGACACGACGGACCAGCTCGAGCTAGGCATGATCGGCGTCACCGCCTTCGGCAAGTGGTGCATGGAGAACCAGGTGCTCAGCCAGTTGCTCTTCTGGCGCACGGTGCCCGGGTTCGAGCCCTCACCGGAAGCGTTCGCGCCTTCTCTGGACATGCTGAACGACCTGCGGCAGTACCTGCAGGGAGCAGTGGACGCCGGCCAGCTCGACAGCGGCGCGGTGAGTGACGACGGGATCGCCTTGTTCACCTCGATGACGGCCGGCCTGTTGTCCCAGCAGATGGCGAACGAGCCCGACACGACGTACGAGGAAGGCCGGTTCACCCGGCTGATGCCCGTCGTCCTCGACATGTTCTACCAGCGGTACAAGCCAACCAGGGGGAAGAAATGACCACCACCGTCTTGCACGCCAGGGAGATTCACCGGGCCGACCGGGCGACCGCGCGCAAACACCGCGACGCCGAGATCGAGGCGTGGCGCGACCTGACGGAATCGTTCGACGAGGCCGACTGGCACCGCCGTACGGTCTGTACCGAGTGGGACGTGGCCGACATCGTCGGGCACCTGTGTGGGCAGGCCGAGGACGTCAACCGGCCGTGGCTCTTCCCGCTCCGGGACCGCCGGGCCAAGCGGGCGTACCCGAATGTTGTGCTGCTCGACGCGCACATGATGATCCAGGCGGACGAACACCGCGGTACGCCGCCGGCCGAGCTGCGCGAGCGGTTCGCCAAACTGTGGGGCAAGGCGACGCGCACGATCAGCCGCAATCCCGGACTGATCCGGCGCATGCCGGTGAAGGTGGAAGGCGTGCCAGGGTTCGAGAAACTCGACCTCGGCTACATCCAGGACATCTTGCTCGCTCGCGACCTGTGGATGCATCGCGATGACGTCTGCCAGGCCCTCGGTCGTTCGTTCGATGCAGGCCCGTACGCCGAGGAGCTGATCGCTCAGGTCGTCCTCGACGTTCAGGAAGGGCCGTTCTGGCGGGGCGTGCCGGTGGAGCTCGTGCTCACCGGGCAAGGCGGCGGCACCTACCGGCTGGGCGACGGGACCCCGATCGCCACGGTCCGGACCGACGCGGTCGGCTACATGCGCACCCTGTCGGGTCGCGACGACCACCCGGTCGTCGAGTTGCTCGACGGCGACCAGTCGGGCGCCGAGGCCGTGGCCATCTGCCGCATGCCTTTCTGAGCGAAACACCGGCACCACGGAGGGGCGGCGCCGGCCGGCTCTGAGGGCTTAAAAAGCAGCAACCCCTCGGCCGGGAGGCCGAGGGGTTGCTGAGGAGATCGGTCAGTACGACGGTTGCGAGGGGTCGATCTGGTCGACCCAGGCGACGACGCCGCCGCCAACGTGAACGGCGTCGGAGAAGCCGGCGCCCTTGGCGATGGCCAGGACCTCGGCGGAGCGGACGCCGGACTTGCAGTGGAAGACCAACTGCTTGTCCTGCGGGAGCTTCTCGAGGGCGACGCCGGTCTGGAAGTCGGCCTTGGGGATCAGCACCGAGCCCGGGATCCGGTTGATCTCGTACTCGTTCGGCTCGCGGACGTCGATCAGGACGAAGTCCTTCTCGCCGTTGTCCTTGAGCTTGATCCACTCGCTGAGCTGCTTCACCGAAATCGTCGAACCGACGGCCGCGTCGGCCGCCTCCTCGGTGAGCGCGCCGCAGAAGCTCTCGTAGTCGATCAGCTCGGTGACGGTCGGGTTCTCACCGCAGATCGCACAGTTCGGGTCCTTGCGGACCTTCAGCGCACGCCAGTTCAGGTCGAGCGCCTCGTAGATGTTCAGCCGGCCTAGCGACGGGTCGCCGATGCCGGTGAGCAGCTTGATCGCCTCGGTCACCTGGGCGGCGCCGACCGACGCGCACAGGACGCCGAGGACGCCACCCTCGGCGCAGGACGGGACCATGCCGGGCGGCGGCGGCTCGGGGTACAGGCAGCGGTAGCACGGGCCGTGCTCGGCCCAGAACACGCTGACCTGGCCGTCGAAGCGGAAGATCGAACCCCACACGTACGGCTTGCCGAGCAGCACCGCGGCGTCGTTCACCAGGTACCGGGTGGCGAAGTTGTCGGTGCCGTCCACGATCAGGTCGTACTGCTCGAAGATCTCGAACACGTTGTCGTTGTCGAGGCGCACCTCGTGCAGCACGACGTTGGTGTTCGGGTTGGTCTCCAGGATCGACTCGCGCGCCGACTGCGCCTTGGACTTCCCGACGTCGGACTGGCCGTGGATGATCTGGCGCTGCAGGTTGGACTCGTCGACGGTGTCGAACTCGACGATGCCGAGCGTGCCGACACCGGCCGCGGCCAGGTACAGCAGCGCGGGGCTGCCCAGACCGCCGGCGCCGATCACCAGCACCTTGGCGTTCTTGAGCCGCTTCTGACCGGCCATCCCGACCTCGGGGATGATCAGGTGCCGTGAATACCGGCGGACCTCGTCGATCGTCAGCTCGGCGGCCGGCTCGACCAGCGGTGGCAGTGACACAGGTGCTCCTCGTCAACGGGAAAACTTCGCGGTACGGCTTACAACCAGCCGCACCTCCCCCATGTTCCCGCACCACCCCAGCAGACCCCCGCCAGGTCCGCATCCCAAGACATCTGTCTCGTACTACGAACCGTCGGCTGCCTGCGGAACAGGCAGCCGACGGGCCGGTCGATCAGTCGTTGTCGGTGATGGTTCCGGTCAGGGTCAGCGGGAGCTTGATCTCGGCGCCGCCGGACTCGGTGAGGGTCACCGTGAACGTCTCCGTCGGTTCCTTGACCTTGTCGTCGAGGAGTTTGACCTCGATCTCGCCGGTGGTCTGGCCGGGTTCGATGTAGCCGTCGATGTAGTCGATCGGCTGCGGTTCGCTGCCGTCGTCGTTCGGGTTGCGGAAGTCCGTGCCGAGGACCGCCGTACCGCTCTTCATCGTGCCCGCGACGTAGACGAAGTTGTCGCTCGGGGCCGACAGCTTGATCGGGAACTTGAGCGAGCCCGCGTTCTCCGCCGCCGTCGCCGGGCCGATCGTCATCGTCGGGGTCGGGTCGTCGTCGACCACCGTGCCGTAGCCGAACGACGCCGCCAGCAACGCCTGCTTCGGCGCCGAGAGCACCAGGCTGAACTCCGCGTCGACACTGTCCCGGGTGTTCCCGGTGATCGCCACGGTCACCTTCTTCCGCGTCTGCCCCGGCTTGAAGACGAGTTGCTCAGCCACCTCACCCACCGAGCTGCTCAAATTGCCGTTCGTCTCGGCGTACACGCTGACCGGGACGATGCTCGGGCGCGACAACGTCACCCAGAAGTCGACCTTGCGGGTACCGCTGTCGCCCTCCGGGATCTTGCCGATGCTGGACGCCGACACCTGCGGCAGCCGCGAGGGCGCCGACCAGCCGAGGTCCGGCTTGGAGAACGCCAGGTCGCTGACGAACACCGATCCGGAGGCGACCCGATCGGTCCGCAACTCGACTGCCCGGACGTCGCGCAGGTCGATCCCCTTCAGCAGGCTGACCGGGATCCGCACGGTCCGGAGCAGGTTCTTCGGCAGACCGCTGTCGTTCGAGCCGGGCATCCGGACCAGCGCGTCACCGAGGCTGGAGGCCGGGATCGACACCGCCTTGCCCTTGCCGTCGACGACCCGGATGCTCAGGTCGGTCTTCGGCGCGCCCGCCGGATCGGGTGCCGCGCGGAACGAGAGCGCGGCGTACCGGCGTACGTCGCGCTGGGCTGCCGTGAGGTTGACCCGCACGACTCCGTTCCTCCCCGTCCAGGTGAGCTTGGTGACGGCCATCGTCGGCGTCTTGGCCGCGAGGTACGCCTCCACCCAGTGCGGCGACTGCGAGCTGTCCTCGTTCTTCACGCACTTGGGTGTCGCAGCGGCAACTCGACCGGCCGGCGCGTCCACGCCCGCGCACACAGTTGCTTTGGCGCTTCCACTGACCGCCCCATAAGGCAGTGGCTGGTCGAAGTGGTTGAGATCCCGCCGGCTCCCCGCCGGCGCCTGCGAGACAACCCGTACTACGGAGTTGCCGGCCGATGCCGCCCGGCTGTTCGAGCCGTCGAGCAACCCGAAGAACTGCTTCTCGTGACCCAGCTGAAGGCGGAAGAAGCCGGCCACGTACGCCGTACCGACGGCCTGCTGCTGCTTCGGGGTCAACCGGCCCGCGTACTTCGATCCGCACGGCGACGTCTTGTCGTTGTCGTCGCCGTACCAGTCGTCGTTCGAGGGCGCCTCGGACTGACCCGGGGTCCACTCGGTGTTGAAGAAGTTGTGGTTCGCGCCGAGCACCGTCACGGTCGAGCGTGGCGCGGTGTCGCCGGCCACGGAGTACCGCGTGTCGTCGTAGAACTTCTGGCCCTGCAGGTCGGACACGTCACCGTCGCAGTACGGCAGGATGACACTCATCGCGACGCCGGGCACCGTGGCGCGCGCGAAGTCGGTCGGCGCGAGCGGCAGGACCGCGCGAACGCCGTACTTGCCGCCGCGATCCGCGTTGAGCACGGCCGCGCGGGCGACGCCTTCGCCACCGCGGGAGTGGCCCATCAGGCCGACGTTGTTCAGGTCGACCTTGCCGACGAACTTCGACCCGAACGGGCCGCCGCCGACGGTGGACCACTTCTTCCACAGGTCCAGGTGGTCGAGGATCAGTTCGGCGCGCGCCTGCGCACCGGTGTCGACGACGTCGCTGTCCCAGCCATTGATGGCGTTCGCGCTGATCGAGACGACCTGGTAGCCGTTGCTCGCCAGAGCCTTCGCGGGACCGTCGTACCCCTTGTAGCTCGGGATCGGCTTCTCGCCCTTGGCGCACGGCCACGGCTTCTCGGACGGCTCGGTCGTATCGCCGTAACAGACCTGGTGCCGTCCGTGCAGGAAGATCACCAGCGGGCGAGCACCGGCCGCGCCCTTGGGCGAGTAGACCTTGCCCCGTACTTCGGACTTGTGCCCCAGGCCGGGCAGGTAGACCGCCTCGTCACCCAGGTTGTACTCCGCGGTCTCGACCGCATATCTGC
Source organism: Kribbella voronezhensis (assembly GCF_004365175.1). Taxonomy (NCBI): domain Bacteria; kingdom Bacillati; phylum Actinomycetota; class Actinomycetes; order Propionibacteriales; family Kribbellaceae; genus Kribbella; species Kribbella voronezhensis. Next base: position 5,524,428 of record NZ_SOCE01000001.1, on the reverse strand, counting down.
CGAGCGCACCGGGATCGGCCGCCAGCAGCGGGCCCTTCGGCGCCTTCAGCCAGTCGGCGTCGGTCGGTCCCGCCGCGACCCGGCTGCGTTTGTTGTCCTGCCCGTCAGTGGTCCCGTCCGTGGACCACACCAACTGGACATCCTTCGCCTTCAACAGCGCCGGATCGGAACTCACCACGGTGGCGGTTCGCTGATCCACGGACTGCTTGGCGACCCCGACGGTCTTTCCGTCGACGGCGATCAACGGCAACGCGTCGCGCAACGGCGCCGGCGCGTCCAGCTTGAGTGTGATTTTGTAGCCCCCGGCAACTGGTGTGACGTCCCAGTTCTTGCCGTTGGCCATGGGCGGAGGTGGTGTTGCGGCCTGAGCCTGGGCGGCGGGTCCGAGCAGTGCGCCGCCGAGCAGCACCACCGCAAGCCCCAGTCTTCCGAATACCCGCACAACGATCCTTTCGTCAGCAGACAGATCACTGCGACTGACTCCCGGGACACGCGGCGGGTTGTCGAATCCGGTGAACTCGACACCAAGATCATCCCCCGGGATGATCTCGGCCTCACAGATGGCTACCTGAGGAGGTAGCGGCTCCCCCACCGACGCGCCTGGACGTCAGCCGTCGCCGACGATGGTGCCCTGAACATCATTGCTCTTCCGTACGGATTGGATCGCAGGTTCGTTGCAACCTCAGGCGATCAACTGGCGGAACGCCTTCTCGACGAGTTCGGGATGTTCCATCTGGGCGACATGACCGGACTGCGGCAGATAGAGCAGCCGGGCATTGGGGAACGCACGCTGGGCCTTGGTCCGGATCCGGGCGTCGACGAGGCGATCCTTGCCGCCGTAGATCAGTTGCACCGGACAGTCGATCCTCGCCGCGTCCGCCCACAACGAACGTCGCGGCGGCGCGAGGTACGAAAGCAGGATGCTGCGGGCGCCGTCGAGGGTCGCCTGCGAACCCCACGGCTGATCGTCACGGCGACGCAACTCGTCCTCATAGACCCGCAGTACTTCGGGCGGCAGCGCGCGTGGGTCGCCGAAAACCATCGACAGACCGACCTCGAGCCGCTTGTCGAACGGCATCCGCTTGCTGCGATCCAGGACCACCTTGCCCAGCCGGGGCGTCGCCAGCGCGGCGAACCAGACCGCGACAGCCGAAGCCCGGGGATGTGGCAGGGCCGGCGAGATCAGGGTCAGCGAGGCGATCTGCTCCGGACGCGACGCCGCCAAGGCGACCGCCGCGGCGCCACCCATCGAGTTGCCGAACAGGTGCACCGGCTGGTCGAACTCGGCGTCCATCAGTTGGCCGAGCAGGTCGGCCTGCTGCCGGATACCGCCGATCCCCGCCAGCGGCGGCGTACGGCCGAAGCCGGGCAGGTCCGGCGCGATGCCGCGGACCGTGTCGTTCAGCAACAGCCCGAGTGCGGTCCAGTTGAGCGACGACCCGCCTAGTCCGTGCACGAACAAGGCAGGCGGTAACTCTTTCGCCGCTCCCGGTACCTCCCTGACCAGCAGGTCGATACCCGCGACCGGCACCGTGCGCGCCGGCCATTCCTGCGCCCCCAACGGCACCGAGGTGCCGGTTACTGACCCGTAACTTTCCACAAAGCCATGGTAAGACTCCTCGAGACTGGACACTGGGAGACATGGCAGCCGGACAGACGCAACTGACCACCGAGGTCGACGGGCAGACGATGAAGCTCACCAACCTCGGCAAGGTGCTCTATCCCCAGACGGGTTTCACCAAGGCCGAGGTGATCGACTACTACCTCCAGGTGGCGCCGTTGCTGCTGCCACACCTGTCGGACCGGCCGCTGACCCGCAAGCGATGGCCGGACGGCACCGGCGCGGCATACTTCTTCGAGAAGAACGCGCCCCGCGGTACGCCGGACTGGGTCCACACCGTGACGCTGCCGACCCCGGGCAGCTCCACCGGCCGCGACGAAGCCGAGTTCGTGGTCGCCAACGACGTACCGACCATCGTCTGGCTCGCGAACCTGGCCGCGCTCGAGCTGCACGTACCGCAGTGGCGGATCGCGCTGTCCGACGACGGCAGGAACCCGACGGCCGACCTGATCGTGTTCGACCTCGATCCCGGGCCCGGTGCGACCATCGTGGACTGCTGCGACGTTGCGCTGGCATTGCGCGAACTGCTGAACCACTTCGGCCTCGAAGGCTGGCCGAAAACGTCCGGAAACAAGGGGATGCACCTCTACGTGCCGATCGAGCCGGCGACGTCACGCAGTACCAGCGCGTTCGCCAAACAACTCGCCGAGCAGTTGGCCGAGGCGTTGCCGGAGAACGTGACCGCGACGATGACGAAGGCGCTCCGGCCGGGCAAGGTGTTCATCGACTGGAGCCAGAACGCGGGCGCCAAGACCACGCTGGCGCCGTACTCGCTGCGCGGCGCCGAGGAGCCGCGGGTGTCGACCCCGATCGACTGGGACGAAGTGGCCGCCGCGACCAGCGTCGAGGACCTCACCTTCCTGCCGGCCGACGTGCTGGCCCGGATCGAGGAGTACGGCGACGTACTCGACGGCCTGTACGACGATCCGCAGCCGCTACCGTCTTAATCCGCACGACTTGGGTACCGGTCCACGAACGACACGAGAGGAGAGCTCTGATGGTCAGCGATCCCGACGTACCGGACAGCATCGTCGAGGTGCCTGCCGAGGCACCCGAGGCCGATGTCCTCGAGCAATACCAGCCGTCAGCTGGTCTGGAAGAAGTCATCGACACTCACCCCGACCTGCCGGACGAGGCCGACCCGGCCGATGTCGACGAGCAGCGCCGAACCGTCGGCGAAGCGGACGACGACGACTACCGCTAGGTAGGATTCGCTTCAACTACCGGGGGCCGCGCCGGCTGCCGGACCGCAAGACCGAAGGAGCCGACGTGTCGACGACACCGGAGACTGCGCCCAAGCGTGGCAGCCGCCTGCCGCGGCTGGCCCGCCGCGCGCAACTGCTCGAGGCGGCCCAGGAGGTCTTCGTCGCCAACGGCTACCACGCCGCCGCGATGGACGACATCGCCGATCGCGCCGGCGTCTCGAAGCCAGTCCTGTACCAGCACTTCCCTGGCAAACTGGACCTCTACCTCGCGCTGCTGGACAGTTCGTGCGAGGCCATCGTCGCCTCCGTCCGGCAGGCGCTGCGGTCCACCGAGGACAACAAGGAGCGGGTCGGCGCGACGATCCACGCCTTCTACGAGTACGTGGCGAATGCCCAGGGCGCGTTCCGGCTCGTGTTCGAGTCGGACTTGACCAACGAGCCCGCCGTTCGCGAGCGGGTCGACCGGGTCACCCACGCGTGCGCCGAGGCGTGCTCCGAGGTGATCAGCGCCGACGCCGGGCTCAACAAGGAACAGTCGATGGTGCTCGCCGTCAGCCTGGTCGGGATGGCCCAGGTCAGCGCCCGCTACTGGCTGGCCGCCGACAACCCGACCCTGGCCCAGGAGCAGGCCGCCGACCTGGTCGCCAGCCTCGCCTGGCGAGGCATCCGAGGCTTCCCCCGCACCGAATCCTGACGCCCCGTACTGCGGCCCGCCGCGTCCGGTCCTTTCCAAGCCTGGAGGTTCTGCTCTGGGCGGACTGGTGAGAGACGGGGACCGGTAGCGGATAGGCTCGAATCGGGTACCGGCGATCCCCGCCGGTCGGAACGCGCCCGGGAGGGTTTCGTGGAGGTCAAGATCGGCGTTCAGCACGCCAATCGCGAATTGGTGCTGGAAAGCGAACTGAGCCCGGCCGAGGTCGAGCAGGTCGTGGCGGACGCGTTCAGCGGAAAGAGCAACTTGCTGTCCCTGACCGACGAGAAGGGCCGCAAGCTACTGGTACCGGCCGACCGGCTGGCCTATGTCGAGATCGGTGAGGTCTCCAGCCGCAAGGTCGGCTTCGGCGCCATCTGAGCGCCCGCACCACGCAGTACCGGCACTGACGAGAGCAAGGCCGGTCCCGTCCCAGAGCCGGCCGTCACGGCCGGCTTCGGGGCCGGGTTGGCAACGGTTGCGGCACGGCCGCGTGTCCCGGTTGCGGAGCGCTACGAACCGAGGACTATGAGGATTAGACCTGCGGGTCCGGTGGCCCGTTTAGCCGGGGGCACCTGGATGACTGCAGGTCAGTTATCCCTCTAGGAGGAACCGTGTACTGGGTCTGGATGCTCATCGTCAGCCTCATCGCCGGCATCATCTTCGGGCCGTTGGCCCGGCTGATACTCCCCGGCAAGCAGAACATCAGCCTCGGCTGGACCATCCTCGGTGGCGGCGTCGGTGCCTTCGTCGGTGGTCTGATCGCCAAGGCCCTCGGCGTCAAGGACACCAGCGGACCGGACTGGACTCAGTACCTGATCCAGATCATCTGCGCTGTGATCGTCGTCGCCATCATCGCCGGCTACCAGAGCCGGTCGAGATCCACCGTCTGACAACCTCACCTCAACGGCCGCCACCCCACTCGGGGCAGGCGGCCGTTGTGTGTTTGTACCCCGCCCACGCAGGCTCCTGCGTCGCCCGCTCCCCACCCCCCAGCTACGGCGCTCCTCCGTCGCACCTCCGCTGCCATGACCGCAGGCGCAGAGGGGACCCGATCGGGTCGAACGGCGGATCCGGCCGAGTGCTGCCGGACAATCACCTAAGTCGCTTAATAGTGCACGCCGCTTCGTTCTACTTCTCTGACGTTGTGTTCTCAGTTCATGTCATGTCAGCAGCTTCGCCGCTCCGTCAACGAGCGTGCTCGCGTTGCGGAAAGCAGCTTTCGCCTGTGCGGCACTGACGAAGACCATGCCGTAATGCGCTCCGTCCTTGATGTCGAGCAGGCGGCCGAGAGCACGTGCCAAGGTCTTACCGTCGGGACCGGCTTGCTCCACCAACTGGATCGCTTGGCGATGATCTTGTCCTCTCGATCTGCGCCCGAGTGTGGCGCCACACGCCGCATCAGCAGCAGCGATGCCAGCAAGCACCGCCAGAGCAGCAACCACGTTGTCGCTCGCAAGCTCGTCATCCTCGAGCCCGATCAGATCAGCGGCGTCAAGGAAGGCACGGGCCTGACTCAGTCGGATGCGGGCCTGGCCAGCGCCACACTCCTCCGTACGTCCACTTGCTCGCGTCACTGCTCGGTTCCTCTGCGCATCAATCGGTTGCGCAATTGTCGGAAGTCCTGTCCATAGACAGTGATGCAGTCGCGGAGCCAGTCGTTGACGATCGGCTCGTCGGCTGCGAAATGGGCGAGTAGCTCGGCACGGCTGACGTCATAGACCTGAAGATGGTTTCCCGTCCATCGGTGAACCCACTCGGACAGCGAGCCGACCTGCTGCTCCCAGTGCGGATGGATCTCATCGACCGGACGCACGACGAGAAGATCGATGTCGCTGCCCATCCCGCCGTCTCCCCGCGCAACTGAGCCGAACAAGCTCGCCGTCAGCGGCTTTTCGGTCCAGTCGTGGTCGATCGTCTCCCGCATGCGATCGATCAGCTTGCCGCGAAGGTCCACCAGTTCGATGACAGCGTCGGCAGCTAGGTGCTCTCGATTCAGCAGGTACTGCGTGCTGGGACCGACCTCGGTTGCCGTGACCAGCCCTGTGGTGGAGAGCCGGCGCAACACCCTCCGCGTACCACTCTCACTGCCGGAGGCCGCCAGCAGGTGAATTTGCCTTCCGGTCAACGGCTTGGTCGTTCGAGCCAAAATGGCAAGTACCGGCGCGTCCATGGTTGGAGTCACCGTAGTCACCGGTCGGGACAGATCCATCGCACCACTATAGTGCGGATATCGGCACTATAGTACGCATATCCGCACTATAGTGCGGATGCGATCCTGCCGCTGGCTAGCTGTGAGGGCAGGGTCGATCAAGCGTTGTCGTCGAACCCAAGGCAGCGCAGGCGTGACGTAGGAACGCCGTAGCTGGGGAGTGGGGAGCGGGCGACGAAGGAGCCCGCGTGGGTGGGGTCAGGCTTGAAGACCGAGGGCTGTCATCCGAGCGGTGTGGGCCTCGGTGAGGCGGGTGAACATGCGGCCGATGGCTGCCAGGTCGAGGCCGGGGCGGTCTACGCTGCCGGCCAGGAGGGCGGCGAGCGGGTCTCGGTCGGCGGCGATTCGCTGGGCTTGGCTAAGGGCCTCGCCGACGAGGCGGCGGCCCCAGAGGGCGAGCCGGCCGCCGACTTTCGGGTCTTCCTCGATCGCGGCGCGGACGCGGTCCACCACGAACTCGGCCTGGCCGGAGTCGGCGAAGACCTCGAGGACGAGTGCGCGGGTCTCGCGTCGACGTACGCGGCGACCTCGCGGTAGAAGTCGTTCGCCAGGCCGTCCCCGACGTAGGCCTTCACCAGGCCCTCGAGCCAGTCGGACGGCGCGGTGTGGTCGTGGAAGGCATCCAGGGGCGTGACGAACGGCTGCATCGCGTCCATCGGATCGACTCCGAGCGCGACCAGCCGGTCACGCAGTTGGACGAAATGGCCGAACTCGGTGGTCGCCAGCTGGGCCAGCTGGGCCTTGTCGTCGAGTGTCGGAGCCAGCTTCGCATCCTCGGCGATCCGCTCGAACGCGGTCAGTTCGCCGTACGCGAGGACACCCAGCAGATCCACCGCCGCGGCCCGGTAGGCGGGATCATCGAAGGCCGTGAGTTCGGTCATGGGTCGCACCATATCGGGCAACCGGCACGGTGGGTGGAAAGTGTGTGCGACGGCCGGGGTGAGTATTCCGGCTACACTGGAGGGTGTTTCGCCGGTGACGCGCCCAGATGGGCAGCTGGTGCGAGCCGCTTGCACAGTGTCCCGCGCCGTGAATACGAGGGTGGATCTCATCGATCCGCCCCTGGCGCCCGGCCCTGCTGCAACTGTCCGTACAAGCATGTGAGAGGCGATCAGCCTGACCACCTTCCGAGAGCTCGGCGTCCTGCCCGAGATCTGTGACGCGCTCGATCGCGTCAACATCGTGGAGCCTTTTCCGATCCAGGAGATGACGCTTCCCATCGCACTGATGGGGACCGACCTGATCGGCCAGGCCCGAACCGGTACCGGTAAGACCCTCGGGTTCGGTATCCCGCTGCTGCAGCGCACCATCTCCCCCGGCGAAGCCGACTACGAGGAGCTGGCCGCGCCCGGCAAACCGCAAGCGCTGGTCGTCACCCCGACCCGCGAGCTGACCATCCAGGTCGCCAAGGACCTCACCACCGCGTCGACCGTGCGGACCGTGCGCGTCCTCACCATCTACGGCGGTGTCTCGTACGACCCGCAGCTGGACGCCCTGAAGTCCGGCGTCGACGTCGTCGTCGGTACGCCGGGGCGGCTGCTCGACCTCGCCAACCGCGGCGTCCTCGACCTGTCCCACATCAAGGTGCTGGTGCTCGACGAGGCCGACGAGATGCTCGACCTAGGCTTCCTGCCCGACGTGGAACGCATCCTGCGCAAGACGCCCGAGCTGCGCCAGACGATGTTGTTCTCGGCAACCATGCCGTCGGCCGTCATCACCTTGGCCCGCACGCACATGCGGCACCCGCTGAACATCCGCGCGGAGTCGCACGACGACTCGCAGATGGTGCCGGCGACCGCGCAGTTCGTCTACCGCGCACACGACCTGGACAAGCCCGAGGTGGTCGCCCGGATCCTGCAGGCCGACGACCGCGGCCGGGTGATGATCTTCTGCCGGACCAAGCGCGAGGCGTCCCGGCTGACCGACGACCTGGTGGACCGCGGCTTCAAGGCCGCGGCGATCCACGGTGACCTGAACCAGCAGGCTCGCGAGCGGGCGCTGACCAGGTTCCGCGGCGACAAGATCGACGTACTGGTGTGTACCGATGTCGCCGCCCGCGGTATCGATGTCGAGGGCGTCACGCACGTCATCAACAACACCTGCCCGGAGGACGAGAAGGCCTACGTGCACCGGATCGGCCGTACCGGCCGGGCCGGCGCGAGCGGGATCGCCGTCACCTTCGTCGACTGGCCGGACGTGGTCCGCTGGAAGACGATCAACAAGGCACTCGACCTTCCGTACGACGAACCGCAGGAGATCTACTCCACCTCGCCGGAGCTGTACCACGACCTCGGCATCCCGGCCGAGGCGAAGGGCCGGATCAAGCCGGCCCGCCCGGTCGAGGAGCGTTCCGCCCGGGACAAGCCGTCCCGCCGGTCCGACGGCGAATCGCGCGGCGACTCCCGTGGTACGCACGGCGAATCGCGCGGCGACTCCCGTGGTACGCGCGGTGACTCGCGAGGCGATGCGCGCGTGGAGCACAAGGGCGACGGCGATGCGGGCGAGCGGTCGAACCGCAAGCGCAACAGCCGCAACCGGCGCCGTACCCGCAGCGGCCGTCCGCTCGAGGGCGAGGCGGCGGCGACGCAGCCGAAGTCCGAGGACGACGTGACTGCCAAGACCGAGGTTCCGCCGACGGTCGAGTCGTCGACCGAGGCCGCCGAGGTGTCGCGCGAGCGCAAGCCGAGGCAGCGCACGCGCCGCCGTACGTCGAACTCCGCCGACGCCCCTGCCGCCGAGCTCACCGACACCACCGTGGAGGCCAAGACCGAAGCCGTCGAGGCGCCGGTCGAGCAGCAGGCGAGTGTCGAAGCACCGGCCCGGAAGCGGACCCGCAAGCGCGCGGCCGCTGCCACCGAGACGACCGACACAGCACCGCAGGCGAGCGACACCGAATCGCAGGTCACCACCGACGCTGCCGCACCCGCCGAGGAGGCTCCGAGAGCCCCCCGCACCCGCAAGCGCGCGGCGGCCAAGGCGAGCGCGGAGCCGGAAGCGGCTGAAGGAACGCCAGTCGTTGCCGATGAGGCGACAGCGGCCGCCCCGAAGGCGAAGCGGACGAGGAAGCGGGCGGCGACGGCCGTAGCCGAGACCGACTCCGGCGTGGGCGAGAAGCCGGCAGACGTGGGTGACGGCGAGGCTCCGGTCAAGGCGGCGCGGACGCGGAAGCGGGCTGCGAAGGCTGTGGCTGAGGTCAAAGCTGAGGTGAGCGAGGCTCCGGTCAAGAGCACCAGCGACCAGGCGCCGGCGAAGAAGGCGACCCCGAAGCGGGCGGTCAAGGCTACGGATGCTCCTTTCACGGCAGACGAGAAGACGGCTGCCGAGAAGCCGGCTGCTGAGAAGTCTGCGACCGCACAGAAGCGGACCGCGAAGAAGGCTGCCGCGGTGATTCCGACCTTCACGGCACCGGAGTAACGCAGTACCGAAGCAGGAGCGAGACCGGTTCGTGGCTGAACGGTGACCGGTCTCGCGCAACGAACGCCGCCCGCCCACCCGTCCTAGGTCCACAGTGACCATCGGGTGGGAAGGGTGTGGCGATGACGAGGACGCGTTTCACGGCCGCGGTAGCAGGAGTGATCCTGACCGCGGCCGTCCTGCTGTCCGGCTGTAGCGGGGAAGGCGGCAACAGGAGCTCTGGCAAGGCGGACAGCGGTTCCGCGGTGGCGCCCGAGCAAGCACAGTCCCAGGCCGACGGAGCGACCGCGGACGGCAAGGTGCCCGCGGCACCGAAATCCGGTGGCAACGCCGCCGACCAGCCGACGGTGACCCGGGCGATCATCAAGACCGGCTCGCTCAGTATCGAGGCCGACGACGTGGATGCCCAACGCCAGAAGGCGATCGGGATCGTCACCGGCCTCAACGGCCAGGTGGTGACCGAGGATTCCGGCAGTGACCTCGACGGCGGGATCACCCGGGCCAATCTGACGCTGAAGGTACCGACCGCGCAGTACGAGACCGCGATCCAGCGCTTGTCCGGGCTGGGCAAGCGGACCGCGATTCACCAGGAGTCCACCGACGCGACCGAGGCCGTCGTCGACGTCGCGAGCAGGATCTCCACCCAGCGGGCCGGCCTCGAGCGGATGCGGGCCTTGCTCGCGAAGGCCACGACGATCGGCGAGATCGTGTCGGTCGAGTCCGAGCTGACCCGGCGCGAATCCGATCTGGAAGCCTTGCTGGCCAAGCAGAAGGCGCTGGCCGGCCAGACCGAACTCGCCACGCTCAACCTCGTCCTCTCCGAGCCCGGCAAGGCGCCACCGGCGCCCAAGAAAGAGGAGACCGGATTCCTGGCCGGGCTGAAAGGCGGCTGGAACGCGTTCGCCGCGACCGTCACCGTACTGCTCACCGCACTGGGCGCGCTGCTGCCGTTCCTGGTCGTCTTCGCACTGATCGGCATTCCGCTGTGGCGCTACCGCCACCGCTTCCGCAGGACGCCGGCGACGGCCCCCGCTACCGGCGCGCTGCCGCCGGCGGAGTAACCAGGACTACAAAAGCCCGGCTGCCAGCTTGCGGTAGGCGTCGGCGCCCGCGGTACGGGAGGCGGTCGAGAGGACCGTCCGACCGATCGCGGGCGCCTCGGCGAACCGGATCGACTTCGGGATCGGCGGCGCCAGCACGGTCAGCTCGTACGTCTCGGCGATCGTCTCCAGCACAGCGCGGGCGTGCGTCGTCCGGCCGTCGTACAGGGTCGGGAGTACGCCGAGGATCCGCAGGCCCGGGTTGGTCAACTGCTGGACATCGTGGATGGTGTCGAGCAACTGGCCGACGCCGCGATGCGCAAGAGTCTCGCACTGCAAGGGAATCAGTACGTCGGACGCCGCCGACAACCCGTTCACCGTGAGCAGCCCGAGGGTCGGTGGGCAGTCGATCAGAATCCAGTCGTACGCCGATCGCAGCGGGCGCAGCGCAGTACGGACGAGGTGCTCCGGTCCGCTCTCGGCCGCCAGCCGGACGTCGGCCGTCGCCAGTTCGATCGTGGCCGGCAAGAGGTCCGGGCCTTCGCCGGTCTCGACCAGCACGTCCCGCGACTTCACCGAGCCGAGCAGGACATGGTGGATCGACTTGTCCAGGTCCTCGGGATCGATACCGAGGGAGAACGTCAGGCAGGCCTGGGGATCGAGGTCGACCAGCAGCACGCGCTGACCGAGTTCCGCCAGGGCAGCTCCGAGTGAGGCAACCGTGGTCGTCTTGGCCACGCCGCCCTTCTGGTTGGCAACCGCGAGTGTGCGAGGCACCCGAGCCATTGTGCCGTACGAACGCCCCGATCCGCCGACCGGTTACCGTTGGGTTCGTGAGTACTCCGCGCACACTGACGTTGCCCGATGGCGTGCACCCCGCAACCCTCGAGACCGACCGTGGCAGCTTCGCCACCTTGCAGGCGCGCCCGGATGTCGGTACGCCGCTCGGCACGGTGCTGCTGATCCCCGGGTGGACCGGCAGCAAGGAGGACTTCACCCCACTGGTGCACCACCTCGCGCGGTACGGGTGGATCACGGTCGCCGTGGACCTGCGCGGCCAGTACGAGACGCCCGGGCCGGCCGACCCGTCGGCGTACACACTGGCGGAGTTCGGCGCGGACGTGGTCGCGATGAGCAAGGCGCTCGGTGGCTACAGTCAACTGGTCGGGCACTCGTTCGGCGGTCTGGTCGCGCGCGAAGCCGTGCTCACCGATCCCACGGTGTTCTCCAGCATCACGCTGCTGTGCTCGGGTCCGGCCGCTTTCAGCGACGAGGTGACGCGGCAGGGCTTGCAGATGCTCGCCTTCGGTCTGGAGAACCTGCCGATCGAGCAGGTCTACGACCTGAAACTGGACCACGACAGCAAGCAACCGACGTACGTCGCACCGGCCGGAGACGTGGCTGCCTTCCTGCGCAAGCGCTTCACCGGCAATGCCCCGATCGGGCTGGCCGAGATCACCAAGCGGCTGCTGGACACCGACGACCGGACCGACCAGTTGGCCAAGTCGGGCGTCCGCGCGCAGGTCGTGTACGGCGAGACCGACGACGGCTGGCCGCTGCCCGTCCAGGAGGCGATGGCCGAGGCGCTCGGCGTACAGGCGCAGGTGATTCCGTCCGCGGGCCACTCCCCCGCGATCGACCAGCCGGCCGCGACCGCCCGGATCCTGGTCGACTTCTTCCACAAGCGCTGACCGACTCCGTCCGCTCCGGCCTGCCACGGCCGGCCCTTCGGCGACCCCTCACACCCTGCTCGGCCGGGCGTGCTGTCAATCCTTTTGACGACGATCGAAAAGGACTGGACGGCCTCTTATCGTGACCTGTAGTGGCCCCGGCGGCGACTAATCTGGTCTAGACAAGTGATTCCGAGTGGGAGGGCCACCACCCCATGACGGTGCAATCCGGGCAAGCGGGGCTCGCACTGCAGACCCACAGTCCACGGCACACCGAACTGTTCCTGGGCGGCCTCGACAGAGTCCGCGTCGCGGTCGCGCCGGCTCCGATGGCCAGCCTGGTCTCGCTGGTCGTCGACGCGCTCGGCGGCCCCCGGCAAGGCATCGCCCCGGAGTGGATCCGGACCGTACGCCGTGCGCTGCCCGCCGACGCCGCGCAGGCCGTGACACCGATGTTCGACCGCACTCGCGCGCTGCTGCCTGCTTGCCTGACCCCGCTGGGCATCGACGGCTCTCCGGTGCAGGACCAGCTCACCCGGGTGGCCGACCTTTCCCCCGACGACCTGAGCCAAGGGGTCGAAGAGCTGACGCCGGGAGAGCCACCGCTGCCGTGGCGAGGGGCGCTGCGCAGACCGAGACAGTGGACCAGTCTGTACGTGAAGGTGCTGACCGCGGCCTGGAAGGCGTACGCGCCGATCTGGCAGCAGTCCACCGCTCTCCGGACCCGCGAGGCCGAGCGAATCGGCGCCGCCGTCGTCACCGGCGGCCTGGACGTACTGCTGTCGAACCTGAGCACAAGGGTCCGGTACGCCGACGAGACGCTCTACCTGTCCGACCGCCATCCGTACCGGGTCGAGCTCGCGGACCGCCCGCTGGTCCTGGTGCCGCTGGTCTCCGGCTCCGCCGCGTCGGTCTTCAACCTCGACGAGCCCGATCGAGCGTGGCTCGGCTATCCCGTGCCCGGGCTGGAGCGACTAGGCACCCGCTCGGTCGCCACGGCCACCGACAGCTTGAGCCTGCTGCTCGGGCCGATCCGTGCCGCGATCCTGCGGGCACTGGACCGTCCCAACAGCATGGGCGGCGTGGCCGAGCACCTGGACGCCGGGCCGAGCACCGCGACGTACCACTGCACTCAGCTCGCGTCGGCCGGCCTGGTGGTCCGGCAACGCGTCGGCCGCGAGGTCCGCATTCAGCGCACTCCCCGCGGCGACGCCCTCGTCGATCTCCTCAGCTGACCGTGGTCAGCCGACCTTCTCCAGCTTCCACTTCTGGCAGTCGCCCTGCCAATAGGGCCAGACCCGCACGTCGGCACCGGCTGCGGTCGAGCAACCGCTCACCTCGAGGGTTCGGCCGCCGACCTTCGACGTCACCTTGTAGTAGCCACCGCTGAGGGCGTCGAGGTACCACTGCTGGCAACTGCCACCCCAGTACGGCCACTGGATCACGTCGGCGTTGTTGGCCGCCGAGCAGCCGGCCACGTCGAGCGCCTTGCCGCTGTGGTTGGCTGTCAGCCGGTACGAGCCGTCACCGTCGGGCCGTCCGCTCGACCAGACGTGGAACAACCGTCCGTCGGGCACCTTCAGGACGGTGCCGTCGATCGAGTGGAAGTCACCGGTGTCCAGCTTGGCCTTGAAGACATACGGCCCCATCGGATGGTCCGACTCCAGCACGAACATCCGGTGCTGGGAGTCGGTACCGTTGTCGGCCGTGAAGTAGAGGTACCACTTCCCGTCCAGCTGATGGATCTCCGGCGCCCAGAGATTGCAGCACGCCTGACCTGGTTGCGGTGTCCACAACGTCTGCTGAGCAGCCGAAGCCAGCCCGGCCACCGAAGGCGCCGACACCCCGACCAGCTTGTCGCCGTGGGTGTAGAGCAGATGATAGTTGCCCTCAGCAAACACCATCCACGGATCGGCCGCACCCTCCCGGACCGGGTTGCGGATCGTGTCCGGCCTGACCTCCTGTACCACGGTCTCCGCAGCCGCGGCCCCCGTCACCGGCCACTGCGCGCCCCCGCCCACCACAGCCGCGACCATCAACCCAGCACCGAAGATCCTCCGCCACCCGAGCATCCCGACCTCCGATCAGAACTTGTCGAGCTTCCAGCGCTGACACGGACCGTTCCAGTACGACCAGGTGATCAGGTGATCCACCTTCTGGTCCGAACAGCCAGGAATGTCGAGCGAATACCCGGTCTTCACCTGCTGAATGCTGTAACTCCCATCAGCCGCCGGCTCCACCCGCCACCGTTGGCAATCGTCATCACCGTTCACCGCGAGCTCGATCACCGGCGCTTCCTTGTTCGGCGAGCAACCGTCCACGTCCAGTGCCTGGCCATCGTTGGCGTTGGTGATCTGGTAGACGTCGTCACCGAGCGGCTTGATGTTCCATTTCTGGCACCCACTGGACGGGATCCAGTCCCAGGTCCGCAGCCCGAGGGCCGGATTGCAGTCCTTGACGTCCAGCACGAACGGCTCGGTCACGCCGGGCGGCTTCGGCATCACCGTCTGAATCCGGTACCGGCCGTCCAGCTGTGGAGTGTTCAGGGCCGGCCGGAGATACCACTGCTGACTTGTGGCGCTCGTACAGGATTGCTGGACGAACTTCGCGCCGTTGGCGGTGTCGCCGCCCGCAATACCGCCGCACTTGCCGCTGTGGGCGAACTTCAGCCGCACTACGGTGTCGTAACTACTGCCTTCCACATAGTCGAGCAGCAACTGCTGGTTCGACGTTCCGTTGCAGGTGTACTGGAAGACGGTCACGTTCTCGCCGGTGTTGCGATCCTGCACGTCCAGGCACCGCGCTTTGCCGTCGCGGGTGGAGCCGTTCGCGTGGACGGTGTGCGCCTCGTACTGTTCCGTCCCCGCGACCTGATCCAGCCGGAAGCGCTGATGCAACCCACCGAAGCAGTCCCACTGCTGAGCGACCTCGGTGATCGCCTGACTCGCACCAGCGATTTCCAGACAGCGCCCGCTGCTCCTGGACACCAGTTCGTAGGTCCGGTTCTCGATCGCGAACTTCGGCCCGGTGACCGCACCGACCGCTGCCTCCCGCCAGCCGCTCACCGGCGCCGCGAACCCGGTTCCGTTCGATACCAGCGAGAACACTTCGCGCCCGCCGCCGTCCAGGGCACTGACCAGTCCGACGTCCGCCTTACGGTCCAGCGTGAAGTCGCCCACCACCAGGGTCGTCTTCACCGGATCGAAGCGACCGGTGTCGCTCCAGCCGTCCGTCGTCACCAGCGCGCTCCCGGTCGAGCGGAAGATCTTCACCGACATCCCGGCCGTCGCCGCGGACGTGTCGTACATTGCGACAAGATCGTCCTTCCCGTCGCCGTCCACATCGCCGACCGCCGGCTTACTCCGGTCCCAGCAGTAGCCGCCCGGACCGCTGTCGAGCAGGATCGCCGGCGTGGACGCGAACGCCGTACCGCTCGATCGGTAGACCTCGGTCACGGTCCGGCAGCCGCCGGCGTTGCGCATGCTGACCAGATCGCTCCTGCCGTCACCGTCCACGTCGGCCAGCAGCGGTGTGGTCTGGCTCCAGTCGCCGCCGACGGACGGCGAGCTCAGCCACTCGACCGGGCTGCCGAGATGGCCGCCGAGGAAGACCAGCGCCTTCCAGGTACCGTTGCCGTTGTTCAACTGGACCACGATGTCGGTCGACTGATCCGCGTTGACATCACCTGAGATCACCCGCGCGGAACTCAACGGCCACCCTGCCGTCCCGCTGTTCCACAAGGGATCCGACGCTGCGTCGAACCGGTTGCCGTCGGTCTTCAGGCTGTAGAGCCCGATCCGATGGCCGGCCTCCTCGCGGAACAGGACGAGATCCGTGCGGCCGTCCCCGTCGAAGTCTCCCTGCACGGGCTTGGTGCGGTACAACGGGAACCCGCCGTTGGCCCCCGAGTCCCACGCCATACTGCCGGTGAAGAAGCCGCTCGACGACGACGGCACGTTCCAGACCGCGGTCCGCCCGTTGCCCTGATCAACGATCGTGGTCACGTCGGCACGACCGTCGCCGTTCACGTCACCTCGCACATGGGGCACCTGCGCCGGTCCGGGCAAGGCGCTCAGATCACGGGCGGGCGTCACCGGACCGACGTTGCCGGCGCGGTCGACGGCCTTGACGTAGAGACGTTTCGTGCGCGCTCCGCCGGGTGTGTCCGGCCACAGCGTCACCGGCAACCGCGCCGTACCGTCCGCGCCGGCCTTGATCCGGAGCGAGACCTTGCCCGAGTCGAAACCGTAGAGGAATTCTGCGACATCCGTGTCGCTCGCTGCGGGCCGCAGGGTGATGATGCCGGGCGTCCCCACCGGGATGGCCGGGCTGCCGTCGGGGAAGTCCGTCGACGACATCACCGGACGGGCCGGTTTGACCGAGTCGATGCTGAAGTAGCACCTGCCGCTTTCCGGCCCGGCGTCGATGCCGTCCCCGTCGACCTTGTCGTCGCTGCGCGCGGTGAAGTAGTACGGCATGCCGTCTGTCAGCGCTCCCGACGGCACCTGCGGCCAGGCGAACGCCGCACCGCTGTTCGTCGAGCCCGCGTCCGACTGGTAGACGAGTTGATCGTCCGAGGCGCGCCGGATCAGCAGCCGGCTGACCAGGTTGTCCCCGTCGGGATCGGTGGCCACCGCGGCGAAGGAGGGTCTGGTCGTGCCGACCATGGTCGGCGCGGTCGCCGTCCCGCAGGGCAGCGGCCGGTCGAAGTTCACCTTCGCCGGCGCGAGCGGCGCGTTGTTGTAGACCACGACGAGCCTGGCCGTCTCGGCGTGGAACCTCTTCCACTGGCTCTCGTCCTCCTCGTTCGGCGCGCGCAGGCCGAGCGTCATGAATCCGGTGCGCGCCGTGGCGATGACCTGCGCCTGGGCTTTCAGGTCGTCCGAACTGAAGGCCATCGTCATGTCCGGCTCGCCGGCATTGGTCCGCGCATGCCCGGAGGCCTCTGCGTTCAGGTACCTGATCCAGAACCCGTTCTGCTCGGTGTCCATCCAGCGCAGCGGAACGGCCGGGTCGATCTCCTTCGTCTGCCACAACCTGGTCGGTGTCGAGGTGCCGGTCGGGCTGTGGTCGAGCACGATGTCGAAGGAGGCACCGATCACCTGCGCGCCACTGATCTGCTCGGTCGAGAACTGGAACAGCGACCGGTACATGTTGTTGCCCGGGTCGTCCCAGGCGTTGCCGACCTTGGCTCCCTCGTCGCGGTCGTAGTTCCAGTACGACGTGTCCGTGTGGGCCCGGTTGACGTGCGTCCACCGATACTCACCGCTGGTCATCGACGGATCCAGATAGAGCGGGAACCGGGCCGTCGGCGAGGTCAGCAGACCCTGGTCCGGCTTGATCACCAAGGCACCGCCGGCCAGGGAGGTCGCCATCCGCGCCTGCCGGGATCCGCTCGATCCACTCATCGCCGTCGCTGTTCCCCGGGCCGTGCTGTCCCACATCATCGCCCCGCCTGCTGTGAACACGACCCGCCCGTGGGCGTCCTTGGCCGTGGTGGTGCCGTCGCCTCCGGTCGCGAGCCGGAGCCCGGCGCCGGCCGACACGGGGAACCGGATCTGCCGCAGCGCCGGATTCATCGCGGCCGAGCGATCCTTCACCGCCAGCACTTCGCTGAAGCCGGTGGAGGTTGCCCGGACCAGGAGATCGACACCAGGCAGCACAGCGCGGTAGGTGGCTGTGTCGCCGGACAGCACCGGCTTCGGCAGCTTTCCCTGCCACCCCATCCTGACCTGAGCCGCCCCTTGACCGAGGGCAACAAGTGGGCCGGAGCCGCCGGCGGACAGGCTCAGATCCATTGCGACCGCCACGGGCCGGACGGTTCCATCCGCCCCGACCCGCAGCGTGGTGTCGATCGGGGACCAGCCGGTGCCTTTGCGGGCACGAACCGGATAGGCGTACTGCTCCAGGCGATGCTCACCCGACGGCTGGACGAACACCTGACTGGTCTCGGACCGCAGAGCCGTCAACTCGACGTCATGACCGGACTTCCTGGCTTCCGCTGCCGCATCGTCCGGCTCGGTTCGCGCTGACGAAGCCTCGGCGGAACCGCCGGCCGACTGCTGCGCGGCCGCGACAGGCACCGGCAGCATCACCAGCGTCGTCAACGCGGCCAGCAGAGCCGTCTTCCTTCTTCCGGACCCACCGATCATCGTCAACACCCGGCGCCCATCGCATAGATGTGCTTGCAGGGCTGATTCGGATCGGCGTCCGGACGTTGCGGCAGCGGCGCGTTCACCTTGAGCCACCACTCGAGGAAGCCCGTGTTCAGGACATGCGGCGCCCACAGCCGCTCCCAGTGCGCCTTGCCATCGGCGCCGTTGACGTAGTTGAAGGTCGCGTTGCCCGTCCATGCGCCGAGTCCGGCGCCGCCGATACCGACGGTGATGGCGGCGGCGGCCCCGCACGCAATGGCCGCCGGAAGGCACAGCAGGGCCAGGGCTCCGCCGCCCATCCCGCCGAGGATCATCGCGGTCGCCTTGTCGTCGGAGTCCTCGCCCGGGTCCTGTCCGTGGATCGAGGCGCCGCCGTACGGGTCGGGTTCCCCGCCACCACTCGCGCCGCCACCACCGCCCTTGGGCTGGTCGGTGATCACCTTCGCCGCGACCGCCCACTTGTGGGAGGCGTTGGCGAAGTCGTCGAGCAGGGCACTCATCTTCCACAGGCTGTTCGCGCCCTGGCTCGGGTCGGTCAGGGAGGTGGCGGCCTTCATCATCTGATTCAGGTCCTCGCGTTCGTCCGGACCGACGTAGCGCTGGATCTTCTTGACCACCCTGATCAGCTGTTTCACCAGTTGATGGATGATCCGGACGATCTTCTTCTCGACCGTCTCGTAGTGCGCCTTGTAGGCACCGAGCACCGCACCCAGCGCGTACATCCCGAGAGCCTTCGCCATCGTCGCCAGCGCACCCAGCACGGCCACCCACGCGTGCACCAGGATCCGGACCTTCTGGTACTCCACTATGCGCTTGGTGATCACGTAGGTGACCGTCTTCATCACCGTGATCGTCTCGGTGACCGTCCGTTGACCGTCGGCGTCGCTGAAGCTCACGGGATTGTTGTTGGCATAGGCATAGCCGTTGAGTTGCTGCGGATCGTTGAAGTCGGCCACCGGGTCGACCGAGATGAACCGGCCGATCGTCGGGTCGTACTCGCGGGCACCCAGATGGGTCAGACCGGTGGAGTCGTCGTTGGTCCCGCCGACGAATCCTCGCTGCCCCGGCCAGCTGGCCGGTACGGCGCCACGGAGCTCGCCGTACGGCGTGGACCGGCGCTTCTGGCCGACCAGGGTGGTGGCGTCGATGCTCAGGTTGGCCGTGCCGTGGTTGTCGGTGCTGAGCCAGCTCAGGTCGCTCGCTCCCTTGCGGACGGCAACAGTCTGTCCGCCGTAGGAGTAGTACCGGGTGCCGACCACGGTCTTGTCCGGTTTCATCAACAACTCGGTGCCGTCGAGGTACAGCGTGGTTCCGGTCGGGTCGCGCCGGATCAACCGGTTGCCGTCGGCGTCGTACAGATAGGACGTCGACTTGCTCCCGGCAACGACAGTGCTGAGGTGCCCCTCGTCGTCGAAGGTCGAGGTCTCGCCGGCGTCGTTCAGGGTCCGGGTCTTGAGGTTTCCGGCCGCGTCGTAGGTGTACTGGTTGGTGTTCGCCCCGTTGGTGACCTTGAGGAGCGAGTGCGGCTGCACTCCGTTCGTCGGGTAGCTGTAGGTGCTGGTGGTCGCACCCGTCGCCGTGGTCCGGGTCTCGGTCTTGCGGTTGCCGGACTTGTCGAACGTCCAGCTGTGCCAGTACGGCGCGGGACCGCCCAGCTTGGCCTTGTCCGGCGCGGCCGCGCAGTTCCCGTCGGCCGGGGTCCAGGCCTGAGTCATCCGGCGGAAGGCGTCGTATCCGAAGCACTGGGTGTCGTCGCTCTCACCACTGGACTCCGCGGCGACGTCGGTGAGCTGCGTGATGTTGCCGGCGGCATCGTAGGTGTAGTTGAGGTCGGCGTACTTCTTGGTCTCCGACTTCGTCACGGCCCGGGACAGGCGGCGGGTGACCTCGTCGTAGTCGAACACCTGCTGGACCGGCTGACCGTTCCGCGACATCGTGATGCCGGACGTCTCGCCGAAGGCCGTGTACGAGGTCTGGGTGATGTAGGTGTCCGCGCCGGTCAGCGTGCTCGGCTGGTTCTGCGCGTTGTAGCCGACCTTGAGGTCCTCCTTCGGCAGTCCACCGACCGCGGGCACCGAGGTGGTGTCGAGCTGCCCGTCAGGGGTGTAGGTCTTGCCGATCGGGTAGGTCCCGGCCAGTGCGCCTTCCGAGGCAGGGATGACCAGTTCGGTACCGGTCGGCTTGCCGTCCGCTTCGCTGTAGCCGGTCACCCTGGTCGTGTAGGCGTTGCCGTTGACGTAGCGGGTGGAGCTGGTCAGCGAGCCCGGTTTGATCGAGTCGTACTTCCATTCGCTCAGCATGTTGGCAGCCGTCTGCACGAGTCCCTTGTAAACGGCGGTCTTCCGCCCCGCGTTGTCGTAGCTGTACGACAGCACCGTTCCCCGGCCGTCCTTCTGGGAGACGACCTGATCGAGATCGTTGTACTCGTACGTCGTGACGCCGGTGTCGGGATCCTGACTGCGGATCTTGCGGCCGCGCACGTCGTAGTCGAACTTCCACAGGTTGCCCGCCGGGTCCTTCACCGTCGCCAGCTGACCGGCCGGGTGGTAGGTGTAGAAGGTGCTGTCGTAGGGGCCTGTGGCCGAGTCACCGAGGTACTGGCGCTGCTCGATCATGCGGCCCTGGACATCGTTGATCCGGGTGGTCGCCTGCTCACCGGTCGGCGGGTCGATCGTCTGCCGGTCGGCGCCGTTGAGGTGATCGACGCTCCACTGGACCTGGTCCTCGGAGACGAAGCTCTCCTTCACCGGGCGGTCCTGGTTGTCGTACTCGGTGACCTTCTGCGCCGGCAGTTCCTCCTCGTTGGGTTCGAAGTAGTCGGTGCCAGGCGGTGCCTCGTTGTAGAACGGCCCGTTCTGCTTGCTCTGCAGACCCTTCGAGTCGTAGACGTAGTCGGTGATCAGCCGCCCGACGCCGTCCTTCGACGGCGCCTGCGTCTGGATCTTGCGCATCAGTCCGTCCTGCAGCTCATAACTGGTGTCGACCCCGACGCCGTCGGCCTTCAGCGTCTTGGTGGTCACCACGCCGGCACCGTCGGTCCGGACCAGGTACTGGTACTCCGTGTTCGGGGTCTGCGAGGTGGTCCTGCCCGGCTGCCAGATCTTCGTCACCCGGCCGAGGCCGTCGTGAGCCGTCACCGTCCTGCGGCCGGCCGGGTCGGTGACCGCCGTGGTCAGGCCGTTGCCCGGATCCACCTCCGTCGTACTGGTCTGACCGTTCGGCTGGATCACCTTGGTCGCCGTCACCGGGCCGGTGGCCGGCACGTACTGCACCTTGGACTCGTTGCCGACGGCATCTTTCGTGCTCTCGACCCGGCCGTAGGCGTCGTAGCTCGACGTGGTGACGGTCTGGTACGTCGGCGCCCCGTCCGGCGTGAATCCGGACAGCCGTTGCTTCGAGGTCTGATCGCCGCGGACCACAGTGCCCGCCGCGGCGTTGTCGTAGCCGGTCAGCTCGTCTGCCAGCACCTGCGCGTTGGTCGCGGGCTGGTCGCAGGTGACCGAGACAGTCCGCTTACGCACGATGACCTCGGACAGTCCCTTCGCCGGATTGGCCGCATAGGTGAACGTCGTACAACTGTCGTCCGCGGCAGTGGCCAGGTCGCCCTGATCACTGGTCTGCTTCAGCACACCGACCGGCACACCATCCGGGTCGTTCTTCTCCGCATAGACGTTCGTGCTGGCACTCTTCCGGGTACCGCCGCTGACCACTTGCTCCTGCCAGGTCTTCTTCTCCTGCACCTGGTACGAACTGGTCGTACCCCACGGACGGACCCGGGTCGCGGTGGGTGCTGACACCCACTCGTCGGTGATGCTGCGATCGGCTATCGCGGTCCCGTCGTAGACGATCTGCTCACGGCGCTGGCCGGACAGCGGATTCAGGTCGGCGAGCTTCACATGGTTGCTGTCCTCAACGGTCTCGGTCTTGACGCCGCCGGCCGCGGTCCGGTCTCCGTCCATCCCGCGGAAGTAAGTGTTCTCCTCGACGTCCTGCTTGCCCGCCACGGTTCCCTTGGTCACCCTGACCTTGCCGAACCCACGCCATTGCGACCACGTCTTCTGCCCGATCTCGACCAGGCCGTCCTCCTCGTCGAAGCGCCAGGCCGGCGGCGTCAGGTACTCGAGGCTGGTGACCATCGGCTCGTTGCCCGTGGTCAGGTCGGACTCGGTCACGTTGTCGATGACGTACTTGTTGAACCAGTCCTCCCGCTCGGCCTGCCCGGTCGGGGTCCACTTGATCGGATGGCACAGCT
Organism: Kribbella voronezhensis; assembly: GCF_004365175.1. Lineage (NCBI taxonomy): Bacteria > Bacillati > Actinomycetota > Actinomycetes > Propionibacteriales > Kribbellaceae > Kribbella > Kribbella voronezhensis. The sequence continues at coordinate 5,502,168 of NZ_SOCE01000001.1, read as the reverse complement.
TTCCGTTGGTGTCCGGCGCCGGTACGTTACCGGGCAGACTGCAGTCAGGCGTCTTGTAGTTGACCGAGATCTCACCACCGGTGCCGTACTTGATCGCCTTGATCCGGGGCCATTCCAGCTTCGTTCCGGCCGAACCCGCGACCCGGTTGGCCAGCATCGTGCTGGCGAAAGTGATCGCGGGCAACTGGACGGCCGTGCCGAGCAGTCCGGTGTTGCTGATTCCGTCGAGCCACAACCCGGCCCGCTCGTTGTCGCCCTTCAGGTAGGTCTGCTGCATCCGCCACGAGCTGACCGGCGCGAACGAGCCGTCCCGCCAGACTTCCGTGGTGATCTTGTCCAGCCGCTTCTTGGTCCAGAACGTCGGGCTGAACTTGTTGTTGCAGTTCGTCGGACTGGTGCATTCCTGGTCCAGCGGGGTGTCCGGGTAGTCGCTCGCCGTACAGGTGTTGAGGCACCGTTCCGCGGTGTTGAACTGGACCCGCCCGACCGCCTTGCCGGAGAAGACCTCACCGTCGCGCTGGCCGTACTCGATCCGCTTGACGTTGCCGGCCCTGGTGTAGGAGCTGACGGTGGTCGCGGTGGCGTTGCGGGAGTAGTAGTTCGATTCGGTGTCGTAGAACAGGCTCATGGTGTTGCCGTGCACGTCGACGACATAGTCCAGGTTCCATCGGTAGGCCTGGTTGCAGTACGAGTCCGCGAAGACCGTCTGGTGGCAGGGCTCCTTGTCGTTGTTGCCGTACACCGGAACGGTGAAGGCCGACTTGGTCTCCTCCTTGTTCACTGCGGTGTCGTAACCCGGCAGCTGGTTCAGGCCGAAGTAGTACTTCGTCCCGTCCTTGCTGGTCACGATCCAGTACTCGCCGTCGGCGTCCCCGTTGTGCTTGGCCGGGTCCTTCACCCGCTCGATCTTGGTGCCGTCGTCACCGCGCGGATGCCAACTGCCGGAGCTGTCGTCCTGAACGAGTTCGCCGCCGGTGCCGTTCAGGCTCAGCATCGCGTTGTCGGTGGCCCAGCACAGGTCGCCCACGACCTTGGTGCCGTTGTTGCCGTTCTGCTCCGACTTCGTCGCGCACGAGGCGTAGCGTCGTTCGATCGATCCGCCCGGGGCGAAGTCGAACCCGGCGCCGACCCACGACGACTGGTTGTTCGCCGTGGTCGTCCGGCCGTCGAGGCTGCCCGACGAGTAGGCGATGCCGAGATCCGGCTTCGGACCGCCCAGGCTCGGCGGCACCTGCAGCGGGTAGTTCCAGTTGAAGTCACCGGATGAGCCGCCCACCTGCCAGGTCGCGGTCGGGCTCAGGCTGGTGGCGCCAGTGTCCCCGTCCGCGCCCGAAGCACCCGCCTGTACGGCGTACAAGGTGTTGGCGGGGGCAGCGGTGACATCTGCCGACAGCTCACCTGTCCCGTCGTTGTGAGTGGGCAGCGGGATGCCGGCACAGGCCGCCTTCTCCGGTGTCGTCAGGGCGCACGACGGAAGCTGGACCACGCGCAGCCGGCTGCCCCAGTCGGCGCCGAAGGCTTGTTTGAAGCGGGAGTAGTCGACACTCAACGCGATTCGGCCGGCCGCGCTCCGGCCGTCGGACCGGGCGACCTGGACCAGGAGCTGGTCCTTGCGCTGTCCGAGGAGGTCGACCCTCACCTTGGCCGGGCTCGCGGCAGCGAGCGCTCGACCGGTGCCTGCGGCAACGGCACCGACCTTCACCGGCATTCCGGTTGCCTGAACCGTCGAGGTGGCCTTGAGTCCCGCGGTGGGCACGGTGACCTCGGCAACGGCGGGCTTCGGCCAGTTGACCGTCGGTGTGCTCGTCAGGGCACGCTGAGCGTCCAGGTCCGCGACCCCGGGCTCGGCTCGCAACGTCTTGCCCGAGACCGACTTCGGCTTGCTGGTGCTGAAGCTCACGTCGTCGTGCTTCGGCTGCGGGACCGCGGTCGCCTGCAATCCGTGCATCGAGACGATCACACTTGTACTCAGCAGCGTAGCCAGCGCGATCCTGGCTCGCCGGATCGTCACAGGATGCAGCCTGCGGTTGCCCATGGGGCCCTCCCAGCGTGGTAGTTGACCCGCTGAGTTCAATCCGGTCTGCGCCGGATCGCAACACATTCGACCGACCTCGAAGCCCCCTGGCACGGGTATTCGATCCCGGTCGAAGAGGTGGATTTCGCGCCGGTTCTGTCGTCCGGCGTGGGCCCCGTCCTCAGTTCACCGGGCGGATGATCGGGGTGATGGTGAGGTTGTCCAGGCCTAGGGGTTCGAGGGCGGTGAGGGCCTGGTCGTCCAGGATGCGGAGGGTGATGTTGATCGGATGGTTGCCGACGCTGCCGCCGTAGCTGAGGGGACGGAGTACGGCGGGCGGAATGGCGCCGACCCGGTCGCGGAGTTTGTCGACCTCGGTCTTGCTGAGCTTGACCTTGGTGACGCACAGGTTGCCCTTGAAGACCGGCGCGAGGAGCTGGCGGAGCTGGGCGGGATCGCCGTGCGCCACGCCGACGATCAGGACGCTCGGGGAGCCGTCGCCGTTCGCCCGGCCGATGGACAGCTCCTGCAACTGGTTCGGGCGCGCGTCGACGAAGGCCGCGACGGCGGGGGTGACCAGATTGTCGGAGGTGCCTGGCTTCCAGCCGCCTGGCGGTGCGGCGCACGGAACCTTGGGCCCGGCATCCGGCGTCGCCACGACGGGACCCTGCTTGTCGACCGCGATCTTGTCGCCGCCCCAGCTCCCTTCCAGGTGGGCGAATCCGGCCTTCACGCCCTGCACCGTGGACAGATCGGTCAGCCGGTCCACGTCGACCCCGGTCAGCACGAGCTCGGCACCCTGCTCACATTTCGCCGGCTTGGGACCCTGGCCGACCACGGCCGGGAGGCTCGTCACGACGGGGAAGCAGTAGACGACCGGTTTGCCCGGAGCGGCGACCACCTCGCCGTCGACCTGGACCCGGTCACCGACCCGCACCTGCAGCGGATGCTTCTTGGCCCCGGCGATCGAACCCAGCGCCGTCGACGCTGCGGGCTGCTTGCCCTGGGCAACGGAAGGCTGGTGCTTGTCCGGCAGGACGATCAGAGCGGCCGTCGCGATCGCCGCGACGCTGGCGGCGGCCAGCGCCGGGACGAGCCAGCGGCGCGCCTTCTTCGCCGGGACGATCCGGGACAGGTCGGGTTCGGGCGGGGACGGCTGACCGGCCCGCCAGTCGGCACCGGCCTTCGTCAGCAGGTCGTCGACCTCGTCGCTCGGGCTCATTCGCTGACCTCCAGCAAGGAGCGCAGGCGGGCCCGCGCATCGGAAAGAGTTGATTTGACGGTGCCCTCGGAGCACCCCATCACCGCCGCCGTGTCACCGATCGACAGGTCGGCGAAGTAGTAGCAGTCCACAGCCAGTCGCTGCCGGGCGGACAACCTGGCGAGCGCCTGGTCCACGTCCACTCGCGCTTCCACGTCCGGCCGGGCTTCGGCGGCATCGTGGTCGCCGAGCTCCGCGACCGGCCGCAGTCGCCGGGCTGCCTTGCGAGCCTGGTCGGCCGTGATCGCCAGCAGCCACGACGACGCCGTACCACGGGACGCGTCGTACTGCTGTCGCTTCATCCACGCGCGGGCCAGCGACTCCTGGACGATGTCGTCGCGATCGGCTCCGACCGCGAGCCGCGCGGCCAGCCTCGCCATCGCGGCCAGATGCGGACGCACCCAGTCGACGAACGCCGCACCGTCCGCGGGCGGAGCCGTGGCACCCGCTCGCTCATCCGTCATCGTCGACACACCCTGTCTACCCGCGAACGCCCGGTCCGGTTGGGTCCCGCCACCAAGTCAACGAAACCGCAGTCACCGGGTCATGGTCGCAGCGAACCGGCAACCCGATCGCAATCAGCCGAGCCGGACCACGGTTATCCACAGATTGCCGAAGTCGCCCCACAGCCGCGCCCCGGCTGACTACCGTCGAAGCAACGAAATCGACTGGGGAGATTCCGATGCCGCCGCCAGAACTGGACGACCTACCGGAGCCACGCGACCTGCACGCCCGCCTCACCACCCACCGCCCCCTCGACTGGGGCGACCCCCTCCCCACCAAGACCGAGATCGCCGTCCAGTTCGATGAAAGCGCGGCCGTCCGCAGCCTGGCGATGCTGAGACGGGCTGCCGAGGTCGAACGCCGCGTGACGGCGGACTTCACCGAAGTTGTGCCGTCGGGCATCGAGCCGCATCACCTGCAGCACCGGATGAAGTCGCCGCAGTCGCTGGCCCGCAAGCTCAGCAAGTTCGACAACTCCGGGCGTGTCCTCTCGCCCGAGGACCTGCTGCGCTACACCATCGTCGTCCCGGAGCCTGATGATCTCGTCGCCGCAGCCACCGACATCGTGCGCGACCTGCAGGCGAAGGGCTGGACGATGGAGTCCGCACACCACTCGTATGTCGACGGCAGCAGGTACAAGGGACTGCACACCTTCCTGCGCTGTGAAGGCGAACTCGTCGAGCTACAGATCCATTCGCGGGAGTCGATCGAGGTCAAGACCCGGACGACTCCCCTGTACGAGATCGAGCGCGATCCGCGTCAGCCCAGGCAGGCCCGCGTCGCCGCGCGAGCGGCGTGCATCAGCTTGTCGGACGGCCTGCGTCAGCCCACTGGTGTCGCCGAACTCACCGAACTCGGTGGCGTGCCGGTCGAAATCAGAAAGTACGGTGGTGGCCACGTCGGCCCCGCGGCGCGGCCGGCCGCAGGTCAACCGGCTCGCCAGGAGCGGACCAAGCCTGGAGCTACCCCGACAGTGAACCCTCGAGATGGGATCGAACGATGACACGGCTCTACCTGGTCGCTGAAGGATCTCATCGGCTCTGGGTCGCGGCCCTGATCGACGAGGACATCTGGACCTACGTCGTGAACACCGGCCGGTTCCACCGCAACGACGGCATCCGGCACGACTACTTCATGACCAGGGAACTCAGCTACACCGATATCGGCCTCGCCGAGGCGCGCCGGCTGATCTCCGCCGGGGTCGGAACCGTCGACCACATCATCTTTCCTGATGCGTTGAGGCGTTGGCAGGCCGACACTGAATCCCTCAGCCCTGACGAGGTCTTCTCGGCGCACATCGCTGATTTGGCTTAGGGGGTAGGGGTGGCGGCGGTGTAGAGGCGGGCGATGATGGATTCGATGGTGGGTTCGGCGACCGAGAGGTCGACGAGGGGGTAGTTCGCGGCGATCTGGGCTACCAGGGGTGCGGCCGACGTGCTGGTGGGGAAGGTGAGGTGCTGGCGCGGGCCGTCGACCTTGGTGACGGTGGCGCCGTCGACGGTGATGGCCGGTAGAGAGGAGGCGAGATCGACCACCAGAGTGCGCGGGGCCGACTGGCTGGCGCGCAGGCCGGCCAGCGTGCCGTCGTACACCTGGCGGCCGTGGTCGATCACCATCACGCGGGAGCAGAGCGCCTCGATGTCGTCCAGGTCGTGGGTGGTGAGGATGATCGTCGTTCCGCGCTCCTTGTTGACCTCGGCAAGGAATTCGCGCAGCCGCGCCTTGCTGATGATGTCGAGCCCGATCGTCGGTTCGTCCAGGTAGACGATCTCCGGATCGTGCAGCAGTGCCGCCGCGATGTCGCCGCGCATCCGCTGACCGAGCGACAACTGCCGGACCGGTACGTCGAGCAGGTCACCGAGGTTGAGCAGTTCCACGAAGGTGGCCAGGTTCTCGGCGTGCCGGGCCCGCGGTACGCCGTACATCTTCTGCAGCACCGCGAACGAGTCCTTCAGCGGCAGGTCCCACCACAGCGTCGTGCGCTGGCCGAAGACGACGCCGATCCGCTTGGCCAGCTTCATCCGGTTCCGCGACGGGTCGACACCGGCGACCCGGATCGTACCGCCGGTGGGGACGAGGATGCCGGTCAGCATCTTGATCGTGGTGGACTTGCCGGCGCCGTTCGGGCCGATGTAGCCGACCACCTCGCCGGGCTCGACGGTGAAGGACAGCCCGTCGACCGCCCGCACCTCCCGCCGGGTACGCCGCAGACCGGTCCGGCTGGACACGGTGAAGGCGCGGGAGACGTTCTCCAGTTCGATGACGCTCACAATCAGCTCCCAGAACTTCGATAGCGACGAAGACCACCGCGCCAGGCGAGTGCCGCCAGCGCGACCATGACGACCGCGACGGCCGGCGCGAGCAGGCCGGTCCAGCCCGCCAGCCCGAGCGGGGCCGGCTTGTCCAGCACATAGAGGACCGGGTAGTAGTTGACGAAGGCAAGCGGTACGACGAACGTGACGGCCCGGACGATGTTCTTGCCGAAGATCGACAGCGGGTACTGGGTCAGGAACTGCCCGCCGTAGGTGAAGGAGTTCGTCACCTCGGCCGCGTCGATCGAGATGAACTGGAACGCGGCTCCCAGGACGAAGATCGCGCCGAAGATGATCGCCCCACTGATCAGGGATACCACCAGCAGCATCACCTTGGCGGCCGTCCAGTCGACCTGCAAGTTGCTGAGGGCAACCACCATCACGATCAGCGCCTGGATCGGACGCCCCAGCCTGCGGAGCGCGAAGTTGTCGCTGACCGCCTGCAGGAAGGCCGGTACCGGCCGGACCAGCCAGACGTCGAGATCACCGGCGCGGATCCGCTGCCCGATCCGCTCCACCGAGCCGGTGAAGAGGTCAGCCACACCGAGCGTCATCGACGCCGTGCCGTAGAGCAGCGCCATCTCGGCCAGGCTGAAGCCGCCGAAAGCCTTGAGATGGCTGAACATCAGCAGGATCGCGATGAAGTCGGTGCCGGTGATCAGCGCCTGGGCGATCAGCATCAGCACGAACGACGCCGGGTAGGCCAGCGACGACCGGATCCACATCGTCACCAGCATCCAGTACTGCGCGGGCGCGCGGCGCAGCAACTCAACCACCGGCGACCACCACCTTCCGGGTCGCGAGCATCGTCGCCAGCCGGCCGGCCAGCACCAGGACGACGATCCAGAACAGCTGGAACATCAGCGCGGACGTGATCCCGCCCGGATTGCGCCCCAGCCAGACATCGATCGGCACCTGCAACGTCGCCGCCCAGGGCGTCGCCCGGGCCACCTCGCCGATCCAGCCGGGGAAGACGACCAGCGGCAGGATCGTGCCGGAGAAGAACAACGACAGCACCATCGCGAGGCTCTCCAGCCCGCGCGAGTCGGTGATCCAGAAGCCCGACAGCGCGACCATGTACCGGATCGCGAAGCTGATCAGGATGCCGAACGCCAGCGTGACCGCGACCGCCAGCCACTGCACCGCCGAGGTCGGAAAGGTCAGGTCGAACACGAGCGCGCCGACCAGCAGCGGAACCCCACCGCGGGTCACCAACTGGAACCAGGCCCGGCCCGCATCGACCGAGAGCCACCAGACCATCAGATCCGTCGGCCGATACAGGTCGACCGCGATCTCACCGGTCCGGACCCGCTCGCCGAGCTCGACCGTGGTGGTCGCGCCGAAGATCCCGATCGGCGCCAGCAGCCCCTGCTGGAGCCAGACGAACGTGAGCGCGTCGGACTGGTCGTATCCGCCGAGCCCGGGCGAGATGTGCCACAGCGTCAGATAGACACCGCAGAAGATGAAGCCGAAAACGGTATTGGTGAACGCACCGGACAGGGTGGCGATCCGATAGGTCGAGAACCGCCGGAACGATCGCACCGCGATCGCCCAGTACACCCCCACGCCGTACCTCCTCTGGTTTCTCTGGGTGGTATCCGGCGTCAGCGGCACGCAGAACTACCCCGGATCCGTCAGGACCCGGGGGTTCGGACACCACTGTGGCGGCATGCAGAACACGCCGTTGTCAAGGGAAGGAGAGTGACGGTACGCCGGTGCGCTGGCGGGCGTCAACTCGTTTAGGTGAGCTCCGCCTCCAGCACCTGGGCCAGCAGGGTGGCGAAGCGACCCGGGTGGCTCGCGTACCCGTTGTGCCCGCCGGGGAAGCTGACGACCGGCCAGCCGATGACGTCGGAGAGCACGACCACCGGCTGAGCCGGAAGATGCCTGGCCGCGTCCACACCGGCGGCCGGGACCACCTTGTCGGCAACCGCCTTCAGCGCAACGAGATCCGGCCGATACCGGGTGAACGGCAACAACTTGTGCGCGAAGAAGGTGCCGGCGTTGGCTTCGGTCCGGTCCAGCAACTCGCGGAATTCCGGGCGCAGGTCCTCCGGCGCGGGCAGGTCGTCCTCGTCCAGACCGGTCCCACCGGCATAGAGCAACTGCGCCATCGGCGCGCCTTCCCGCTGGTAGGTGCCGTAGACGTCGGCGAAGAACGCCCGCGCGTGCTCAGCCTCCGCGAGCAGTTCGACGGCCGGCGGCTCGTGCGCCACGAGCATCCGGACCCGCTGCGGATACCTGCTGATCAGGTCCATCCCGGTGATCGCGCCCGTGCCGGTGCCGAAGACGAAAGCCGGAGCGTCGGGCGAGAGCAGATCGATCAGGGTCAGCGCATCCGCCGACGAGAGCTCGACCTGGTCATCGGCCGGCCTCCCGGCGTACGGGCTGCGGGAGTTCCCGCGCGGGTCGTAGGCGACCACTGTGTACTGCGTGGCGAGCGGTTCGACGATGCTGTCGAACGCACCCGAGTCGGTCCCGCCGTCGGCGATCAGCAACAGCATCGGCCCGGAACCGGTCACCTCGTAGTGCAGGGTCGCGCCGGGCACGGCCAGCTTGTTCAGCGTCTTCGCGGTCATCGCGCAACCTTTCCGGCCAGCACCCGCTGCAGCAGGGTGGCGAACTCGAACGGGTCACTGGTGTAGCCCCCGTGACCACCAGGGAAAGCGACCACGGACCAGCCGAGTCGCTCCGACAGCGCCAGGATCGGCTCGGCCGGGAGGACCTTCGACGACTCGCTGCCGACGGCCGGTACGAACTTGTCCTCGAGGGCGACCAGCGCCGCGACATCCGGGCGGTAGCTGATGAACGGCAGCAACTTGTGCTCGTAGAACACGTCACTGTTGGCGTCCATCCGCTCCATCACCTCGCGGAACTCCGCCGGCAGCTCGGCCAGGGGCGGTAGCTGGTCGTCGTCGATGCCGATCCCGCCGAGGAACAACTGGTCGGCCGCCGCCCGGCCCTCGCGCCGATAGGTGTCGTACACCTCGAGGAAGAACTCTCGCGGGTCGGTCGGATCCGGCAGCAGCTCGACCGCCGGCGGCTCGTGGGCGACCAGCAATCGCACCCGGTCCGGGTGCCGGACGAGCAGTTCCATCCCCGTGATCGCTCCGGAACTACTGCCGAACACGTACGCCGGTACGCCGGGCGCCACCGCGTCCAGGACGGCCAGCGCGTCCTCGGCGGCCCGATCGACCTGCTCGTCCTCGGGTGCGCCGGTGAACGGACTCCGCGAGTTCCCGCGTGGATCGTAGGTGACCACGGTGTACTGCTCGGCGAGCTGCGGCACGATCCCGTCGTACGCCGCCGCGTCGGTGCCCCCGCCGGAGATGAGCAGGAGGACCGGGCCGCTGCCACTGACTTCGCAATGCAGCGTGGCTCCGGGCACAGACACCAGGCGAAGGGTCTTCGTGGTCATGACGGTCACCTTTCTTTTCCAGTGACCTAACCTTCACGTCCCTCGCTGGCACGCCACGCACACGCCGCTGACACGCAGGACGTCAGCCGACCCGGATCGTGCCAGCGATGCTCCGTCAGCCGGCCTCGATCGTGCCAGCGCGGTTCCGGCAACCGGCTTCGGCGAGGTCCGGCGCAGTTCCGTCAACCGGCTTCGGCGAGGTCCGGCGCAGTTCCGTCAGCCGGCTTCGGCGAGGTCCGGCGCAGTTCGGTCAGCCGGCTTCGGCGATGTCCGGGGCGGGGATGCCGTCGGTTTCGTCGAGGGCTGCCCAGGGATCGCGGGGCGGGGCGACTCGGCGGCCCTGCGGGCATATCCGGGCGAAGTCGCACCAGCCGCACAGCGGGGACGGCTCGGGCGGGAAGAGCTCGTCGGCCTCCGCGGGAGTCAGCCCCTCGCGCCACTTCGCCTCGGCCGCGGCGGCGTCGTCCGCGATCGACTCGGCGCGGCGCTGGTGTCGGGCCAGTGACTGCTCGTCGTGGTCGGCGACAGCGATCGTGTTCGTCGGCAGGTGATGTAGCTCGACCCGCGTGCACGGGCGGTGCAGCACCCGGCGCGCGCCGAGCACGTACAGCGCCATCGCCAGCGAGGACCTGGCATCTGTGCTGGTGAGCGGCCGGCGTCCGGTCTTGTAGTCGACGATCGCGAGCTCGGTGCCGCCGCTGCCGTCCCGGGCCGGGCGCTCGTCGATCCGGTCCACCCGGCCGCGCAGGCTCGCCCGCTCGGTGGTGAACGACACGGTCCGCTCGACGCCGCGAGGCTCGAAGTACGGATCGGCGTTGTGCAGGTAGGTGGCGACCATGTCCGCGGAGCGCTCCCGCCAGACGGCCGACTGATCGAGATCGCGGAAGCCTTCGTTCCGCCAGCTCGACCGGACCTTGTTCACCGCCTCCACCCTCGTACGCCGGGAGGCGGGCCAGCGCCAGAACTCGGCGAGCACCTCGTGGACGATCGCGCCGACCGTGTTGTGCGCCCAGGGCGGGCCCTTCGGCGGGCGTGGCGTCTCGAGGTAGGTGTAGCGGTACTTGCGCTTGCAGTCGGCGAAGTTGAGCAGCTTCGTCGGCGTCGCGACGAACAGCCTCGTCGGCATCCCGGGCAGCATGTCGTTCATCGGTCGGACCCTATGCCGCCGGCCGTCAGCCGGCCTGGATGAAGTCGGTGACCGCGTCGGCGACCAGCTGGACCGCGATCGCGCTCAGCAGCAGACCGGCGATCCGGGTGACCAGCAGGACGCCGTTCTCGCCGAGGATCCGCATGATCACGCCGGAGAAGCGCAGCGTCAGCCACATCACGATGTGGATCAGCACGATGCCGACCGAGATCGCGACGACGTCGGCCAGCTTCCCGTCGGCGCGCTGCACGAACACCATGGTGGCGACGATCGCACCCGGCCCCGCGAGCAACGGCGTCCCGAGGGGGACGAAGGCGATGTTGACGTTCTTCGTCTGGACCGGGTCCTCGGCCGTGTCAGTCAGCAGCTGCAACGCGATCAGCAGAAGCAGCAGGCCGCCGGCGCATTGGAGCGCCGGCAAGGTGATGCCCAGGTGCTGCAGGATCTGCTGGCCGAAGGCGGCGAACACCACGATCACGCCGAAGGCGACCAGGACCGCCTGCCAGGCCGCCTTCTTCCGGACCGCGCGCGACTGGCCGGCCGTCAGTGAGATGAAGACCGGCACGGTGCCGGGTGGATCCATGATCACGAAGAGCGTGACGAAGACCGAGCTGAGCAACGAGATGTTGATGATGCTGTTCACGGCAGGTAGGCCTCGGGCACGGTCGCGTCGGCGGCCGCGGCGTTCGTCTTGGCGACCTCGAGCAGCGCCTCGAACTGCTCGGGCTCGGTGCTGTTCACTCCCAGCTCGTGGTCGATCTTGCCGGCGCCGTGGTGGTCGCTGGAGCCGGTGTAGATGATGCCCAGGTTCTGCGCGATCGCGCGCAGGGCGACCCGAGACGCGGGTGAGTGGTCCTGATGGTCGACCTCGATCCCGGCCAGACCGTGGTCGGTGACGAATCGCGCGATCGTCTCCTCGGTGATCACCTTGTGACTGGACCTGCCCCACGGATGCGCGATCACCGGCACACCGCCGGCCTCGCGGACGAGGTCGATCGCGCGGCCCGGGTCGATCGCGTAGTGCGAGACGTGCCCGGGACGGCCGTCGGCGAGGAACCGGTCGAACGCCTCCCCGCGGTCGGCGACCGTGCCCTTGGCAACCAGCGCGTCGGCGACATGCGGCCGGCCGACGGACGGCGTACCGGTTGCCTGGGCCAGCACCTCGTCGACGGTGAGGTCCACACCGAGTGCGTTGATCCGGGCGACGATCGAGGGAATCCGGTCGGTGCGCCCGTCACGGACCGTGGCGAGCTCGCGCGCCAGCGGCTCGTATGACGGATCCAGCAGGTACCCGAGGAGGTGGACGCTGATGCCGTTGAGCTTGCAGGAGATCTCGATCCCGGGGACGAAACCGACCGCGAGGTCCTCCGCGGCCCGGCGACCCTCGGCCCAGCCGTCGGCCGTGTCGTGATCGGTGAGCGCGATCACGTCTAGGCCGTCCCGCTTCGCACGCGCGATCAGGACGTCGACCGGATCGGTGCCGTCCGAGCGGTTCGAATGGGTGTGCAGGTCGATGCGCACGAGCGATCGGGATCCTTTCTCTGGACAACTGTCAGCAGTGATGCTATCGGTGTCCGGCGCTTGCTCTTATGGTTCTCCACATGGATGGCGACCGCGTCGAGTGTGTCGGGGCTCTCGTGTACGACGACGAGCACCGGTTGCTGCTCGTCCAGCGCGCCAACGAGCCGGGTCGCGGGCTCTGGTCGCTGCCCGGTGGGCGGGTCGAGCCGGGCGAGGACGACTCGACGGCGCTGACCCGCGAAGTCGCGGAGGAAACCGGCCTCGCGGTCGAGGTCGGTTCGTTGGTCGGCGAGGTGGAACGCGATGCTCCAGGTGGTCGCCTCTATGTGATCCGCGACTACGAGGCGGTCCCTGTGGGCGGCGTACTGACGGCGGGCGACGACGCCTCAGCCGCCAAGTTCGTCAGCCGGGAGGAATTCGAGAACCTTCCTACGACCACGCTCCTGGCCTCCACCCTCGCCCAATGGAACGCCCTCCCCGGCTGAGGCCCGCAGATTGCTGGATTGGGTTGAGCGGGTTGCCTGGCTGGGGGTTTAGCAGGTTGCTCGGCTGGGGGTTGAGCGGGTTGCTTGGCTGGGGTTCAGCGGTTTGCTTGGCTGGGTTCAGCGGGTTGCTCGGCTGGGGTTCAGCAGGTGGTGACCGGGACGCGGCCGGCGGCGAAGGCTGCCGGCGTCACGCGCATGATGCTGCGGAACTCGGCGACGAGATGCGACTGATCGAAGTACCCGGCCTCCGTCGCGATCCTCGACCAGGAGCCGGCTCGCCCGAGCACGCTCCGCACGCGGTTGATCCGGGCGAAATGCTTCGGCGAGAGACCCACCGCCTCGATGAACACGCGGCGCAGGTACCGCTCGCTCACACCCGCACGACCGGCTGCCTGCGCGACCCGGGCACCCGCCGACAACTCCTCGATAGCCGCAAGGACGAGCTCCGAGCGCCCCGACCGACCCTGCCGATCCGGCGCCTTCGCAGCCAGCTGCCGTGCGAGCAGGTCCACTGCGCGGTCGGGATCGTCTCGATGCTCGGTCAGCTCGGCGGCCAGCGACGTGGCTGCACTCCCCCACAGCTCGGTCAGCGGTACCACTCGATCGACCAGCTCGTCCCCGCCCACGCCCAGCAGCGATCTCACGCGCCCCGGCTGAATCCGCAATCGCACCAAAGCCGGCAATTTCTTCTTCGCCTGGTACGACGCCTTGGTGCGCGGGCCGGTCACGAGTACGTCGGAGTCGCCCGCGGCTGTCATCCGCCAGACGACCGTGGTGGCCGGATCCGGCGGGAGCACGAGGACCTGCGAGTCGCCGGCGGTGGAGCCGTCGTCGTACTGGACGCCGACCTCCTCGATCCATGGGGTCATCTGCCGAGCGTAGCCAGTCGCCGGCGGCCTGCGTAGTACCGAAAGTTCCTATTCTTGGGGGCTTCTGGTCGACCACAGTGGCGCCATGTTCTTGATCACGGGTGCGAGTGGCACCATCGGTAGCGAAGTAGTCCGGCAATTGGTTGCTCACGGCAATAGGGTCCGTGCGATGACACGTACTCCGGGCGCTGTCGGGTTGCCGGTTCCCGTAGTACAAGGGGATTTGGAGAAGCCTGAGTCGTTGGCGGAAGCCGTTGACGGGGTCGAATCGGTGTTCTTGCTCACTGCCCCTGGGCCGTGGGTGCCGGAGCATGACCGGGCGATGGTGCGGGCGGCGAGCGCGGCCGGCGTACGGAAGATCGTCAAGCTGTCCGCGATCGGCGGCTCGGACGAGAAGTTGCCCGGAAGTTGGCATGTCGCCGGTGAGCAGGCAGTTCGCGACAGTGGACTGGCGTGGACGATTCTGCGGCCTGCGGGGTTTGCCTCGAACGCGCTGCGCTGGGCGTCGGCGGTGCGGGCCGGTCAGCCGGTACCCAATCTGACCGGCTCCGGCCGACACGGCTTCGTGGATCCCCGCGATGTGGCGGCTGTTGCCGTCGAGACGCTCCCGCTTGGCTCGTACGACGGCGAGGTGCTCACGCTGACGGGCCCCGAATTGCTCAGCGTCTCCGACCAGGCGGCGCGACTGTCCGCCGTACTACGGCGCGAGGTCGACGTGGTCGACGTACCGCCGTCGATCGCCGAGGAGCAGATGCTCGCCGCGGGCTTTCACGAGGCGGTGGTGACAGTGGCGCTTCGAGGCGCCGAACTGATCCGCACTGGGGGCGCCGAAACCCTCACCACTGACATCGAGCGAGTGCTCGGCCGGCCACCCGGCACCTTCCGCGCCTGGCTGGAAACCCATCGCGCCGCCTTCGCGTGATCGGTGACACTGGCTGGATGGATGCGGCTGAGGTGGTGCGGGCGATCGAGGGCAACGCTGCTGAGCTGTTGATGCGGATGGGCGCGGTCGGTGGTGGCGAGCAGCGGGAGACCGGCGGGGTACGGTGGAGTATCGGTGGGTCACCGCTCGACTATCACAACGCTGTGGTCGAGGCCGACTTGTCAACTGAGACAGCGGATTTGGCGATCACCGAGTCGCTGCGGTTGATGAACTCCCACAGAGTGCCCGGGACCTGGCATGTCGGGCCGTCGATGCGACCGGCGGATCTCGGCGAGCGGCTGGTGAGGGCCGGCTTCACGGCCGATGGAAGCGAGCCGGGGATGGCGGTCGAGCTCACCCAGCTGGTTTCTCCCCGCCCGCTTGATGATCTACGGATCACTCGGGTTGAGGACGACTCGGATCTCGGTGTCTGGCAGGCGACGTTGGCGCGCGGCTTCGGGGAGGGCGAGAAGGAGGCCCGTTGGGTGGCGGAGATCTACCGGCGCGAAGGCTACGGCGACCCCTGGCGGCACTACCTCGGCTGGCTGGACGGTGAACCGGTCGCGACGACCACCGTCTTCCTCGCGGCCGGCGTCGCGGGCGTCTACTTCGTGATGACCGTCCCCGAAGCCCGCCGCCGCGGAATCGGCGCCGCCATCACCCACGCCGCGTTGTGCGAGGCCCGCGACTCCGGCATCGCGTACGGCGTACTGGGCTCGTCCTCGGCAGGACGTCCCGTGTACGCCGGACTCGGCTTCCGCGAGTACTGCACGATCGAGCTTTACGAGTGGTCAGCGGGCTGACGGCGACGACGCGGACCCGGCGAGGTCTCGCCGGGTGACCAACGTCCCGTCGGCCTGCGGGATCAGGTCGACCTGCTCGCCACAGTCGCAGCCTTTCCCGCTAGGACGTCTGAGGCTCAGAACGTTGATCTGATCGGACGCAAGGCACCCGCACCGAGTCGACCTCGGACCCGAACTCACATCCATCACCACCGGCGGCCCACACGGCTTGCAGGCGACCACGTCCGTACACCCGACCACAAGCAACACCAGTACCACTACGAGCAGCATTCGGGAGAAGTAGCAGGCTTATCGGCTCCCGTAGGAACATCGCAAGCAGCCTGCTCAGTGCGGGGCCGCTCACCGAGGTGTGTGCTCGTTCGCGGGTGACGTCTGGGGCTTCGGGGCGATCGGTGCCGCTTCGGACCGGTTGAGGCGGAACAGCAGGTAGGCGTCGATCGCGACAACGGCCGCCGTCAGGCCGTGGATGCCGAGGGCCGTTGCGACCGAGCCGCCGTGAGTGAGAACAGTGATCATGTCGACGATCGGGATGAGGGTGGCGATCGCCATCGCGATCGCGGTCGCGCGTCGCTCGCCGGCGACGAACAGCACCAGCAGGATCACGCCGAGGGCCACGTCACGGACCCCCTTGACAGGGAAGTAGCCCGCCGCCACGCCGGTCGGCCAAGGGTTGATCCCGAAACCGCTCGCAGCACCGGCCCCGTCGAAGATGTATTGCAGACCGAACGACATCGGGAAGAGCGCGAGGGCGACGGTCAGGATTGTGGTGAAACGACGCAGGGACATCTTCAGCTCCAATTTCTAGCGTTGCTAGTATTTCGATCAACGCTAGCTGAAGTAGCGCTAGATTGTCTAGCGCTGCTAGATTCGAGACCATGGTGGAGTCACGGAAAGACCGGGAACGGGCCGAACGCGGCCGGCTGATCGTCGGTGCGGCGCGAGAGCTGGCCGAGGCAGAGGGCTGGGACGCGGTCACCACCCGCAAGCTGGCCGAGAAGGTGGAGTACAGCCAGCCCGTCCTCTACAGCCACTTCAAGAACATGGACGCCATCGCCGCCACGGTCGCCCTGGAAGGCTTCGAAGAACTGGCAGCCGTACTACGCGAAGCCGTCTCGGGCGCAGCGTCTCCCCCCGACGCACTCCGACGAATCGCCCGCAGCTACCTCGGGTTCGCCGCCGACCACCCGGCCCTGTACGACGCGATGTTCGTCCGCCGCACGGACCTGACCTTCGGCACCAACGAAACCCCAGCACCCTTGAGAGCCGCATTCGACGCCTTCCACCAGGCCACCGAACCCTTCGCCGGCGCAGAACACGAAGCCCTCACCGAACTCTTCTGGAGCTCCCTCCACGGCCTCGCCACCCTCACCCAAGGCCACCGCCTCCGCCCCACCCACCACGAGGAACGCATCGACCTCCTGATCGACCTGATAGCGCCCTGACTGCACCCGCGGCTCGACTCCTGTACCCGCCCACCACCGGCCGCGATGCACGGTAGGCGAGGCAAACCCAGTACCGCGCATCCGCGGTGGCGCCGGGGACGACCGCTCTCGTAGCGCCTCAGCCGAGGGATGCCCGACGAACGCCTGCCGCTCGGAGCTGACCACTCCGGCGCCCGGTAGCAACGACGGTGGTCGACTCAGTCGATCGACCGGGGCACGCGTTGTGCGAGGCAACTGAATGCGACGGAGGAGCCGCGTGGGCGGAGTCAGCACGCGAGCTCGCAGGGGGCGGGGAGCGGCGACGTAGGAACCGGCGTGGGCGGGGTCGGCGAGGGTGGGAGCAGGTCCTCGAGCGAGGCAGCGGAGGGCGACGTAGGAGCCAGTAGCTGGGGTGGGGAGCAGTGACGTAGCAGCTGTGTGGGTGGGGTTGTGCTAGCTGTTCCAGTGGTGGATTACGGGGGAGCCTCGTTCCCAGCCTAGGACTGAGACCGTGGCTGTGTTGAGGACGAAGTGGCGGCCTTCGGTGACGTCCAGTTCCAGCCAGCGCGCCGTTAAAGCGCGGAGGGCGTGGGAGTGGCCGAAGACTAGGACGTCGCCGTCGACGGCGGCGATGCGGGCGTTGACCCGGTCGAGGCGGGTGGCGACTTCGGCTGGGGTTTCGCCGTTGGGTACGGGGTTCGCCCAGACGGTCCAGCCGGGAACGGTCTTGCGGATCTCCGCGGTGGTGATGCCTTCGTAGTCGCCGTAGTTCCATTCGACCAGGTCGTCGTCGACCTCGGCGTCCGGGAAGCCGGCGAGTTCCGCCGTCCGCCGGGCGCGTTGGCGTGGGCTGGTCAGGACCAGGTCGAACTGTTCGCCCGCCAGCCGTTCCTTCAACGAGGCGGCGATCCGCTCCCCTTCTTCGGTGAGCGGCAGGTCGGTTGTCGACGTGTGCCGTCCCGACTTGCTCCATTCGGTTTCGCCATGCCGGACCAGCCAGAGCCGGTCCTCCCGTTCCGCTGATTGCCCGTGTGTCGTCACGCGTTCATGGTTGCAGACGAGCAAGTTCAGGACCCGTAGCGGACCGCTGCGGCGAGCCGGAAGAGCGAGCCGCTCTCGACGACGCTCAGACCGATCCCGCGCTGCGACAGAGCGTGATGGATACCGCCGAGGCCTTGACCGATCCGGTCCGGACAGGGCAAGGTCGAAAAGTGTAAGCGCTTCCACTTTCGCGATGGGAGCCTGTCGGACAGACCGCGGAAGGACTCGCACGATGGCATCCGGAACCAGCAGGCCCGCGACGATCTATGACGTCGCGGCGCTCGCGAAGCTGTCGATCGCGACAGTTTCGCGTGTCCTGCAAGGGACCGGTCCGGTGTCGGCGAAGGCGAAGGAGAGGGTCGACCAGGCGGCCCGCGAGCTGAACTACGTGCCGCTGCGAGCCGCCCGAAGTCTCGCGGTGCAACGTCACGAGGCGCACGGGCTCGTGCTGCCCGACCTGGCCGGCCCGTTCTACGGCGATCTGCTGATGGGGTACGAGCGGTGGGCCGGTGAGCACGGTCAGAGCGTGATCCTGACGGTCACGCATGGCAACGCGGATCCCCAGCGCAGCCTGCGGGACCTGGCTGGGCGGGTCGACGGAATCGTTGTGCATGGCAACGCTCTTGATCTCCCGGCGGTGCAGGAGTTGCGGCGCGCCGGCGTACCGATCGTGCTGGTAGCGCATCCGCCGGTGACAGGGTGCGATTCGGTGCGGAGCGAAAGTGCCGCCAGTGCGGAACAGCTGACGAGGCGGTTGCTCGATCACGGGCGGCAAAATTTGTTGTTCGTCGGTGATCCGGCGAGTTCGTACGACGTGTCCGAGCGGTACGCCGGTTACTCGGCGGCCCTGCGCGCCCACAAGCTGCCGGTGAACGAGCCGGAGAGAGTCCCGCTGACGGAGGCCGCCGGCGCCGCGCTGGCCATGCAGTTGCTCACAGCAATGGAAGACACAGAAAAGCGAAGGACCGACGCACTGCCTGAGGGTTTGGTTTGTGCCAATGACGAGTTGGCGTTGGCGGTCCTGCAAGAGCTGCGGCGGGGTGGGGTGCGGGTGCCGGAGGACGTTGTGGTGACGGGGTGGGATGACGTGATGGCGGCGCGGTATGTGTCGCCGGGGTTGACGACGGTGCGGCAGCCGATGGCTGAGTTGGGGCGGCTGGCGGCGCAGAGACTGCACGAGCGGATCACCGGGGAACGGACCCGGGCGCGGAACGACGTACTGGCGACAGAGCTTGTGCTGCGGGAGAGCTGCGGTACCGGACCGGGGGCAGCGAGTGAGAGGCAGTAACCGAGTGAGGAGACCAGAAATGACCACGCACACCCTCCACCGTCGACTGGTGATCGGCGGTGCGGCTCTTACGGCGACGGCGCTGGCACTGACCGGCTGCGGCCGGTCCGCCAACTCCGACGAATCGGCGCCGAAGGCAACGACCAGTGTCGGCAGCGAGCCCGCGACCGGCAACCTCACCGTCTGGGCGATGGGCACCGAGGGCGAGAACCTGCCCAAGCTCACCAAGGAGTTCGAGCAGGCCAACCCCGGCGTCAAGGTGACCGTCACGCCGATCCCGTGGGACGCCGCGCACAACAAGTTCACCACCGCGATCACCGCCCAGTCGGTGCCCGATGCAGCAATGGTCGGCACCACGTGGATGGGCGAGTTCGCCGACCTCGGCGCGCTGGATCCGACTCCGAGCGGCATCGACACCGCCGGCTTCTTCCCGGGCGCGCTGGACACCACCAAGGTAGGCGGCACGTCGTACGGAGTGCCTTGGTACGTCGAGACGCGGGTCGTCTTCTATCGCAAGGATCTGGCCGCGAAGGCCGGCATCACCACTCCCCCGACCGACTGGGACGGCCTGAAGGCGATGGCCAAGGCGATGCAGGAGAAGGCCGGCGCGAAGTACGGGATCAACCTGCTGCCGGGCGGGACCGGGTCGTGGCAGACGGTGATGCCATTCGCCTGGTCGGCCGGTGCGAAGATCACCAGCGACGACGACAAGCAGTTCACGTTCGACACCCCCGAGGTGCAGGAAGGGCTGAAGTACTACCAGAGCTTCTTCACCGAGAAGCTGGCCGGGACCGATCTGCCGCCGAACCAGACCGAGGCGCAGTTCGTCAGCGGCCAGGTGCCGATGTTCATCTCCGGTCCGTGGATGGCCGGCTCGATCGCCAAGCTGGGCGGCGACAAGATCAAGCCGAACATCGGCGTCTTCCAGCTGCCGAAGAACAAGTCCGCGACCTCGTTCGTGGGTGGCAGCAACTTCGTCGTCTTCAAGAACAGCAAGAACAAGGACAGCGCCTGGAAGCTGGTGAAGTGGCTGTCCGACGCCAAGACGCAGGCCTCCTGGTTCAAGCTGTCCACGGACCTGCCTGCCGTCAAGGCCGCCTGGGACGACCCGAGCATCGCGAACGACCCGCTGCTGCCGGTGTTCGGCAAGCAACTCGACGATGCGAAGGCGCCGCCGGCGATCGTGAACTGGGAGCAGGTCGCGACCGCCTTCGACACCGAGGTGGAGAAGATGGCCAAGTCGGGCCAGTCCCCCGCCGACACCGCGAAGGCGATCCAGACCAAGGCGTCGTCGATCGGCACTGGTAGCTGATCGGCGATGAGTTCAGCGACGCTGAAGGGACCGGCCGCGCAAGCGGTCGGCCCCACCCCGCAGCCCAGCTCGAAGCCGAGGCGTTCCGGCGCGGTCGGCCGGCAGACCGCCGCGGCCTGGATCCTCACGCTCCCGTTCGCAGTACTGTTCCTGGCCTTCACCGCCGGGCCGGTGCTCGGGTCACTCGGGATGAGCTTCACCGACATGAAGCAGCGCGACCTCCGTACGCCGTTCGCCGTGAACGGGGTCGGCTTCGACAACTACGTGAAGGCCTTGTCGGACGAGACCTTCCGCAAGGCCGCGTTCAACACGGCGTACTTCGTCGTGATCGGCGTACCGCTGACACTCGTCGTGGCGCTGGCGGCGGCGGTCCTGCTGGACAAGGGCGTGAAGAAGTTCCAGAGCCTGTTCCGGGTCGGCTACTACCTGCCGGTGGTGACCTCGATCGTCGCGGTCGCGGTGATCTGGCGGTTCGTGCTCGCGCCGGACTCCGGCCTGCTGAACACAGTGCTCGGCTGGATCGGTATCGACGGGCCGAACTGGCTGGCGTCGAAGACCTGGGCGATGCCGTCGCTGATCATGATGGCGGTCTGGCGGAACTTCGGTTCGGCGATGATCATCTTCCTGGCCGGCCTGCAGGGCATCCCGCACACCGTCGAGGAGGCCGGTCAACTCGACGGTGCCGGCGCCTGGAAGCGGTTCCGCTACCTGATCGTGCCGCTGTTGCGACCGACCATCCTGTTCACCAGCGTGGTGACCGGGATCGGCTACCTGCAGTTCTTCGAGGAGCCGTTCGTGATGACCCAGGGTGGTCCGCTGAACAGCACGCTCTCGGTGTCCATGTACACCTACCAGCAGTTCGGCTTCGGCAACTACTCGCTGGCCGCGTCGATGAGCTACCTCCTGTTCGTCGTCATCGCCGTCCTGACGTTCCTCCAGTTCCGGCTGCTCAGGGAGAAGTGATGAGACGCTGGTGGATCTACCTCGTCGCCGTGCTCGGCCTGATAGCGGTCGCGGCCCCGTTCGCCTGGATGCTGCTCGGCTCCTTCAAGACCGACGGCGAGCTGCTCCGGGTGCCGCCGACCTGGTTGCCCGAGGCACCGACCAACGGCAACTACAGCGAGCTGTTCGGCAAGGCGAACTTCCCGCGCTACTTCCTCAACTCCACGCTGGTCGCGCTCGTCGTCACGGCGGGCAACCTGATCTTCTGCTCGATGCTCGGCTACGCCCTGGCGAAGCTGAACTTCAAGGGCCGGACGCCGTTGTTCGTGCTGGTGATGGGCACCTTGATGGTGCCGGGCATGGTCACCTTCGTGCCGCTGTTCGTGCTCGTCACCAACGCCGGGCTGGCGAACAGCTATCCCGGCCTGATCCTGCCGTTCCTGGTCTCGCCGTTCGGGGTCTTCCTGATGCGCCAGTTCTTCGCCGGCCTGCCGGACGACCTGATGGACGCCGCCCGGGTGGACGGCACCAGCGAACTCGGCATCTTCGGCCGGATCATGCTCCCGCTGACCAGGCCGGCCCTGGCCACGCTCGGGATCCTCACCTTCCTCGGCTCCTGGAACAACTTCCTCTGGCCCTTGGTGATCGCCCAGACCGAGGACAAGTACACCCTGCCCGTCGCCCTCGCCCTGTACTCGACCGGTCAGAACGCGCAGCACTACGGCCTGTTGATGGCCGGCGCGGTCGTCGTCGTAGTACCGGTCCTGGTGATCTTCCTGGCCTTCCAGCGCCACGTCACCAAGGGCATCGCCATCACCGGAATCAAATAGACCTCTGGAGGCTCAGATGACCGCCAACATCAGCCGACGCACGTTACTCGCCGCTACCGGCTCCGCCGCACTGATAGGAACAGCCAGTACTTCGTACGCCGGTACGCCGCGCGACCCCGGCCAACTCCTCAAGGGCGACTGGCGACCGAGTCGCCAGGACCGCGCTCTGGTCGGCCGCTGGGCGCGCGACACGTGGCGCAGCCTGGTCGCCATGACCGACGAGCACACCGGACTACCCGCCGACAACATCGGCGAGTCGGTCACGAGTCCGGTGCGCAGCAGCTACACGTCTCCCACCAACATCGGCGGCTACCTCTGGAGCACGGTCGTCGCGAAGCACCTCGGCATCATCTCGCCGCAGGAGTCGTACCGCCGGATCACCCAGACGCTCACCACCATGAAGAACGTGGACCACCACGAGCCGAGCGGCATGTACTTCAACTGGTACGACGAAGCCACCGGCGAGGTCCGGTACGTCGACCCGGACGGGACGAAACCGATCACACCGTTCGTCTCCAGTGTCGACAACGCCTGGTTCGCCTGCGCGCTGATGGTGGTCCGCAACGCCGAGCCGCGGGCCCGGGCGCTGGCCGATTCGCTGCTCAGCAAGATGAACTTCGCCTACTACTACAATCCGGCGGCCCGGCCCGGTGGCCTGATGCGCGGCGGCTTCTTCGAGACTCCGCCGCCGGACGAAGAGACCGACAAGGGCAACCACGCCGGAACCGGTCCGGACGTGTACTACCGCAAGTTCCACTACGACACCTGCAACACCGAGGCCCGGATCGCTGGGTACGTCGGTTTCGCACTCGGGCAGGTCCCGCACACGCAGTACTTCGCCACCTACCGGACCTTCCCCGACAGCTGTGACTGGTCCTGGGTCGAGCAGAAGCCCAAAGGCGTGCACCGGACCTACCTCGGACTCGACGTCTTCGAGGGCAGCTACTCGTACCGCGGGATGCGCCTGGTCCCCTCCTGGGGCGGTGACATGTTCGAGTCACTGATGCCCGACCTGTTCGTCCCGGAGGCGACCTGGGCGCCGCGCAGTTGGGGCCTCAACCACCCCCTCACCGTCCGCGCGCACATCGAGCACGGCCTCGAGGACGCGAAGTACGGCTATTGGGGGTTCTCGCCCGCCTCGAATCCCAAGGGCGGGTACTCCGTCTACGGCGTCGACGCGATCGGGATGGACCCGGGCGGCTACCCGTCCGACCTGGAGGCGACCAACTTCGACGCCGGCTTCGAAGGCTGCCGCGAAGGCACCAACCCGAACCCGACGTACGGCGACGGTGTGGTCACCCCGCACGCGGCGTTCCTCGCGATGTCCTACGCGCCCCGGCAGGCGATCGACAACCTCAGCCGGATCGAGAAGACCCTGCACGCGTACGGCGGTGGCGGGTTCTACGACTCCGTCGCGGTGAAGTCCGGGCTGATCGCCAAGCGGTACCTGTCGCTCGACCAGGCGATGGTGATGGGTGCCATCGGCAACGTGTTCGGCGGCGACGTGATCCGGCGCAACTTCAGCGCCGGCGACGTCACCCGGCGGATCCGGCCGCTGATCGCCCAGGAGCAGTTCTCCGCCGGCCTCGACTGATTGGTTTCTCCAGTGCCAGACGCAAGAGCAGATTGGGACGCGCGGATCACGATCCGCAGTGACGAGACGCGCGAGTTCGACTTCCCGGATCTCGATCCACCCAAGGACGTCCACGCGGTGGGTGGGGTCGGCCAGGTGACCATCGACTGGTCGCCGGTCGACGGGGCGGTCGGTTACCTGATCCTGCGAGCAACCGAGGACGGCCCGCTGGAGCCGGTCGACCATCACAGTGGTGACATCCTGGCGGTAGCGGGTCCGCCGTACGTCGACACCACCTGCACACCCGGCACGCCGTACCGGTATGCCGTCGCCAGTGTGCCCGAGGTGACGGCGAGCGGACGCGCGAGTGAGGTCGTCGGTGCGATACCACTGGTTGCCGACGGCATCGATCCTGTCGTCACGGTGACGGTGGACGCCGTTGCTGAGGGCACCGAACTGCAGAGACCGTGGGTGCCGATGGTCGGGAGCGAGCGGCTGAGTCAGTTGCTCTGCAAGGACCTCACCGGCGGGCGCGAGATCGGCGCCGAGCTGGAGCAGGCGCTGCGCCGGATGCACGACGAGCTCGGCGTCCGGACGGTCCGGGCACATGCGATCTTCCATGACGACACCCACGTGATCACCGACACCGGCTACGACTTCAGCGTGGTCGACCAGATCTACGACAAGGTGCTGGAGATCGGGCTGCGACCGGTGGTCGAACTCGGTTTCATGCCGCGCGAGCTCGCCGCCGACCCGACGAAGACGGTCTTCGCGTACGGCGCGATCATCTCGCCACCGAAGTCCTACGAACAGTGGGGCACACTCGTCCAAGCTCTGGTGCAGCACCTGGTGGACCGCTACGGACCGGACGAAGTGCTGGGCTGGGACTTCGAAGTGTGGAACGAGGCCAACCTCTCGGTCTTCTGGTCCGGCACCAAGTCCGAGTGGCTGCGTCTGTACGACGTGACCGCGGCCGCGGTGAAGGCGGTCGATCCCCGACTGGCCGTCGGTGGCCCCTCGTCGGCCGCGGCGGGATGGGTCGACGACCTGCTCGCGCACGCGGCCTCGACAGGCTCACCGGTGGACTTCGTGTCCACACACCTCTACGGCAGCGCGCCACTCGACGTACGGGCCTCGCTGGAGCGGCACGGCTTCGGCGCGGCCCGGATCCTCTGGACCGAGTGGGGTGTCACACCACGGCACTTCAACCCGATCAACGACTCGGTCTTCGCGGGGGTGTTCGTACTGCGTGGCATGCGGTCCGCAGCAGGTCGGGTCGACGCATTGTCCTATTGGGTCGCCTCCGATCACTTCGAGGAGCTCGGCCGGCCACCGAGCTTCCTGCACGGCGGATTCGGCCTGCAGACCGTCGGCGGACTGTCCAAACCGCGGTACCACGCCCTCGCGCTGCTGAACCGCCTCGGCCCGGTCGAGCTGCCGGTCACCCTGACCGGCGACGGCGCCGGCAGCCTCGTCGAGGCCTGGGCGACCCGCGATCGCGACCGCATCGCGGTACTGCTGTGGAATCTCACCCTCGACCAGACCAAGGCAGACGGCTCCGCGGATCTCACCAGGACGGTCAAGCTGTCGCTGCCAGGAGTAGACCCTCACTGGCGAGTCACCGCTACTCAGCTGGCGAACGGCACAGGTGATCTCGTTGCAGCGGCCCAGGAGCTGGGTGTCGGCGACTGGCCGACCGACGACCAGTGGCGCGAGCTGGCCGAGCGAAGCCAACTCGTCCGCAGTTCCTTGGAGTGGCGAGACTCGACCCTCGAGCTGACCTTGCCGATGCCCTCCGCGATCCTGCTGGAGATCCAGCCGACCTGACCCGTACTACGGTTTGGCGGGCGGCTCGATCGGCGTCGGGCGGCCGGGCTGCTCGCCGCCGCGGGCTTCGAGGTAGGAGTTCTTCGGGACCATCACCTTGCGCTTGAACAGGCAGACGACCGTGCCGTCCTGCTTGTAGCCCTTCGTCTCCACGTAGACGACGCCCCGGTCGTCCTTGGACTTGGACTCCCACTTGTCCAGCACGGTGGTCTCGCCGTAGATGGTGTCGCCGTGGAAGGTCGGCGCGATGTGCCGCAGCGACTCGATCTCCAGGTTGGCGATCGCCTTGCCGCTGACGTCGGGGACCGACATGCCGAGCAGGATCGAGTAGATGTAGTTGCCAACTACAACGTTCTTGCCGAACTGGGTGGTCTCCCCGGCGTAGTTGGCGTCCAGGTGCAGCGGGTGGTGGTTCATGGTGAGCAGGCAGAACAGGTGGTCGTCGTACTCGGTCACCGTCTTGCCGGGCCAGTGCTTGTAGACGGCACCGACCTCGAACTCCTCGTAGCTCCGCCCGAACTGCATGGTTCTCCTCCTGATCGCCTGTCCCGCCCATGCTGCCCAATCCGTCGCGGTCCCGGCAGTACCCCGGCGCGTGGCCTACCTCTCAAACCGGTGACAGGGCCCGAGAGATGCGTCACGCAGCCCGCGCGAGGCGGAGGATGCCGAACGGTGAGCGATCGGTAAGCGACGCCTGTTTGGCTGGTGCCTCTGGGGACAGGGGACATGACAGATGCTGCGTATTCACTTCACCGCGGAAGATTTCGCCCGGACCACACTGGCACCGGGGCCGGACCCGATGTGGGAGATCCTGCACAGCCTGCACATGCTGCAGGTGGAGGACGGTCCGATCGCCTACGGCGCCTGGCGGCAACGCATGCGGCGCCGGCTACCGCGCGAGACCGTCGGGGCAGTGACGGCGCCCGCGACCGGTGTCGGCGAGTTCGACGACGCGGTGGACCGGCTGCTGGCCGTACCGCGTGAGCGGTTCCGGACCGACCTCGCCCAGCTCACACCGCGGCGCAGTTCGGTCGGCTGGGTCCGGCAGCTCTCCGAAGCGCGGCCGGAATCGCTGCACCGGCTCCGCCACGCCATCCGGGTCTACCACCAGTCGGCACTGGTGCCGTACTGGCCGTCCCTGAAGGCAGCCGTCCAGGCCGACCAGCGGCACCGGCTCGACCAGCTGACCAGCGGTGGCATCGCCGCAGTACTGGAGGGCGTCCACCCCCAGGCACGGTGGCGTGACCAGGTGCTGGAGATCGCGGCCTTCCAGGACAGCGATCTACGCCTGAACGGCCGCGGTCTGCGCCTGCAACCGTCGTACTTCTGCTGGCGGCAGCCGACCAAGCTGGCCGACCAGGAGCTGCCACCGGTACTCGTCTTCCCCATCCGGAACGCCACCGGCCTGGTGCACTCGGACGGGGCGACCTGTGCCAACCAGGAGCAGCTCGCCGCGTTGGTCGGCCGCACCAGAGCGACAGTGCTCGCCCTGACGGTCAACGGCACCACCACGACCCAGCTGGCCGAGGCCTGCGGCATCACCTTGGCGACGGCGAGCCACCAGACCGCAGTACTGCGCGAAGCCGGGCTGATCGAGTCGCACCGGCGCGGCAAGTCCGTGGTGCATCTGGCGACCAGGCTGGGACGCGCACTGCTGGAAGGGTCGCCCGCGGGACCAGGGGACACTGTGATGCATGAGTCCCGTCTTCCGCATCCTGGGCCCGATCACGGTCCTTGAAGAGGGACGGGAGATCCCGATCGGTGCGCCCCGGCTGCGGACCCTGCTGGCCGCCCTGCTGGTGAACGCGAACCAGACGGTCAGCGCCGCGGAGCTAATCCAGTGGCTGTGGGATGGTGAGCCGCCCGCGCAACCCCAACGGGCCCTGCAGACCGCCGTGTCGCGGTTGCGTGGCGTCATAGGTCCCGGACTCGGTCTCCGGCACCACGCGGGCGGTTATCGGCTCGAGGTCCCCGCCGGCAGCCTGGACCTGTGCCGGTTCCGCCTGCTCACCGCGGCCGGAACCGCTGACGCACTGGCCGAGGCACTGCGACTCTGGCAGGGCGAACCGCTGACAGGTGCGCACGACTACGCCGTGGTCAGGGACAAGCGAGCCGTGCTGCAAGAGGAATGGCTGCGCGCGGCCGAGCAGCTCGTCGACGCCAGGCTGGCCCTGCGCGAGTACGCCGAGCTCGTTCCCGAGCTGACCTCGCTCACCAAGCGCTTCCCGCTGCGGGAGCGCTTCTGGGCGCAACTGATGCTCGCACTGCACAACTCGTCTCGCCAGGCAGAGGCCCTGGCGGCGTACGAGGAGCTGGCTTCGCTCTTGCGCGACGAGCTCGGCATCGACCCGGGCGAGGACGTCCGCCAGCTGCACCTCGAAGTACTGAACGGGCCGGACGCTACCTGGCAGGTGCATCGCCAACTGCCGGCTGACATCGGGGACTTCGTCGGCAGGCAGGACGAGGTGAAGGCCGTCGTGGCCCACCTGACCGATGCCGCCGTACCAGTCGTCACCATCAGCGGACCGCCAGGCGTGGGCAAGACGGCCCTTGCCGTACGGGTGGCGCACCTGGTGAAGGACAGCTACCCGGACGGCCAGTGGTTCCTCCGGGATTCCCACACGACGCCGCCACCGCCCGACAAGCGGGTGCTGATCCTGCTGGACGACGCCGAGGATCTGGAGCAGGTACGTGCGCTGATCCCGCCCGGCAACAGCGCAGTCCTGGTCACGAGCCGGAACGACTTGGCTGTGCAAGGCGCATACGGTACGACGCTCGCAGTACTTGAACCTGCGGAGGCAATCGAGCTCCTGCGAGCAGTGCTCGGCGCAGAGCGGGCAGACCGGGAGCCGAAGGCGACAGCAGACCTTGCCGCCCTCTGCGGGTACCTACCGCTCGCCCTACGCATCGCCGCTGGTCACCTGGCACTGAGGCCGGGCGAGCAGATCGCTGCGTACGCCGATCACCTCCGGGGCAACAACAGGCTGCTCGCGCTGGCCCTGCTCGGTGATCACGACGCTGCTGTCGAAGCCGCTTGGTCGCCCTGGTGACTCAGCTGGACTGCTCAGGCAGCCGCGGTGCGACCTCGCCCTTGAGCGCCAGCTTCGCCAGGTGGTTGCGCGCTTCCTCGGCGAACTTGTGATCGCATAGTACGTCGTACGTCGTCGCCACCACCGCTGTGCGCGAGGTGAAGTCGCGGCGGCCACCCAGCTGGGCATAGCCGATCGCACCGAACGCCATCCCGAAGATCGCGCCCAGCACCACACCGGTGAGCAGCGCGGCCAGCCAGCCGCCGTTGGTGGTGAACAGGCCGAGCAGGACGCCGACGAACAGACCGAACCAGGCACCGCTGGCCAGGCCGGCGGTGAGCGCACGGCCCCAGGTGAGCCGGCCGGTGATCTTCTCCACCTGCCGCAGGTTGTTGCCGACGATGGTCGTGTGCTCGACCGGGAACTTCTCGTCCGAGAGGTAGTCGACCGCTCGCTGTGCCTCCCGGTACGTGTCGTAGGTCCCGATCGTCAGGCCGGTCGGCCGGGGGTCCAGCGAGGGCATGCCCTGGGTGCTCATCGTCGTTCCTCTCCTCTTGCGTGCATGTCCATCATGGCCGACGGCTGGTGACGGCACATTGATAGCCTCGCGTCGATGACCGGGTGGAGGTGGGACATGGGCGCGACACGCCGGATGGGACGTGTGTTCGCACGCCGCGGCGGCCCCGCTGGTCCCCCGCTCGACCTGGTCGGCAGCGGCAAGCTGGAGGGCGCTCTGGTCGACTGGGCGTTCTACCGCGACGGCCATCGCGACACCCGCAGCGGCTCGTACGTCGACGCGCTGACGCGGGCGCGGCGTGGTGACGGCTTCGTCTGGATCGGCCTCTTCCAGCCGAACGAGCACCAACTGGCAGTGATCGGCTCGGAGTTCGGGCTGCACCCGCTCGCACTGGAGGACGCGACCGAGGCGCACCAGCGGCCGAAGCTGGAGCGGTACGACGACACGCTGTTCGCAGTACTGAAGACCGTTCGCTACGTGCCGCACGGGACGCTGACCGCGACCAGTGAGGTGGTCGAGTCCGGTGAGGTGATGATCTTCTGCGGACCCGGGTTCGTGATCACTGTGCGGCACGGCGACCACGGTGAGCTGGCCGGTCTCCGGCAACACCTGGAGCAGGAGCCCAAGCGGTTGGCGGCCGGGCCTGGCGGCGTACTGCACGCGATCGCGGACCATGTGGTGGACAGCTACCTGGAGGTCGCTGACGCAGTACAGGCGGACATCGACCTGATCGAGACGGAGATGTTCAGCCCGCGCGGGTGGCGCAACATCGAGCGGGTGTACCAGCTCAAGCGCGAGGTGCTCGAGCTGAAGCGTGCGGTGGCGCCACTGACCGGGCCGATGCGGGCACTGTCGACCGGACGGCACCCGTTGATCGCCGACGAGACCAGGAACTACTTCCGCGACGTCGACGACCACCTGCTGCGAGTGAAGGAGCAGGTGATCTCCTTCGACGAACTGCTCAGCTCGATTCTGCAGGCGGGTCTGGCCCAGGTCCAGGTGGCGGAGAACGAAGACATGCGGCGCATCTCGGCCTGGGTGGCCGTGCTCGCGGTGCCCACGATGATTGCGGGCATCTACGGGATGAACTTCGACTACATCCCCGGCCTGACGTCGAAGTACGGCTACTTCGTCTGCCTGGCGGCGATGGCGGCCGCGTGTACAGGCCTCTACTGGTTGTTCAAGCGCAATCGGTGGCTCTGACAACTGCTCGTCAACTTCTGCCTCTAATACTCCGCGGACGGTGAGTTGGCAACCTCGTGCCATGGCCGCCAATACCGGCGCCGGGCGGCCGGAGAACGGTTGTGGATGGTCTCAAGCACCTGATTCAATGCCGACATCGCGTTCGGTCAGTGGTCCACCACGGTCTGCAACCGACGGCATCGGGGGATGTCGAGACGATCCGTACCTGGGAGGGCTCCGTGCTACGCATTCACTTCACGCCGCGTGACCTGGCGCGGACGACCGTCTCGACGCGACCCGCACCGCTGTGGGAGATCCTCCTCAGCCTGCACATGCTGCAGCACTCCGACGGCCGGCTGGTCTTCGAGGACTGGCGCCGGCACGTCCGCACCAAGGTCGCGCCGGACCAGATGCGGCTGCTGCTCGAGCTGACCCCGGTGAAGGGCTATTCGCCCGACTTCCTCACCCCGGCCGAGTCCGCGCCCGACTTCGACACCGCGCTGGAGATGACGCTGTCCACGCCCCGGCAGCAGATCCGCAGCCAGCTCGACCTGCTGAGCAAGTACCGCCCGGTCTCACCGTGGACCCGCGAGCTGGCCGAGGGCGACCGCCACTCGCTGCGCAAGCTCGGCCGGGCGATCAAGACGTACCACGACGCCGCCATCGCGCCGTACTGGAAGTCGATCGGCACCCACGTCACCGCCGACCACACGCATCGCGGTGACGCGCTGGCCCGGCACGGTGTCGACCGGCTGCTGTCGTCACTGCACCCGCGGGTCCGCTGGGTGGCGCCGGTGCTGCAGGTGCTCGACATGAACGACCGCGACCTCTACCTGGACGGCCGCGGTATCGAGCTGCAGCCGTCCGCCTTCTGCTGGCAGGTGCCGACCAAGCTGCGCGACCCGGAGCTCAAGCCGATCCTGGTCTACCCGATCCAGCACGCCCCCGGCATCCTGCGGCAGTCCGCGCTGGACACCGAACCGCCCAGCGACGCCCTCGGCTCCCTGCTCGGCTCGACACGCGCTGCTGCTCTGGAAGCCGCAGTGAGCGGCTGTACGACGACCGAGTTGGCCAAGCGCTGCAACATCTCCCCTGCCGCAGCAAGCCACCAGGCGACCGTACTGCGCGAAGCCGGCCTCATCACCACCCGCCGAGCAGGCGCCTCGGTCCGGCACGAGGTCACCCAGCTAGGCATCTGGCTACTGTCCGGGCACGGCTCCGGCAACCTCCGCCAGAGCACGATCGCCAGCTGACCTGACCTCTTCGGCGCCAGTTGCCCTGTTCTGGTCGCGGGACCTGGCGAGGGTCAGAGTTTGTAGTCCTCGAGCAGGCGGCGGCCGATGATCATGCGTTGGATGTCGGCCGTCCCTTCGCCGATCAGCAGCATCGGGGCCTCGCGGTAGAGGCGTTCGATCTCGTACTCCTTGGAGAATCCGTAGCCGCCGTGGATGCGGAACGAGTCCTCGACGACCTGCGAGCAGTACTCGCTGGCAAGGTACTTCGCGACGCCGGCCTCGAAGTCGTTGCGGGAGCCCGCGTCCTTCTTCCGGGCCGCCTTCACCATCAGCTCGTGCGCCGCCTCGACCTTGACCGCCATGTCGGCCAGCCGGAACAGCACGGCCTGGTGCTCGGCGATCTTCTTGCCGAAGGTCTCCCGCTGCTGGGCATAGGAGATGCCGAGCTCGAACGCCCGCCGGGCCACCCCACAGCCCCGGGCCGCCACGTTCACCCGGCCGACCTCGACGCCGTCCATCATCTGGTAGAAGCCCTTGCCCGGTACGCCGCCGAGGACCTGGCCGGCGTCGATCTCGTACCCGTCGAAGATCAGCTCGGTCGTGTCGACGCCCTTGTAGCCCATCTTCTCGATCTTGCCCGGCACGGTCAGACCCTTGTCGACCTCACCGAATCCGGGTTCCTTCTCGACCAGGAAGGTGGTCATGTTCTTGTAGACCGAGTCCTGGCCCTCGTCGGTCTTCACCAGTACGGCGACCAGGTTGGCCGAGCCGCCGTTGGTCAGCCACATCTTCTGGCCGTTGATCGTGTAGCTCTCGCCGTTCTTGGTGGCTTTGGTCTTGATGGCCGCGACGTCGGAGCCGCAGCCCGGCTCGGACATCGAGAAAGCGCCTCGGACGTCGCCGGTCGCCATCCGCGGCAGGTACTTCTGCTTCTGCTCGTCGGTGCCGTGCTGCAACAGCATGTACGCCACGATGAAGTGGGTGTTGATGATGCCGGAGACACTCATCCAGCCGCGGGCGATCTCCTCGACGCAGAGCGCGTAGGTGAGCAACGACTCGCCGAGACCGCCGTACTCCTCGGGGATCATCAGCCCGAACAGGCCGAGCTCCTTGAGACCCTCGACGATCTTGGTCGGGTACTCGTCCTTGTGCTCCAGTTCGGTGGCGACCGGGAGGATCTCGGACTCGACGAAGGCCCGGACCGTCTTCAGGATCTCCTCCTGGATGTCGGTCAGTCCCTCGGTCTGCTGCAACCTGCTCATCGGTAGGTCTCCAACCTGTCGCGCTTACTCGCGAGTATCGCGGTACACAGCATCGCCGTACCCACCCGACACCCGCTGTGACACCGGCCACCCGAAAGCCGTCAGGTGGCTCACGCTGGGATCCGGCCGCCTGCTACTCGTTGTCGTTGCCACCGGACGGCATCGTCCGGCCGAGCACGTTGAACAGGATGACGATCTGTGGCGTGGCCTGCCAGCGGTGCTCGCGCTGAGCGTCGATCAGCCGCCGCCGGGCGTCGGCGAACTTGGTGGCCGCCTGCTTGTCGTCACCCTCGTCCAGCGCCACAGCCGCGTCGTCGACATCTTTCGCCGCCGCCCGGGCCGTCTTCGCACCGCGACCCTCCTGGGCCCGGAGCAGAGCGGCGAGCGTGCGCAGCTGACTGATCCGCGTCGGGTTCGGGGTGACCTTCGGCTTCTTGGTGGGCTTCGGAGTAGGCGTGGGTGTCGGGGTCGGCGTCGGGGTGGGCTTCGGCTTCGCGGTGGCGGTCGCCTTGGTCACCACCGGTTGAGTCGGTACGTCGCGTGCTTCGGCGGTCGGGTTGGACACGCCCTCCTTGAGCAGTGCCGCGACGAGCACGCCGGCCAGGACCACCGCCAACGCCAGGATGGCCTTCGCGAAGGGGAATCCGCCCTTGCGGCGAGGCTGTTGCGGCTCTGGGTCCTCCTCAGGCTGAAGCCCCGGCACGATGTCAGAAGGCGCCGCCTGTACTGCGGCGTGGGCTTCGGTGGTCGGCAGCACGGCCATGACCCGGGTGCCCTGGTCCGCAGGGGCTTGCTCGAGGTAGCGGATCACCTCGGCGGCAGAGGCCGGCCGAGCTCCCGGTGCCTTGGCCAGCAGGCGTGTCACAAGCTCTCCGAGACCAGCGGTCACCTCTGGACGGCGTACGACGATCGGCACCGGTACGGCTTCGAGGTGCTGGCGGAGTACGGCTTCGAAGTTCTCGCCTACGAAGGGCGGTACTCCGGCGAGCAGTTCGTAGAGCACGCAGCCCAGGGAGTACCAGTCACTGGCCGGCGTCGCCCGTTCGCCACGGACCTGCTCCGGCGACACGTACGCCGCTGTGCCGAGCAACACCGGTCCAGTGGCGCCATCCAGACCTACTGCCTGCGCGATACCGAAGTCAGTGATCTTGAGTGTGCCGTCGGGTGCCAGCAGAAGGTTGCCCGGCTTCACATCCCGGTGCACGATCCCGGCAGCATGTGCTGCGTCCAGTGCCCGCGCTCCCTGTACTGCGATGTCGGCGACCAGGTCGACCGACGGGAGCCCGCCACTGCGCAGCAGCTTGGCCAGGTCGGGTCCGTTCACCAGTTCCATCACCAGGAACACCTGGCCGTCCGCAGTACCGACGTCGTAGGTAGCGACCACGTTCGGGTGTAGCAGGCGCGCGGCCGACTGGGCCTCGGTGCGGAACCGGTCGGTGGCGTCCATCAGATCGCCGTCCAGCCGGCGCAGCAGCTTCACCGCGACGGGCCGGGCGAGGGCCTCGTCCTCGGCCCGCCAGACCTCGCCTGCGCCACCATGCCCCAGCAAGGTCAGCAATCGGTAGCGCCCTGCGAGTACCTCGCCGTTCACACCAACACCCCACAACACCTCAGCCGACGGACCGACTCACCTTAGGCGGCTGCCGCTGGGTGTGCGAGTGGACGGTGAATCTCTTCAGCCAATCCAGCGGAAGTTGTCGACGGTGCGTATTAGGTTGGTCGCATGAAGCGATCAAGAATCCCTGCCCTGATCGTGACGACGCTGGTCGCCGCCACGCTGACCACCACCACCGCGGCGGCCGCGCCCGCAGTACGGGGTGGTCATCGACCACCGACCGTGCAGTGTCAGTTCACGCCGACTCCGGAGAATCCGGCCGCCAAGCCGGTCACCCTGCCGCGGTCGACGGCCCTCGCGAAGGGCACCGTCGACGTGTACTTCCTGACCAACTACGGGCCGTTCGTGGTCCGGATGGACCGGGCGAACGCGCCGTGTGGCGTGTCGAACTTCGTGCACCTGACCAAGAGCGACTTCTACGACCGGACCCAGTGCTTCCGGCTGACCAACTCCGCGCGGCTCGGGGTGCTGCAGTGCGGTGACATCTACCGCCAGGAGGAGGGCGGACCGGGGTACAAGTTCCCGGACGAGGTGACCGGCCAGGAGACCTACCCGCGCGGCACCGTTGCCATGGGCAACCAAGGGCCGGGGACGAACGGGAGCGAGTTCTTCGTCGTGCACTCGTTCGCGAACATCCCGCCGAACTACACGGTCCTCGGGCACGTGATCTACGGAATGTCCGCCTTCGACCGGATGGTCAAGGCCGGTATCGCCGACCCCGACCAGGACGGCCCGCCGGTCCGCCCGATCCGCCTGCTGAAGGTCTTCACCCTCGGCTGAGCTCTCCGTCGATCCTCCCCCGCGCACGGATGGCTCGGGGGAGGGTAATTCGCCGGTCCCGGCGCTAGCGTGATCGGTGTGAGCAGACGCGGCCGGCCGCGGCATCCCGACGTACTGACTCCCGCCGAGTGGCGGGTCGTCGACGCGGTCCGGCACGGGATGTCGAACCGGGAGATCGCCGGGCGGCGCGGAATCAGTGTCGACGCGGTCAAGTTCCATGTCGCCAACGCGTTGCTGAAACTCGGCCTGGAGCGCCGGGCCGAGCTGCGCACCTGGCGAGGTGTGCCCGCGGACAGCGCTCTGCGTACCGGCGGAACCAGACAAGGAGTCGAAGCGATGAGCGTCCACCTCGGATCGATCGGCCAGGTATCCCGGCCGGTCAGCGACATCACGGCAGCCGTCGAGTGGTACCGCGACGTGCTCGGGCTGCCGCACCTCTACACCTTCGGCGACCTGGCCTTCTTCGACTGCGCCGGAACGCGCCTGTTCCTCAACGCGGCGGAGAACCCCGACCACGTCGGCGAACCGTCGATCCTGTACTTCCGCGTCAACGACATCCAGACGGCGTACGACGATCTCACCGCCCGGGGCGTCAGGTTCGAGAACGCTCCCCACCTGATCCACAAACACGAATCCGGCGTCGAGGAATGGATGGCCTTCTTCCCCGACCCCGACGGCCACCTCCTCGCCGTCATGTCCCAGGTGCCACCCAGCTGACGATCAGTCGGTCGGGGGTTGCCAGACGTCGGTGCGGGTCATGCCGGCTGCCCGGCCCTTGGCGGAGATGACGAGGGCCATCTTGCGGGAGGCCTCGTCGATCATCTCGTCGCCGAGCATGACCGCGCCGCGGGCGCCGCCGGCGGCGGAGGTGTAGTGGTCGTAGGCGTCGAGGATGTTCTCGGAGTGGTCGTAGTCCTCCTGCCGCGGCGAGTACACCTCGTTCGCCGCCGCGATCTGGTCCGGGTGCAGCACCCACTTGCCGTCGAACCCGAGCGCCGCCGACCGCCCCGCGACGCGCCGGAACCCGTCCAGCTCCTTGATCTGCAGATAAGGCCCGTCGATGGCCTGCTTGCCGTACGCCCGCGCCGCCATCAGGATCTGCATCAGGATGTAGTGGTACGCATCGCCCACGTCGTACCCCGGCGGCTGCTCCCCCACCACCAGCGACTTCATGTTGATCGACGCCATGAAGTCGGCCGGGCCGAAGATGATCGTCTCGACCCGCGGTGAGGCGGCGGCGATCGCGTTCACGTTCGTCAGCCCGAGCGCGTTCTCGATCTGCGCCTCGATCCCGAGCCGGCCCACCTCGAGGCCGTGCACCTTCTCCAACTGGGTCAGCAGCAGGTCGAGCGCGACCACCTGCTCGGCGGTCTGCACCTTCGGCAGCATGATGCAGTCGAGGTTCGCCCCGGCGCCCGAAACCACCTCGATGACATCGGCGTAGGTCCACTCGGTGGTCCAGTCGTTCACCCGGACCACCCGGGTCTTCGAACCCCAGCCGCCCTCGTTCAGCGCGGCGACGATGTTCTTGCGGGCATCCACCTTGGCGATCGGCGCGACCGAGTCCTCCAGGTCGAGGAACACCTGGTCGGCGTCCAGTCCCTTCGCCTTCTCCAGGAACCGCGGGTTCGATCCCGGGGTCGCCAGGCAGGAACGCCTGCTCCGGAAGGCCTTGCCGGTGCTCGTCTCGTCAGCCATCGCCCGCATCCTCTTGGCTCGGTTACCCGTCGGTCACCCGCAGCGTACGGCGAATCGGCCCTCGCGGGCGGTGACCTCCCTCACGCGTCGCCCGGTTTGTGGCCCGCCTCACCGTCCGGCTTCGTGGGCAGTACCCGCAACCGTCGCAGCGGCGACAGGAACAAGGGAATCCAGGAGAACGCCAGCCCCACAGCGGCCAGGCAGAGGACGGCACGGACGGAGACCAGTTGACCGACAACACCCGCCACCGCCGAGCCGATCGCCAGTGAGCCGGTCAGCAGGAACCGCATCGTCGCGTTCACCCGGCCCAGCAGTCGGTCGGGCGTCACCTGCTGGCGGAAGGTGGTCAGCAGGACGTTGTCGACACCGACCTTGGCCGTGATCACGATCCACGCCGCGCCGGCGGTGACAAGTCGCCAGTCGCGGTCGATCAGCGGCACCAGGAACGCGACCGGCGCGGTGGCTGCTCCGGCGACCCACGACGCGCGCCCCTGGCCGAGCCGGCGTCCCAGCGGCCGGGCGAGCCGGGAGCCGATGAACACGCCCACCCCGCCGAGCGCGAGATAGCCGCCGAGGACGCCGGCAGACAGGTGCAGGTCGCGGACGAACAGCAGCGGCAGCACGGTGACCGCAAGCTGGATCGACAGGTTGTTGATCATCCCCTTGACCGCGATCGCCCGCAGCAACGGCTCGCCCGCCACGAAAACCAGTCCTTCCGCGATCTGGCTCCGCACCGAAGCACGCCGTACGGTCGGCCGCTGGGACAGGTCTGTGTCGATCCGGAGCAGGAACCATGCGGAGGCCAGATAACTGACGGCATCCGCGACGACGGCGAAAGGTGCCGTCAGCAACTGAACGAGCCAGCCGCCGGCGCTGCGCCCGGACACGTCCGCGACGGCGTTCATGCCGACCAGGTGAGTATTGGCCTCGGTCAGCAACTGCCTTCCGACCAGCCCTGGCAACAGACTCTGCGCCGACACGTCGAAGAACACCGTGCCGACCCCGGTGAGGAACACCACCAGGTAGAGCTGCGTGGCCGACAGCACGCCGAAGGCGGTCGCCACCGGGATCGATCCGACCAGGAGCGCGCGGCTCAGGTCGGCAACGACCATCACCGGCCGACGGCCAAGTACGTCGATCCAGGCGCCGGCCGGGAGCCCGATCAGGAGGAAGGCGGCCGTCCCGAGAGTGGCGAGCAGGCCGAGTTGGCCGGCATCGAAGGCAAGTGCCTGTACGCCGATCAGCGGCACGGCCAGGTAGCCCACCTGCGTGCCGAGCTGGCTGACGGCCGCGGCGGTGAACACGGAGCGGAACGATCGCGATCCGAAGACGCTCGGTGCAGCGGGGGTGTGGGTCCGGGTCATGAGGAAACCGTGCGGCCAACCTGTGCTGATGAGCGATGAATTAAGCTGTGCCTGAATCGAAGGGGAGGACGACATACTCGAACTGAGGTTCACCCCGTCGGATGTCGCGCAGATCCGGTTCGCCATCTCGCCGCTGTGGGAGGTGGTCGCCGCCGTCCGCGCGGTGAAGAGCCCGGCGGCGCATCCCCTGCACCGCCGCTGGATCGACCGGGTGGCACGACCGCTGGCCGGCCACGACCTGCGCATGCTCACCGAACTGGTGCCGGTGCCGACCCAGGTCATCCCCGCCTTCGTCTGCCCGCCACCGAACACTCCGCTGCCGAGCCTCGAACTCGAGCTCGCGACGCTCGCGGCCACGCCCGCCGACCGGGTGCGGCGAGGACTAGACAGCATGAAGGCACCGCTTAGCCCCGTCGTACAGGCTCTGTGGGATTCCCCCGAGCAAGTGCTTCCGGACCTGGTCGCGAAGATCGAGTTGTTCTGGTCGATCGCGCTCGAACCGTTCTGGTCGCGCATCCTGTCGCTGCACCAAGGCGACATCCTCTATCGCGCCCGCCGGCTGGCCCAGGGCGGCGCCCAGGCGTTGTTCGAAGACCTCGACGACACCGTCCGCTGGTCCGGTGACAGCCTGCGGATCGAGCACCGACAGGTCCGCGGGACCCGCACGGTCGGGGGTCGCGGACTGCTGCTCGTCCCGTCCGTGTTCATTTGGCCGCAGGTCTTCTCCGTCAGTACGCCGCCGTGGCAACCGACGCTGCGGTACTCACCGCGAGGAATCGGAACCGTCTGGGAGCCACGGCACGCCGAGCCGTCCGCAGCGCTCGCCGGGGTGATCGGACGATCACGGGCGCTCCTGCTGGCGGAACTCGACGCACCCGCGTCGACGCAGGAACTGGCGAGCCGGACCGGCCTGACTGCCGGTGGAACCTCACAACACCTCACTGCCTTGCTGGCTGCTGGACTGGTCAGTGCGCATCGGATGGGCCGGTTCGTCTATTACGCCCGGACGCCGGTCGCCGAGAGTCTGCTGACCGCCGCTGTCTGACGGGCTATCTGTGACACCCTTGGGCGGGTGACGAGTGACGAGGCTGTGGCGGAGATCGCTGGGGTGATGAAGAAGGCCGGGCTCGTCTGGCTGGCCTGGGGCGGCGGCCGCCCGTTGCCGGCCTGGTTCGCCACTGTCGACGGCTCGTACGTCGTGCTCGCGGATCGCTCAGGCAGCGCGGAGCAGCCCTTGCCTGGGCTGGCCGCAGCGGGGACGGCCGACGTCGTAGTACCGGCGAAGCCCGCTACGAACCGGCTGGCCGGCTGGAAGGCAACCGTACGGCGGTTGGAACCCGGTAGCGACGAGTGGACGGCTGCTGCACAGGTGCTGCGGACCGAGCGGCTCAATGCGGAGGGTCTGGACACTCAACTCGAACGCTGGAAGACCGAAGCCGATCTGCTCGTCCTGGAGCCCACCGGTGTGATCAGCGAGTCAGCAGGCCAGTGGGACGACCGGTCGCGCCTGGAGACGCCCGCGGGCAGCCCGGCTACGACCCGCGGCAAACGCCCCATCACCTTCCACCGCCGCAGCAAGCGCCGCCCCAAACTGAGCTGACCGGGGGCGCCAAACGCGCTGGTCAGCGGGTCGGGTGGCGAGCGGGCGGCGTACGGGCGGTTAGCCTTCGAGCATGAGTGGCTCACCGTCGCGCGTTTACATCGCCCGGCTGGCCGGTCTCCCGGTGTACGACCCGAACGGGGACCAGGTCGGCAAGGTTCGCGATGTCGTCGTGATGCTCAGACAGGGTCACCAGCCGCCGCGGGTGCTCGGGCTGGTGGTCGAGGTGTTCACCCGGCGGCGGATCTTCCTGCCGATGACCCGGGTCACCTCGGTCGACGCCGGCCACGTGATCACCACCGGCCTGGTGAACATGCGGCGCTTCGAGCAGCGGGCGACCGAAGTACTGGTGCTCGCCGAACTGCTGGATCGCAAGGTGACCATCCGCGAGACCGGCGCCACCGCGGTCGTGTTCGACCTGGCGATGGAGCAGTGGCGGACCCGCGACTGGGTGCTGTCGAAGGTCGCGGTGACCGAGGGAGCCAAGCGGTTCCGGCGGCGTGGGCAGTCGCACGTCCTGGACTGGGCAGACGTCAGCGATCTCGGGCAGGCCGAGGAAGGCCAGGGCGCGACCCACATCCTGGCTGCCTTCGAGTCGATGAAGCCGGCGGACCTGGCCGGCGTACTGCACGAGTTGTCGCCCAAGCGGCGCAAGGAGATCGCGGCCGCGCTGGACGACGAGCGGCTGGCCGACGTCCTGGAGGAGCTGCCGGAGGACGACCAGGTGGAGATCCTGGCCGGTCTGGACACCGAGCGAGCGGCCGACGTCCTGGAGGAGATGTCGCCTGACGACGCCGCCGACCTGATCGCTGATCTGCCGACCGAGACCGCCGAGCGGCTGCTGACGCTGATGGAGCCGGACGAGGCCGAGGACGTCCGGCGACTGCTCACGTACGAGGAGCGCACAGCCGGCGGTCTGATGACGTCGGAGCCGGTGATCCTGCCGGCCGACGCCACGATCGCCGATGCGCTCGCGCACGTCCGCAATGCCGAGCTGAGCCCCGCGCTGGCCGCGATGGTGTACGTCTGCAGGCCGCCGCTGGAGACACCGACCGGTCGCTTCATCGGGATCGGACACATCCAGCGGCTGCTGCGCGAACCGCCGTCGGCGCTGGTATCCGTTGCCCTCGACACCGATCTCGACGGGTTGCGCGCGGACGACAGCCTGCACACCGTCAGCAAGTACCTCGCGACCTACAACCTGGTGGCGGCGCCGGTGCTGGACGACGAGGGCCGGCTGCTCGGCGCGGTCACCGTGGACGACGTACTCGACCATCTGCTCCCGTCCGACTGGCGCGAGTCCCAACAGCAGCCGGAGGTGGATCGCAATGCCCCGTGACGACCGCAGTTCCGACGACCGCCGGCTGATGCGGGCCGCGGACCGGCTCGACATCCCGCGCGAACTCCGGCGCACGATCGTGCGCCGGCGCGCGTACGACGCGGACGCGTTCGGGCGGATGTCGGAGCGGATCGCCCGCTTCCTCGGCACCGGCCAGTTCCTGGTCTACATGACGGCGACGATCCTGTTCTGGGTCGGCTGGAACATCTTCGCGCCGGAGCACCTGCGCTGGGACCAGTACCCGTTCATCTTCCTGACCCTGGCGCTCAGCCTGCAGGCGTCGTACGCCGCGCCGCTGATCCTGCTCGCCCAGAACCGGCAGGAGGCCCGCGACCGGGTCCAGTACGAGCGCGACCGCGACGTCGACGCCCGCAGCCGCGCCGACATGGAGTTCCTGGCCCGCGAGATGGCGGCCCTGCGGATGTCGGTCGGCGAGGTGGCCACCCGCGACTTCCTCCGCTCCGAACTCCGCTCACTGCTGGCCGAACTCGAGCACAAGGACCGCGAGGACGACCGGGTCTGAGTCTTTGCGGGCGAGCTACCCTCGCCTTGAGCTGGGAGGACCTCGGATGAAGAGTCGATTCAAGCCCGATCGTGGGCTGACCAACCGGATGCTGGTGACCAGCTTCCTGCTGGGCCTGCTGTACGTCGGTTTCGTCGCGGTGCTGATCGCGGTGACGAAGAGCGCCGTACTGGCCATCGTGATCGCGGGCGGGATGCTGTTCGCGCAGTACTGGTTCTCCGACCGGATCGCGCTCTACGCGATGCACGGCCGCGTCGTCAGTCCCGAGGAGGCGCCGCAGTTGCACGGCGCCATCGACCGGTTGTGCGCGCTGGCCGACATGCCGAAGCCGCGGGTCGCGATCGCGGACGTCGATCTGCCGAACGCGTTCGCCACCGGGCGCAATCCGTCCAAGGCGGTCGTCTGCGTGACGACCGGGATCATGCGGCGCCTGGACGCCGACGAGCTCGAAGGTGTCCTCGCCCACGAGCTGTCCCACGTGGCGCACCGCGATGTGGCCGTGATGACGATCGCGTCGTTCCTCGGCGTACTGGCCGGACTGATCACCCGCTTCGGGCTCTACAGCGGCCTGGGCGGCCGGCGCGATCAGAACACGGCCGTCATCGTGCTGACCGTCGTCGCGGTCTCGGCCGTGGTCTACGCGCTCTCGTTCCTGCTGACGCGTGCCCTGTCGCGGTACCGGGAACTCGCCGCGGACCGGGCCGGCGCCGTACTGACCGGCCGACCGTCGGCGCTGGCCTCCGCGCTGACCAAGATCAGTGGGGACATCGCCCGAATACCGTCGCGCGACCTTCGCCAGGCGGAGGCGTTCAACGCGTTCTTCTTCGCCCCGGCCATCTCCGGCAAGGGCGTCAGCCTGTCGACGCTGTTCGCGACCCACCCGCCGCTCGAGACGCGACTCGACCGGCTCGGTGTGCTGTCCCGCGAGCTGGGCGAGCAGGCTTAGCCGCATGGGTCTTCTCGACATCCTGCTCGGCAGGAGCAAAGCCGTACCCCCGAACCTCGATCAGTTGTTCTCGCTTCCGTCGGCCGCGATCACCTTGGAGACCGCGGCCGGGTACCGGCCGACCGGCAGC
This sequence comes from Kribbella voronezhensis, assembly GCF_004365175.1. NCBI lineage: Bacteria > Bacillati > Actinomycetota > Actinomycetes > Propionibacteriales > Kribbellaceae > Kribbella > Kribbella voronezhensis. The sequence goes on along the minus strand of NZ_SOCE01000001.1, from coordinate 5,459,458 downwards.
GGATCGGTCTGCTTCAAGGCAGCCGAAGGCGGCGGTTTCTCGGCGCTCCGCGACGAGGTCGACAAACTGCTCGCCCTCGACAACGGCAAATTCACCAGTACGACGGACTCCTTCGGCTTCACCTGGTTGGTCCGCGAGACCACGCCCGACGACCTCGAAGGCCTCGTCACCGACCTGCACGCGGTGAACACGTCTCTCGTCGACGCCGGCTTCGGCGCCGCCCTGCTGTGCACGCTCGTCTCCTTCACCAACGGCACCCGGTCGCTCGGGCTCGTGTATCTCTACAAACGCGGCTCCTGGTACCCGTTCGTCCCCGTCGGCGCCGACCGGCGCGACAACGCGACCGAGCTCCAGATCAAGTCGATCGTCGGCGCCGATCTCCGCTTCGAACCCGACCTGGCCCGCTGGTTCCCGGTCTACGGAGCACCCGGGCTGTAGGGGGTTGCTCAGGTTAGGGTCGCCTTGCCGGGCGTAGCTCACATGGACTGGAGTCGGGGGCTAGACGGGGAGCACGTAGCCTGGGACGTATGGGTCTTACTGCTGATCAGGTGACGGTTGCGCTCGGTTCCGTGATGGACCCGGAGATCAAGAAACCGATCACCGAACTGGGGATGGTCGAGTCCGTCGTCGTACGCGAGGACGGCGTGGTCGCAGTACGGATCCTGTTGACTGTCGCCGGCTGTCCGATGAAGGACACCCTGCGTCGTGACACCACCGCCGCCGTGAGCGCGCTCGACGGTGTCACCGGGGTGGAGATCGACCTCGGGGTGATGTCGCCCGAGCAGCGGGCCGCCTTGCAGACCCAGTTGCGTGGTGGCGTGGCCGAGAAGGAGATCCCGTTCGCGCGGGCCGACTCGCTGACCAAGGTGTTCGCGATCGCGTCCGGCAAGGGCGGCGTCGGCAAGTCGTCGGTGACGGTGAACCTCGCGGTCGCGATGGCGGCCAAGGGGTTGTCGGTCGGCGTACTGGATGCCGACATCTACGGGCACTCGATCCCCGCGATGTTCGGGGTCGCGGACGAGCGGCCGACCGCGGTGGACGACATGATCATGCCGGTGCCCGCGCACGGCGTGAAGGTGATCTCCATCGGCATGCTGAAGCCCAAGCGCGACCAGGTGGTCGCCTGGCGCGGCCCGATCCTGGACCGCGCGCTGGTGCAGATGCTCGCCGACGTCTACTGGGGCGACCTCGACGTACTGCTCCTCGACCTGCCGCCCGGCACCGGTGACATCGCGATCTCCGTCGGCCAGCGGCTGACGTCGGCCGAGGTCATCGTGGTCACCACCCCGCAGGAGGCCGCCGCCGAGGTGGCCGAGCGGGCCGGGACGATGGCGCAGATGGTGCACCAGCGGGTCGCCGGCGTCATCGAGAACATGTCGTACCTGCCCTGCCCGCACTGCGGCCCCGAGCACCGGATCGAGATCTTCGGCTCCGGCGGTGGGGCGCGGGTCGCCGAGACACTGTCGAAGCGGCTCGGCTACGACATCCCGCTGCTCGGCGAAGTACCGCTGGACGAACGCCTCCGCAGCGGCGGCGACAACGGCCAGCCCCTCGCGATGGCGAACCCCGAAACCCCCGCAGCCCAGGTCCTCGAACAAATCGCCGACCGCCTCGGCGGCAAACCCCGAGGCCTCCTCGGTCGCCAACTCGGCCTGTCCCCTGTCGGTCGTTAATCAACTCGTACGCCGATCGCCCACGCGCGCTCCTTCGTCGCGCGCTCCCACCCACCCCGGCTTGCGCCTAGCTACCGCTGACGCGCCTCACACGCTGCGCGGGCGGGCGCTGGCGCGCACTAGCTTCCGCTGACGCGGGCGCTATCGCGCCGACTCCCGCTGACGCGGGGTTGTCCGCTGGCGCGAGAGCTGGCGCTACCTCGGTGTACTCAACGCGAGCCCGCTGACGCGGGGCCGTTTGGGCTGGTGTTGTTCGCGGGGACGTCGCTTGCCGACGAATCCGCGCCGCGAGGTCTCGCATGCCGTTCGCTTGTGTGGAGATCACCAACCGTCCGCGCGGTAAGTGGGTGAGCCGGTGGGTGGTGTTGATTTTTGGGGTGGCGTTTCTTTCTCAGCATCCTGTGCTTACTGATGGTGTGGTGGTTCTGCGGGGGCCGCGAGATGACGATCTTCCCGGGGCGATTGAGCGGAACGTCGAAGACGGCGGCACGTTCGGCGTGCAGGATGCGCGGAACTGGATCGGGTACGGGATCGCCGAGGCCTGGGCGGCGGGGACTCAGTTGGTGTTTGTGGTCGAGCACGAAGGCCGGTACGCCGGGTCTGTCGGGCTGCGACCTGATGCGATGGGCAACGCGAGTGTTCATTTCGGGTTGAGCCGCTGGGCCCGGGGTGCGGGCGTGGCGGCGCGGGCTGTGCGGTTGGTGGTGGGGTTCGGGTTCGAGGTGTGCGGGTTCCACGTGATCCACTGGTGGGCCGCGGTGGGGAACTGGCCGTCGCGCCGGGTTGCCTGGGCGACCGGGTTCCGGGCGGGCCCGATGATCCCGGGGCTGGTGGAGTTGGCGGGCCGGCGTACGGATGCTTGGACGGGGTGGATCCTGCCCGGGGATCCGCGCGAGCCGAGGCAGCGGTGGTTGGAGGTTCCGGTGCTCGAGACGTCGCGGATCCGGCTGCGCCCTTGGCGCGACGACGAGATCGACCGCATCAGTTCCGCGCGGACGAACCAGGCGACCGCGCACTTCCTGCCGTTCATCCCGCAGCCGTTCAGCGCCGAGGACGCGCGCTGGTGGCTGAAGGATCTGGCCGAGCAGGCAGCGACCGGCAGGCGGCTCAATTGGTGTATCGCGGACGCCGCGACCGACCTCGGGCTCGGCAATCTCACCCTGTTCAACCTGGGCAAGGACGGCGACGGCGAGCTCGGCTACTGGATGCACCCGGACGCCCAGGGCCGCGGTGTGATGGCCGAAGCCCTGCGCTGCTTGACTTCCTGGTACTTCGCAGCCCGGGCCGACGGCGGTTTCGGCGGCTCCCGCCTGGTCATCCGTACGGCGGCGTCGAACCAGGCGGCCCGCAAAGTCGCCGAGGCAGCCGCCTTCCACCACGTCGGCACCGAACGCGAGGCCTTCCGCTTAGCCACCCACACCGACGACCGCGTCACCTACGACCTACTGGCGTCCGACCAGATCGCACGAAGTGGCGACATTCCCTTTTCGACGTAACCGGCGATCGGCTGGTCGCCACCCTCCAGGTACCACTGTTCGAGCGCGGCAAAGTAGCCGAACACCAAGGCGTTGGCCGCCACCCGGGCCTGCGCCTCGGTCAGCCCGCGACCGCCGCCCACCAACAGCGGGGCGATGCGCTGACCAGCGCGGTCGAGAGCAGCACAGGCGGCCATCCGCACAGACGGCTCCTGGAAGAAGTACCGAACCCGGCGCCAAGGACTCCGCTCCCCTTGCGAAGCCCTCCCGGCAGCAGGCGTCGCGGCATCACCGCCCACCGCCTGGGCACCACGCGTCGCATCCTCACCGGCCACCGCTTCATACCTGAGCACGATCTGCAGCATGCTCTCGACCGGATCGTCGACGTCGAGGATCTCCGCGAGCGCCTCTTCGCTCATCGTGTCGAACTCGTCCGCGACCAGGATCCCCTCCTTGGTCCCGAAGTACCGGTACACCGACGACGGCGAGACCTCCGCCGCGGCCGCGATCTCCTCGATCGTCACCGCCCCGTAGCCACGCTCGTCGAACAGATCGAGCGCGCACTCCTGGATCGTGCGCCGAGCCTTCACGCGCCAACGTTCCCGCAGACCGGTAGCCATGCGGCCAACCTACGAGAAAGTCACATGCTTCAGCAAGTCACTGCCTGATAAAGTCACTCGCATGAGACAGTCACTTTCTGAAACCCGCACAACAGGACGCAGTACGACGCTGATCGCCGCCGGTCTCTCCCTCGTCCTCGGAGCAGCCGCGATCGTCGACCAAGCCGGCAGCCAGAGCCTCGTCGAGCACGCCACGACCGCCTACACGTCGTACGGGAAGCAGCCGTCGGCCGGAGCGCTCTACGGCCTCCTGTACGGCGTGGTGGTGGTCGACGTGGCGCTGTGGTTGCTGGTGGCCGGAGTCGCGCGCAGACGCCGACAAATCGCTGCCGGCCTGGCAGCGCTCATGGTCCTGATCAGCGCAGGGCTGGCCGTACTGCTACTCGCGTCGTCCGAGTACGGCGTACGCATCTTCCCGCCGCTGTGGGGGCTCCTCGCGCTGCTGCCCGCGATCGCCGGAGCAGTCGCGATCCCGTACCTGATCCGTCGACGGACCTAGGTCGACTCGGGGTCGTACGGCGCGCGCTGGCCGGCTGGGAGGCGTTGGGGGGTGTCCATCAGGTCCATCGACGACGAGACCGGCTTGTCGAAGTCGTCGTCGTCGATGCCTTCGAGCAGGTGTTTGCGGACGAAACTGCGGGGGTTGAGGTCGCGGACGTCGAGGTCGGCGAACTCCGGGCCGAGTTCGTTGCGCAGGTCGTTCTGGGCGTTGGTGACCATCCGGCGCACCTGGCGCAGCAGGTTGCCCGCCGTCCGGATGAACTCCGGCAGCCGGTCGGGGCCGAAGACGAGGATGGCCACGATCGCGATCACCACGATCTCGAGTGGCCCGATGTCGAACAGCATCTCCCTCACCCCTCCCACAACGACAGAAGCACCGCGGACAGCGTAGCCCGCACCCGGTCGAGTTGCCCGCCGGGTCAGAGTCAGCCGGTTTGCTGGCCGAGGGCCACGGTGACCTGGCGCGGTTTGCCGCCCCGCTCGAACTCGAGGCGGACGTTCTCGCCCGGCCGATGGGTCCGGATCGCCACGATCAGCGCCTCCGCACTCTCCACCACCAGGCCGTTGATCTTGGTGATCACGTCGCCCGTGCGCAGCCCGGCGCGCGCCGCCGGCGATCCGGCGTTCACCTCACTCACCCGGGCGCCGCCCTCGAACTGCATGTCCACGTTCGCGCCGATCACCGGGTACGACGCCTTGCCCGACTCGATCAACTGCTGCGCGGTACGCCGGGCCTGGTCGATCGGGATCGCGAACCCCAGCCCGATCGAGCCGCTGGTGCCCTCCTCGGCCCCGCGCACAGTCGCGATCGCGGAGTTGATCCCGATCACCCGCGCGTTCATGTCGACCAGCGGCCCGCCCGAGTTGCCCGGGTTGATCGCCGCGTCGGTCTGCAGCGCGTTGATGTAGGAGATCTCGCCTTCGCCGCCGGCCGTGACGGGCCGGTTCTTCGCCGAGACGATGCCGGAGGTGACCGTGCCGGCCAGACCGAGCGGCGACCCGATCGCGACCACGTCCTGGCCGACGACCGCGAGCTCCGACTGGCCGAACTTGACCGACGGCGCGTCCAGCCCGGCCACCTGGACGACGGCCAGGTCGTACGCCGGTGAGCGGCCGACGAGCCGGGCGGTCGAGGTCTTGCCCTTCTGCGTCACCACCTGGATCGAGCCGCCCTTGGCCGCGGCAGCGACGACATGGTTGTTGGTCAGGATGTGACCGACGTCGTCGATCGCGAAGCCGGAGCCGGTCGCGCTGGAGTTGTCGGCGCCGTCGACCTTGAGCTGGACGACGCTCGGCAGCAGGGTCGCCGCGACGGCCGACACCGAGCCGCTGCGGATCTTGGGGTCGGCGCCCACACCGATCGCGGGGCCGCTCGGGTCGTCGACCGGACCACTGTTGTTGTCCAGCGCGACCACGCTCACCGCAGCGCCCGTGCCCGCGATCAGGCCGACGATCAGCGCGACGATGGCGGCGATCAGGATCGTGCGGTTGCTCTTGGGCGGCGGCGCCGGCGTGTACGCGCGGGCCTGCTGCTGGTGCCAGTCGAGCGGCGGGGGCGGCGTGTACATCGGCCGCTGCGTCGGCCAGGCCTGCCCCGGGTACGCCGGCCGGAACCCGCCGTCGAGCGGCTCGGGCCGCCCGAAGCTCCGCTGCGTCACCGATCGGGCCGGAGCCTGCCGGTACGGCGCGTTGCTCCCGGGCGCGGGCATCGACGCCGACCCGCCGCCAACACCAGGAGCGCTCGGAGCACCCACGGCACCAGGAGCACCAGGTGTGGGGCCGGCCGCCGTACCGGCTTCGGCTGGGGGTACGACGGGGCCTGCTACCGGTCGCTCCGGCGGCAGTACGCGAGTGGGTTCCGGGGCCGCCGGGTCTCTCGGCGTCGGGACCGTCGGCTCGGCGTCATCGGTGCTCACGGTGGCCGCCTCACGTCGTCGTTGGTTCGGTCGTGCAGTCCCCACCGGGCTTCCGATAGGTACTCCCAGACTTGATTATCCCAGTTTCCAGGAGAGGGCACTCATCGGCGTGAGCCACTTCGCCATTTTGGCCAGCCCGGTGCCCACCCGTTCCACCGCCGTCACGCGCGGCAACGGCTGATGTGGGAAGGCCGCGACGACCTTGCCGAGCTGGTCGTACGGGAGATCGCCGACGAGGGTGTAGACGATGCCGCCGGACGACCACATCGCGTACGACGGCATCCCGTACCGCTGGTAGACCGTCGCCCCCTCGTCGGTGGTGATCGCCGTGTACCCGGCGACGGCCGACGGATCCAGCTCGCCGCGCTGCTCGAACAGCGAGACGTTGAACAACCCGTCGGAGTACGAGAACTGCAGGGAATTGCTCGCGGTGTCCTGATGAACGTCGTACAACTGCAGGTCGGAAGGAAGCGAAGCCGAGCACGTCCAGCCCTGGGAGCGCAGGCTGTCGACCTTGCTCATCCCGACCGACTCCACTCCGCCCGGCACCATCGGGGGCAGGTGGCTGAGGAACTCGGAGTTCTCGATCTCCAGTTCGGTGAAGACGGTCGCCCGGACCAGCGTCGTACCGTCCAGCCCGAACAGCTGCCGCTGCAGCAGCAAGCCGGTCGCCTTGTCGATCCAGAAGCGCGCCGCCAGCGTCTTGTCCCCACGCAGTGCCTCAACCAGTACGGCGGCGCGCCCGATCGTGGCCGTGCAGCACTTGTAGACCAGCTCGTACGTCGCCTTGAGCAGCGCCAGCGGTCCGCCGTCGACAGTGGGCCCTACCTCGTGACCAGCGCGCTGCACGAACGCCTTGGCGCCCGGTGACGAGCCAGAGCCCACCACGCTGATCTCCGAGCCCTGCGAGGCCGCGTGGACGATGTCGAGCATCGCCGAGCTGGCCCCGGTCGGTCCCCAGGACGTGATGATCTGCGTGCCGTGGTACGAAACCCGGTCGGGCGCCGCGGCGGCTCGCTCCAGCCAGTTGACCGCTGTGGGTGAGTCTTCGCGGGGCGCGACGGCCGCGGCGGGCATGGGCAGGCCGAAGCCGATCAGTGCGGTGCTGACCAGGACGGCGAGCCGGGAGAGGCTCACTGCTCAGCGCCCCGCGAGGGCCACCGGCTGGAGCGTCGGGCTCAGCCCTGCGTACCCCGTCCCGTTGAAGGAGTTCAGCATCGCCACCGGGTCGGTGAACGGCGCACCGTTCGTCGCAGCGGCGTGGTCGGCGGAGAAGCTCGCGACTGGCGGCTGCAGCACCGGCGGCTGCTCTGTGCGCGCCGGGTCGCCCAGGACGAACGCAGTACCGAGCAGTGAGGCGACTGCGGCAGCAGAGCTCGCTGCACCCAGTACGGCGGTACGCCGGCGGGCGCGGCTGACACGGGACCCCGGCCGGGTCGCACCGGTTCGCGCAGCCGGGAACGCCGAGCGCTGCGGGAACAGCGGGACCGGAGTCACCACCGGCCGCACCTCTTCCCGCGGCTCGGTCGAGAACGACGGCACGCCCAGCAGGCGCTGCATCAGGTCGCTGGACGGCTCGATCGGCTCCGCTGCGGCCAGTCGCGCCTTCAGCCGACGCTGGGCGTCCACCTCGCCACGGCAGGTCTCACAGCCGACCAGGTGACTCAGCACCTTGTCCCGCGAGTCGTGGTCCAGCTCGCCGTCCACGACGGCGCTCAGCTTGTCCAGGGGGTGTTGCAGCGTCACTGCTCGCCACCTCCGGCGACGAACGGCCCGTCCGCGGGCGGGCCACTGACACGGGTCTGACCCGACCGTGGCGCGCGGTGCTCGAGATGCTTGCGCAGCATCGAGCGCCCTCGGTGGATCCGGCTCCGGACGGTCCCCAGCTTCACGTCCAGCACATCGGCGATCTCGTCGTACGTCATGCCCTCGATGTCGCAAAGCACCACGGCCGCGCGGAAGTCCTCCGGCAGCGCGTCCAGCGCGTATTGCACATCGTGGTCGAACAGGTCGGAGTCCAGCTTCTCGGCCGGGCCCGAGCCCTTCGCGGGCAGCCGGTCGTGCGCGTCCTCGGGCAGCCCGTCGAAGCGGATCCGCTGCCGGCGGCGGGCGCCGTCCAGGAAGAGGTTGGTGGTGATCCGGTAGAGCCAGCCTTCGAAGGTGCCCGGCGTGTACGACGACAGCGAGCGGAAGACCCGGACGAACACTTCCTGGGTCAGGTCCTCGGCGTCATGCTTGTTCCCGGTCAGGCGGTAGGCCAGCCGGTACACCCGGGCGGAGTGGGTGCGGACGATCTCGTCCCAGGACGGCAGTGCCTCCGGCTGTGCCTGGCCATGGGGCTGCGGTGTGTAGGCAGGAGCCACGGAGGTGTCGACCGGCTTCACGACAACGCCTCCCTGGGCACCCGTCCTGCGATCCGCACTCTGCGGGGCAACGAGCGTGACCACCATAGTGTCGCGTTCACCGTCCTCTTCGCACTTCGGGAGCACCCGGGTCGAACCCTGAGATGCCGGTACGCCGAGTCAACGGGCCCCGCGACCGGGAAGTTCCCCGCTCGCGCGATCACTCTCGTAGTACCAGACGTCTGAACGGCCATTTCGGTTGAACGCTATTTCTCTTCGATCACTGCGATGGGGTCGCCGTCGCGGACGACCTCGCCTTCGGAGACCTTCATCTCGGTGATGGTGCCGGCCACTTCGGCGAGCACCGGGATCTCCATCTTCATCGACTCCAGGATGACGAGGGTGTCCTCGGGGCCCACCGTGTCCCCGGCCTTGGCGGTGACCTTCTGGACGTTGGCCACCAGCTCGGCCACCACGGTGTGACTCACGCGCCGCTCCTCCTCCGCCCCGGGACGGTCCGGGATCTGCTCGGGATCCTAGTTCTCGTTCCTGAGAGATTGCCTAGCCCGGTACGACGCGACCCGGGTCCGGCCGGCGCACGTCGGCGTACAGAACCTCCGGGGTCGTCGCTCGGCCGGGTTGACGAAGACGCGCTCACAGTCCGCCGCGGCGCAGGCACCGATCGCCTGGAAGCCGTGCCCGGCGGCGAACCCGGCCAGCCCGAGTGCTGTCGCCGCAGCCAGCCACTCCGCCCAGGTCGCCTCGGGCTTCGCCACGTGCAGATGCCACGGCGCCCCGTCGTGGTCCGACAGATACGGCCGTACGGCGTACTCCGCGAGCAGTTCGTTCAGGATCCGGGCGGCTTCGCGCGGCTCGGAGTGGAAGACCGGCCGGATCCGCTCGCGAACCGCTCTGACCTGGGCGACGTCGTCCTCGTGCACCTCGGCGACCGGCTCGCCGTGATCCAGCAGGAACCGGCTCAGCGCCGCGGCCGAGGTCAGTCTCTCCGGCTCCAGGGTGCGGGTGTTCACCAGGTCGACGGCCAGCCCGATCAAGCGATCCGGCGTTTGCAGGCTTTCCACTCGACCGATCGTAACGCCTTTGTTAACGTAACGCGTAACTGATCTTTATGCGTTACAGAGGAGATCCGATGCGAGAGCTACTCGGTGTCCGGGGCATGCCGGCGTACTACGTGGCGGCAACGCTTGCCCGAGTCGGCGACGAGATGGTCGCTTTCACGCTCGTGCTCCTCGTACTGGAACGCACAGACAGCCCGGGACTCGCGGGGCTCACCGGCGCCGCCTACGCGCTCCCTGCCATCGCCACAGGTCCCCTGCTGGGCGCCTGGCTCGATCGCACCCACTACCGGCGGGCTGCCCTCGCCCTGAACCAGGCGACTCTCGCCGCAGTGATGCTGAGCCTGCTTGTTGTCGCCGGCCACGCACCCGACTGGACCGTCCCGACCCTGGCCGCACTGGCCGGTACGACGCTGCCGATGGTGAGCGGCGGTTTCACCAGCATGCTCCCGAGCCTGGTGCCACAACGGCTGCTGGCAGGCGCGAACTCACTGGAAGCCGCCAGCTTCGGCGCCGCGACGATCGCCGGCCCAGCAGCCGCGGCGACGATCGCAGCGGCAGTCTCCGTAGAGGCGGCCGCGGCAGTCATCACAGTCACCGCAACGGTCAGCATCCTCGCCATCACCCGCCTCCCCGGTCTGCCACCGGCTGTCGCGCCGGAGGACCGCGAGCCGTTCCTCGCCTCGGTCGTCGGCGGTCTGGCGCATCTGGCGCGCACTCCCCGACTCCGTATGTCGACTGTGGCCACCACCGCAGTCATGGGCGCAACTGGATTCCTGCTGATCACCCTGCCGCTGCACATGCCCTCACTCGGAGCACCGCGAGCGGCTGCGGGATATCTGTGGACCGCGCTCGAGATCGGCAGCGTCACAACCGCAGTACTGCTCGGCCGTCTGCAGAGCCGCTGGCGTCCGGAGCTGGTCGTGCTTGTCGCTGTAGCCGCCTATGGCCTCGCCATGGCGTCCTGGACACTCGCCGGAAGCCTTGCGGTCCTCCTGGTACTCGCGGCAGCCGCAGGCCTCTTCGAGGGACCGATGCTGCCGGCGATGTTCGCCGCGCGTCAGCAGTACAGCCCGGCCGAGCTGCAGGGGCGAGTGAGCACTACGGCCGCCAGCCTCCGAGTAGGAGCCGGCGCGCTCGGCCAGGCTGCCGGCGGCCTACTCGTACCAGTAATCGGCACCAGCGCCGCACTGCTGACCGTCGCGCTCGGCGTACTGGCAGCTGCCGCCCTCGGCTACCTGGCCGGCCTGAGCCGGACCACCGAGGGCACTCCTGTCGACGAGACGATCAGTCGAGGATGACCGAGCGGGTGAGGCTGCGCGGCTGGTCGGGGTTCAGGCCGAGGGCCAGCGACTTGGCGACCGCGACTCGCTGGGCGACGACGAGCGACGCCATCGGGTCGAGTTCCGGGTGGTGCACGACAGTGGCGCCGGTCGCGCGGACGTCGTCGAGCAGGCCGGCCGGGGCCTCGCCGAAGATCCACACGCCGCGCCCCGGCTGGGCGATCGCGATCGGGCCGTGCCGGTAGTCCATCGCCGGGTACGCCTCGGTCCACGCCGACGCTGCTTCCCGCTGCTTGAGACCGGCCTCGTGCGCGAGTCCCACGGTCCACCTGGTCCCGACGTACGTCACCTGCTCCAGCTTGGCGAGCTCGTCCACGTCGTACGTCAGCGCCGCCTCGGCATCGGCCGCCGCCTGACTCAGGTCCTGTCCGAGCGACGCCCGGAGCAGTCCCAGCGTCGTGGTCGCGAACCGCGTCTGTACTACGGACTGCTCGTCGGCGAAGTCCAGCAGGATCGTCTGGTCGGCCAGCTCGACGATCGGGCTGCCCGCGGTCGCGGTGATCGCCACCGTCGGCAGCTTGGTGTTGCGCACCAGGTCGAGAATCTCGGTGGTCGTGCCGGACCGGCTGATGACCACCACCGCGTCGTACTGGCGCCCGGCGGGGAACTCCGACCCGGCGAAGGCATCGGTCTCGCCTTGGCCCAGGTCCTCGCGCAGGGCGGCGTACGCCATCGCCATGAACCACGAGGTGCCGCAGCCGACGGCTGCAACGCGTTGTCCAGGCTTGGGCAGTGCGCCACCATATTGCGCGAAACCGTCCGCGACCTGCCGCCAGAGAGCCGGCTGGGTGGCGATTTCGGCGCTGACGAAGGGCGTATCGCGCACAAATGACGTGTCGGTCATGTTGTCTCCGGACTTGTAATGGTCGAAACTGCTCGAACGTGATCGAATGGTGCCAACCGGCAGCCGTCTGGCTGACCGATTGTGTGCTGTGCCATCTCCTTTAGGAGGAGCCCCGGGTGAAGCGTTATGAACGGCTGAACACGTTGCTCGAGTCGCTCGCGGAAAAGGGCGCCATCGATGTCGACGAGCTCGCCGAGCAGTTGCACGTGTCCGCGGCGACGATCCGGCGGGATCTGGACCATCTGGGCAAGCAGCAGCTCCTCACCCGGACCCGCGGCGGTGCCGTCGCCAACGCGGTCTCCTACGACCTCCCGCTGCGCTACAAGACTGCGCGTTTCGCCTCGGAGAAGCAGCGGATCGCACAGGCCGCGGCGACGCTGGTCCGCCGCGGCATGGTGATCGGCATGAACGGCGGTACGACGATCTCGGAGGTGGCGCGGACGCTGGCGACCCGGCCGGAGCTGTCCGCCGAACACGGCGAGCCGGCCTTCACCCTGGTCACGAACGCGCTGAACATCGCCAACGAGCTGATCGTCCGGCCGCACGTCAAGATGGTGCTGACCGGCGGCGTGGCCCGGCCGCAGTCGTACGAGATGATCGGCCCGCTGTCGCACCGGATCCTGGCCGACCTGTCGCTCGACATCGCCTTCATCGGCGTCGACGGGATCGACGAGACCGGCGCCACCGCCCACCACGAGGGCGAGGCGAACATCAACCAGCTGATCGTCAGCCGGGCCGCCAAGGTGGTCGTGGTGGCCGACTCGTCCAAGCTCGGCCAGCGGGCCTTCGCCCGGATCTGTGAGCTGAGCGAGATCGACACCCTCGTCACCGACGCGCAGGCCGACGAGTCCCAGCTGGCCGTCTTCAAGGAAGCCGGGATCGACGTAATCCGCTCCTGACATCCCGCACCTCCCTCTCGCTCGCTGATCCGCCGGGTGGCCTCTCCAGGCTGCCCGGCGGTTGGTTTTTGCCCACTCAACTAGATCATATCTGCTCAACCCCACAAGTTACGAGCAAGAGTGCGCAGTGTGAGCGCGGGAGACGCTGAATCGGGACCCGGGGACGCTAGGCTTCTCGTCAGCAGCTACACCGATCAGGGAGGGCATCATCGCCACGGGCATCGACCCCGCGTCCTGGGCATACGCCGAGGACTACACCGGTGAGAACGAAGTCGTCACCGGTGCACGGGCGAGCGCCGAAGACAGCGGCGTGTCCCCGATCGGTCCCGGCGCGGCCTCCGCGCTGAGCCTGCTGGCGGCCGCGGTCGGCGCCAAGGCGGTCGTCGAGATCGGCACCGGCACCGGCGTCTCCGGTCTGGCCCTGCTGCGCGGGATGCGGACCGACGGCACCTTGACGACCGTCGACATCGACGCCGAGAACCAGCGCCTGGCCCGCAAGACCTTCCTCGACGCCGGCGTACCGTCCAACCGGTTCCGCCTGATCGCGGGCTCCGCGCTCGACGTCGTCACCCGGCTGACCGACGGTCACTACGACCTGGTCTTCTGCGACGCCGACAAGCGCGAGTACACGGCGTACCTGCACGAGGCCCTGCGCCTCCTGCGCCCCGGCGGCGTCGTCGCCTTCGCCAGCACCCTCTCCCACGGCCGCGTCGCCGACCCGGCCCACCGAGACCCCGACACCACCGCGATCCGCGACGTCATCCGGGCCATCCGCGACGACGACAACCTCGTCTCCGCCCTCCTCCCCGTCTCCGACGGCCTCCTAACCGCCGCCAAACGCTTCCCCTGAGCCCAGGCGCGCCCATCACTCATCGCAAACAACCACTACACGGTGTTGCGAACGATGTGGTAAAACTACCTAACAAAACCGACAATGGCGCTAATCGAGCCAGCGATTAGCATGATTGGAGGTTCTTTTAGGGGGTTTGAGAGATGCGGTCCTTCGCCGACCTCGATCGCTTGATCGGCCAGGTTCCGGCCCACATCGTCATCAGGCTCCGGGATATCGACACCGGCCGGGGCAGCGAGGCGCTCTACCGACACCAGTTGCCCGCCTTACTGACCGAACTCGCCGCACGGGCGAGGGTCGAGAGCATCACGGCGTCGTCGGCCATCGAGGGCGTCATCGTTCCCGATCCGCAGCGGGCGCGGCGGATCATCAACGGGGAAGCCGGGGTACTACGGACCCGGAGCGAGCAGGAGTTGGCCGGCTACCGCAAGGCGCTCGACTACCTGTTCCAGGAGGACTGGCACCCGCTGAACGTCGGTCTCGTCCTGCACCTCCACCGATTGCTGTGGTCCGAAACGGCCTTGGAGGGCGGCCACCTCAAGGTGGACGACAACCTCGTGGTGGACCGTTCGCCGGACGGCACCGTCACGGTGAGATTCAAGCCGGTTCCGGCGTCGAAGACGGAGGCGTATCTCGCTGATCTTCTCGACCGATACCGAACAGCGCAGGCTTCCGCCAGACATCATCCGGTGCTCCTGGTGGGGTTGGCTGTTCTGGATCTCCTCGTCATCCATCCCTTTGCCGACGGAAACGGCCGGGTAGCCCGCGCGCTGACGAATGCCCTGCTCATTGATGCCGGTTACGAAGTCTGCAGATGGGTGTCACTCGAGCAGTTGATCGCAGACACCGCAGATCAGTACTACGAGACGCTGCTGCGCTCTACCCATGACTGGCACCAGGACTCCGCCGACCCGTGGCCATGGCTCGGCTACTTCGTCGGCACCCTCGCCTCTGCCTACGACACCTTCGCCCGAAAGGCGGCCGCTGATCGGTCCGGCAACAACAAGCAGGAAAGAGTTCGCACCTTCGTCCTCAAGCACGCAGCGGCGGTGTTCAAGCTGGCCGATGTCCGGACGGCCTTGCCAGGGATCAGCGATCAGACGATCCGGCTTGTTCTCGATCAGCTGAAGTCGGAGGGGAAGGTGGCGCCCGAGGGCACCGGTAGAGCGGCCCGCTGGCGTCGCATTCCCCAGGATTAGCAAACAGTCCCACCCTCGAAGGCTGCGTGGTGAGGATCAGGCCGTGAGTAGGCCGGCCAACCGGGCGATGGCTGTGGTGACTGCTTGTGGGGTTGTGGCGAAGCAGAGGCGGTAGTGGCCGGGGAGTGGTGTGTGGAAGGCGGCGCCGGGGGTGAGGTGCACGCGGGCTTCGGTGAAGATGCGGTCGGCCAAGGCGCGCTCGGACTCGAAGGTTGGTTCGGGGAGGAACTGGCTGAGGTCTAGGTAGAGGAAGAGGCCCGCGGTTGCCGGGAGGTAGGGGATGCCGGCCGCGTCTAGGGCTTCTGTTGTGAGCTGGTACGACGTCGCCAGGCGGGTGCGGGATTCGGTCAGGAAGCTCTTGGTCCACTCGCGGTCGGCGAGGAGGTCACGGAGTACGGCCTGCGTGTCGCTCGACGCGGTCGCGAGGCGGCCCAGGCGTTGGGCGATCGTGCGGACCTCGGGGTTGCGGGTATGCAGGACGCCGACCTTGAAGCCGCTCAGGCCGAAGTCCTTCGCGAAGCCCCAGACGACGTGGAGTCGCTCTGCGGGTAGCGCGGACGGCACCAGGCTTGCTGTGCTGACGAAGGATGCGGAGCCGTGTACGGAGCCGGCGTAGATCTCGTCGGCGATCAGATGGAGGTCGTGCGACGCGGCCACCTCGGCTACAGCTCGCAGGGTTGGCTCGTCATAGGTGACGCCTAGCGGGTTGTTCGGGGACAGCAAGGCGACAGCACGCACAGGAACCGGCGCCTCGCGGATTGCCCGGTCGACCGCCTCCGCGGTCAACTGGAGCCCGGTCTCGGGCCAAGCCGGGACGACCTCCACTCCGGCCCTTGCGGAGAAGGCGAAGTCCACACCGGCGAAGTACGGAGCCGGTACGACGATCCCGTCGCCGGGGTCGCAGAGAGCGAAGGCGAGGATCTCGAGGGCCGCTCCGGCTCCTCCCAGCACCACGAGGTCGGCCGGGTCGACCTCAGGGCCCTGCAACTCCGTGAGGAACCGGGCGAGCTCCCGCCGAAGCGACGGCGATCCCGCCAGGTCCTGGTAGTGCGTGTCCTCGGCCGTCAGCGACCGGGGCGCGGTGAGTTTCGGCGCGAGGAGGTCGAAGACGAGCCGGTTCTCCGCGACGCTCAGGTCGATGTAGCCGTCGGGGTTGTCGGGCGACCACGGGTCCGCCGACATCACGGCGTACGGGTCAGCGGTCATCCGGCGCGCCTCCTCAACTCGGCCGTCATCCGGCGCAAATCCTCAGCTCGGCCGTCATCCGGCAAGCCTCCCCAGCTTGGCGATCATCCGGAGAATCTTGTCAGTTCGGCGGTCACCTGGTGCCAGGCTTCGGTGAGGGGGTCGATCACCTCGAAATGCCCGGCCCCGTCCACTCGCATCAGCCGCGCGGTCGGATGCGCCGTCACATAGGACTCCGCGACCGTGATCGGCACTCGCGCATCCGCCGTGCCGTGCACGATCGCCACCGGTGCGATCGGCGGCGGCAGATACACGGGATCGAGGTCGTTGCGCACACCGCTGCCGATGAAGTCCTGTACGGCGCCGTCGTCCAGGCCCAGCCGATCCGCGAGCAGCAGATCGGCCACCGGAGCGAGCGCGACCGTCCCCCGCAACAGCACGGGGTTGAGCGTCGCCGCGGCCCACAACGCCAGATGCCCACCCGCTGAATGTCCGGTCAGCACGAACCCGGCATGCACGTCCATCAACTCCGGCAGGCGATCGAGCGCAGTCCGTACGTCGCCGGTCGTCAGATCCGGCTGCCCGGGCTCCCGCCGGTACTCCAGCGACGCCACCGGCCACCCTTCGTCCGCGAGCGCCTCACCGAGCGGCCGAGCATGGATCCGGTCGTACTCCGGCCGCCAGAACCCACCATGGATGAACACCACCACCGGCCGGTACGACTTGGCCTGCCAGACCTCGATCACCTGGTCCGCGTGGTCGCCGTACCGGAGCAGTTGGTCGGGCTCCCGCGCATCACGGGTCAGAACGGAACGGTCCTCACTCATTGAGACCTCCCATCGGGGAGGTCAGGACCTCCCGAGGTAACGCAACGCGTTCGCGGACAGCAGTTTGTGTTGCTGCCCGTCGGACAGGAAGCCGGCCTTCCGAACCACCTCGCCGACCGGCCGTTCGCCTAGCGGATAAGGGTAATCGCTGCCGAGAATCAGTTGGTCCTCGCCCAGAGTATCGACCAGCAACCGCAACGCGGGCTGCTCGAACACCACCGTGTCGACGAAGAACCGGCCGACGTAATGGCTCGGCGGGTGCTCCGACCGGCCCCGTACGACGTCGCCGCGGCGCTGCCAGGCGTTCTCGACCCGGCCCAGCCAGAACGCGAAACTCCCACCACCGTGGGCGAAACAGATCCGCAGCGACTCGGGCAACTGGTCGAACGCACCACCGAGGATCATCGCGAGCAACGACAAATGGGTCTCGCCGGGCATCCCCGTCAGCCAGCGCGCCATCCAGCGATCGAGTCGGGGGCCGCCCGGCATGTCCCACGGGTGCACGAGAACGGGTGCACCCACCTCGGCGCAATGCTTGAGGAAGGCAACGATCCCGGCGTCGTCGAGGTCGCGATCGCCGACATGGTTGCCGATCTCGACCCCTGCGTGGCCGGCGGCGAGACACCGGTCGAGCTCGGCGCACGCCGCGTCCGGGTCCTGCAACGGCACCTGGCAGAACGGGATCAACCTGTTGTCACCGGCAAGCGTCTCCAACGTCAGGTCGTTGAAGATCCGCGCCACCTTGACGGCCTGGTCCGCCGGCCGGTCGTAGGCGAAGAAGACCGGCGTCGGCGAGACCACCTGGAGATCGATGCCGTCGGCATCCATATCGGTACGTCGGACCGCCGGATCCCATGTCTGCGGGCCGATCGGGCGGAACTCGGTCTCGCCGACCATGATCATCGCGGCCCGCTCGGAGTCGATCCGCAGCCAGGGCCAGCCGTCCCCACCACAGGCTGCCGCGAGGTCCGGCCAGCCTTTCGGAACCAGGTGGGTGTGGACGTCGACGACGGGGTTCGTCACGCGCGACTCCCGCAGTACCAGCTCATCAGGCCTTGCCTGGATGCACAGTGCCGCAGTTCGGGCAGGTGCGGGCGTCCTCGCTGTCGTAGAACGCCTTGAAGACCGGCGGCAGGTCCTCGACGATGTCGTTCACCTGCAGTTCGACCTCGTGCACGATGCCGTTGCAGTTCGTGCAGTACCAGCGGAACTTCTCCAGCGTGCCCTGTTCGCGGACCCGCTCGATCACCAGACCGATCGAGTCCGCGTCGCGCTGCGGCGAGTGCGGCATGTTGCGCGGCAGCACCCACATCTCGCCCTCGTTGATGTCCACCCGGGCCGGCCCGTCGTCGGTCATCACGTCGACGTGCATCGTCCCCTTGATCTGGTAGAAGAATTCCTCGTACGGGTCGACGTGGAAGTCGGTGCGCGAGTTCGGGCCGCCGACCACCATCGTGATGAAGTCGTCCCCGGTCGGGAACATCTGCTTGTTGCCGACCGGCGGCTTCAGCAGGTGCTTGTTCTGCTCGATCCACTCGGGAAAGTTCGTCGATTCCAGGTTGACCATGATGCTCACCTCTCCGTTGAAGTGTGCGGCAGTACTGCGACCGCCTGGATCTCAAGCAGCAGGTGCGGATGCGGCAACTGGTGCACGGCCACCGTCGTACGGGCCGGCCCGGTCTCGTCGAAGTACTCCGCATACACCTCGTTGTAGCCGCCGAAGTCGTTCATGCTGACCAGGTACGACGTCAGGCTGACCACGTCCTCCAGGCCGGCTCCGACCGCCGCCAGGATGTCCTGGATGTTCTCGATCACCGCCCGGGTCTGCACCCGGATGTCCAGCTCAACCGTCCCGAACTCGTCCACGGAAGCACCCGCGATCGAGTTGTCCGGTCGCCGGCTCGACGTCCCCGACACATAGGCGAACCCGTTCGCAACCTTCACGTGCGGGAACTTCCCCCGTGGCTGAGCCTTCCCCGCGACCACCTTGCCGTCACTCATGAGAGCTCCACGCAGACGTTGGTGAGTTCGGAGTAGAAGTCCAGGGAATGGGTGCCGCCCTCGCGGCCCAGGCCGGAGAGTTTCGTGCCGCCGAAGGGCGTGCGGAGATCGCGGAGGAACCAGGTGTTGACCCAGACGATGCCGACGTCGAGGGCCGGTCCGGCGCGGTGAGCGCGGCCGACGTCGCGCGTCCACACGGTGGCGGCCAGGCCGTAGCGGCTGTTGTTGGCCAGGGCGAACGCCTCCTCCTCGGTGTCGAAGGGGGCGATGTGGCAGATCGGGCCGAAGATCTCCTCGGTGTTGGTGCGTGCATCCGCAGGCAACCCGGTGATCACCGTCGGTTGCACATAGCAACCACCGTCGCGCGCGTCGCCGAACGCCGGTACGCCGCCGCCCGCGAGGACCGTGGCGCCTTCGGAGCGCGCGAGGTCGTAGTACCCGAGCACCTTGTCGCGGTGCTGTTTCGAGATCAGCGGCATGTTCATGGTGGCTTCGTCGGCGGGCCAGCCGAAGGTCAACTCGTCGGCGCGCTGGGCCAGCCGCGAGCAGAACTCCTCGAAGATCGGCCGCTCGACGTAGAGCCGTTCGGTGCACAGACAGACCTGACCGCCATTGGTGAAGACCGAGCGCACGGAGCCCTCGACGGCCGCGTCCAGGTCGGCGTCGGCGAAGATCAGCCCTGCGTTCTTGCCGCCGAGTTCGAAGGAGACGGCCTTGACGCCGTCGGCCGCGGCCTTCGCGATCGCGCTGCCGGTGGACGATTCGCCGGTGAAGGTGATCGCGTCGACCCCCGGATGCTTGGTGAGGAACTCCCCCGCCGACGACGGCCCGAAGCCGTGCACCAGGTTGAAGACACCCTCCGGTACGCCGGCCGCGGCCATCACCTCGGCGAGAACGGTCGCCGACGCCGGCGTCTCCTCGGACGGCTTCACGACGACCGCGTTGCCACAGGCAAGGGCCGGCGCCACCTTCCAGGTGAGCAGCAGCAGCGGGAGATTCCAGGGGACGATGATCGCCACCACACCCGCGGGCTTGCGTACGGCGTAGTTGAGCGCCCGCCGCCCATCGGCAAGGACCGTCGTGTACGACTCGGTCGGCGTCGTGGTGGCGAAGTCGGCGAAGGCGCGGAAGTTGGCCGCGCCGCGCGGGATGTCCAGCGTCCGGGCCTGGCTGATCGACTTGCCGGTGTCGCCGACCTCGGCCGCGATCAGGTCGTCGAAACGCCGCTCGAGCTCATCGGCCACCCGCCGGAGTACGACCGCCCGTTCCTGCTCGCTCATCCGGCCCCACGGACCGCTCAAGGCTGCCCGGGCAGCACCAACGGCCGCGTCCACGGTCGCCTCGTCAGCCTCGGAGACGTCGAAGATCTTCTCCCCCGTCACCGGACTCAGCTTGGCGAAGGTCGAGCCGCCCGCGACGAACTCCCCGCCCACGAAGTTCCGCAACAGCCCCGGCTCACCCGGTTGCCCGGTGAGCAACTCAGGACGCCAGAGCGAGGTCATCTCCGCCTCCGCAAGACTCGCAGAGCAGCACCCAGGACACCAGCAGAAAGAAGCAGGGAGGCCGCCAGCGCCTGATGCTGGCGGTGGACCCGGGCGCGGACTTCGGCGTACGGCGTGGTGGAGAAGGAGACCAGTTCGTAGCGGGAGACGTACCGGCCCGGCAGCGCTCGTTCCAAGGCGTGCTCGATGCGTTTGCCGAGCCGGAAGACCGGTGAGGCGACCTTGTCGCGCATCTCGACGAAGTTCGCGAGCGCCATCTCCGCGATCGCCTCGGTGTTCTCCCGGCGCCGGTGCTCGAACAGCGGCAACGCGCGCGCCCACGTCCCGGCCGTGTCGTCCAGGCAGCGATCCAGCTCGACCACGTCCTCGAACGCGCAGTTCGCGCCCTGCCCGTAGAACGGCACGATCGCGTGCGCCGCGTCACCGATCAACGCGGTACGGCCGTGTGCCTGCCACGGCGACGTGTGCACGGTCCCGAGCACCCCGACCGGGTTGTACTGGTAGTCGGCGACCAGAGAAGGGGCCAACGGCAACAAATCCGGGTACTGCGAACGGAAGTGCGCCTCGATCGCGCCGGCATCGGCCAGCGCGTCGAAGGACCCCGTCGGCCAGAACAGCGTGCAGGTGAACGATCGATCCGGATTCGGCAACGCGATCATCATCGACGTACCGCGCGGCCAGATGTGCAGCGCACCAGGATCGAGCGCGAACTCCCCGTCGACGGCCGGAATGCTCAACTCCTTGTAGCCGTAGTCCAGGAAGTCGACGTCCTCACTCACCGCACCCTCGGCCAGCAACTGCCCGCGTACTGCGGACCCAGCACCATCGGCGCCCAGTACGACGTCCGCGGTCGCCTCCACCTTGCCCGCGGGCGTCTCGAAGATCATCGACCCGGCCTGGGAGTCGAGCTCCACCAGCCGATGCTCGAAGCGGATCTCCACTCCCGGCGCGGCAGCGGCCGCGTCCAGCAGCGCGTTGTTGAGCGCGCCGCGGCTGATCGAGTTGATCGCCCGGTCCTGGGTCGCGCTGTACTGCTGGAAGTCGAGCGGACCCTCGACGGGGTGGATCATCCGGCCCTTCATCGGCAGCGCGTCGCGCATCACCTCGTCGACCAGGCCGATCCGGCGCAACGCGTCCAGCCCGCGTTCGGAGATCGCCAGGTTGATCGACCGGCCGCGTTCGACCTGCGCGACCCGCGGGTCCGGCCGCCGTTCGTACAGCGTCACCGGCAGGCCCCGCCGCGCCAGGAAGCAGGCCAGCAAGGACCCGGTCAGGCCGGCACCGACGATGGCGACACGCTCTTTCATTCACACTCCGTCATGTGGTGACTGGGACTACCTCGGCCAGCGCTCGAGCGGCGCGCCAGCAGTCGTGGTACAGCGAATAGAGCGGGACGGGCGCAAGCCGCAGTACGTCGGGCTCGCGGGCGTCGGCGATGACGCCGTAGGAGGACCGGAGTACCTTGGCGAGCTCCCCCGCAGTACGGTCTCCGCCGATCCGCAGCGACAGCTGGGCTCCACGCTGCAGCGGGTCGGTCGGCGTGATCACCTGCAGAGGCCGGCCGGGTGTGACTTCGGCGAGCAGGGCTTCCAGGTACGCCGTGAGCCGGATGCTGCGCTCGCGGAGTACGCCGATGCCGACCTTGTCGAACAGCTCGAGCGACGTCCGGACCGGGCTCATCGAGAAGATCGGCGGGTTCGACACCTGCCAGGCATCCGCCGACGCGGGCGGGCGCGACTCGGGCGCCATCTGGAACCTGGTCGATGCCTCGGTGCTCCACCAGCCTTCGAAGCGCTGGATCGAAGGATCCCCGAGGTGGCGCTCGTGCACGAACGCGCCCGCGAGCGCGCCCGGGCCGGAGTTGAGGTACTTGTACGAACACCAGGCCGCGAAGTCCACGTCCCAGTCGTGCAGCGACAACGGGACGTTCCCGGCGGCGTGGGCGAGGTCCCAGCCGACGACGGCTCCGGCCTCGTGACCCGCGGCGGTGATCGTGGGGATGTCCATCAGCTGGCCAGTCAGGTAGTTGACCCCACCGAGCAGGACCAGCGCAACGTCGGGAGTCAGGCGCGCCAGAACATCCGTCGTACGGAGGCAGTCTTCGCCGTCGCGAGGTTTCAGCCGTACTACGGCGTCGTCGGGATCCAGGCCGTGGAAGCGGGCCTGGCTGCGCACCGCGTAGCTGTCCGAGGGGAAGGCCGAGTCCTCGATGACGATGCGGAAGCGGTCCGCGGTCGGCCGGTAGAACGACACCATCAGCAGGTGCAGGTTGACGGTCAGGGAGTTCATCACCACCGTCTCACCGGGAAGTGCGCCGACGAGTCGGGCCGCGGGACCGGTGAGCAGTTCGTGGTACGGGAGCCAGGGGCGGGTCGCTTCGAGGTGTCCCTCGACGCCCAGGGCGGCCCAGGAGTCGAGATCCTCGAGCAGCTCGGTGCGGGTCGCCTTCGGCCGGAGTCCCAGGGAGTTGCCTGCGAAGTACGCGACGTCCGGGTAGTAGCCGTCTTCGGACGGCGGTACGTCGAACAGCTCCCGGTGTCCGGGGTCGGCCTTGTCCCGCGCGAACGACTCGGCCTCCGACCCCGGCTCCTCCGGCGATGGTTGCGTCACGGTTTGACGACCTGGCCCTTGCCGAGCACCGTGACACCGCCCTTGGACACGGTGAAGCCGCGTTCGCGGTCGAGGTCCGGATCGACACCGATCTCGATACCGTCCGGGATCTCGATGTTCTTGTCCAGGATGACGTTCTTCAGTACGACGTTCGCGCCGATCTTGCAGTTGTCCATGATCACCGCGCGCTCGATCTTCGCCCCCGCCAGCACGATCACGTTCGCACCGATCACCGAGTGGTCCACGGTCGCCCCGGAGATGATCGAGCCCGCGCAGACGATCGACTCGCCGACGGTCGCGTTGTCGGTGAACTTGGCGCCGGGCAACTGCGGGTGCGAGGTGAAGATCGGCCAGTCGGAGTTGTACAGGTTGAACACCGGCTGGATCGAGACCAGGTCCATGTGCGCCTCGTGGTACGAATCCAGCGAACCGACGTCGCGCCAGTACGAGCGGTCCCGGTCGAGCGCGCCCGGTACGTCGTTGTCCTTGAAGTCGTAGACGCCGGCCTTGCCCTCGGCCACCAGCATCGGGACGATGTCGCCGCCCATGTCGTGCCGGGACGCCGGGTTGGCCGCGTCCTTGCGGAGCGCCTCGACCAGTACGTCGGCGCTGAACACGTAGTTGCCCATCGAGGCGAACGTCTCGTCCGGCGAGTCCGGCAACCCTGGTGGGTCGGCCGGCTTCTCCAGGAACTCCGCGATCGCGTGCCCGTCGTCGGCCGTCTTGATCACGCCGAACTCCGAAGCCTCCGCGCGCGGTACCCGGATCCCGGCCACGGTCACCCCGTTGCCGCGCTCGATGTGCGCCTGCACCATCTGGGATGCGTCCATCCGGTACACGTGGTCCGCGCCGAACACGACGATGATGTCGGGCTTGGCGTCGTTGATCAGGTTCATCGACTGGTAGATCGCATCCGCGCTGCCCTGGTACCACTGCGGGCCGAGCCGCTGCTGGGCCGGCACACAGGTGACGTAGTTGCCGAGGAAGGTCGACATCCGCCAGGTGATCGTGACGTGCCGGTCGAGCGAGTGCGACTTGTACTGCGTCAGCACGCACAGGCTGCGGATGCCCGCGTTGACCAGGTTGGACAGCACGAAGTCGATCAGGCGATAACTCCCGCCGAACGGCACAGCCGGTTTGGCCCGGTCCGCCGTGAGCGGCATCAGCCGCTTCCCCTCGCCGCCGGCCAGCACGATTCCCAGGATCTTCGGTGCCTTCGCCATGTCCGCACCTTAGCTTCGGTTAGGCCTTTGCATAAGGCGGACGCGAGTGTCGGACACTGTGAGCATGCCCAGACTCGTCGAACCGACTACCGCCGTTCACCGATCCTTCCTCGAAGCCTGGGACGAGCTGGAGCCGGAGCAGGAGCGGTGGATGGGCGCTCACGGGGCTTGGCAGTCGTGGAGCCGGGAGGAACTGGAGGACGCGAGCGAGTTCGCTGCCCTGGTCGAGGCGATCCGCGCCGAGGCGCTGCCGGAGACCGAACTGCCGCCGGACCTGGTGCACCAGACAATGCTCTGGTACGTCGAAGGTGACCAATGGCTCGGCCGCCTCTCGATCCGGCACACCCTCACCCCGCTCCTGCACGAACTCGGCGGCCACATCGGCTACACCGTCCGCCCGTCAGCCCAACGCCAGGGCCACGCGACCCGGATGCTGACCGAGTCACTCCCCTGGGCCGCCCGCCTCGGCATCGACACCGCCCTGGTCACCTGCGACGTCGACAACATCGCCTCCCGCCGCGTCATCGAGTCCGCCGGCGGCGAACTGGAAGACGAACGCCACGGCAAACTCCGCTTCTGGGTACCAACCCACGTGAGCTGAACCCCGGCAACCGGTTGCTCTCGATCGGCCGCCCCGAGTCGCCCGCATGAAGAAGGTCGCGCGGCTATTGTCGGGGGCATGAAGGTCGCGATCTTGACGCGGGAGTTCCCACCGGACGTGTACGGCGGGGCGGGGGTGCATGTGGACTTTCTGGTGCGCGAGTTGCGTCGGCTGCTCGACGTCGAGGTGCACTGCATGGGTGAACCACGGCTGGGCGCGGTCGCGCACTCCGAGGACGACCCGCGGATGCCGCACGCGAACGCGGCGCTGCGGATCCTCTCGACCGATCTGACGATGACCGCCGGTGTCTCCTCAGCCGAGCTCGTCCACTCGCACACCTGGTACGCGAACATGGCCGGCCACTGGGCCAAGCTCCTCTACGGCATCCCGCACGTGGTGACCGCGCACTCGCTGGAGCCGCTGCGACCGTGGAAGGCTGAGCAGCTCGGCGGTGGGTACCGCTTGTCGAGCTGGGCCGAGCGTACGGCGTACGAGGCAGCCGATGCGGTCGTCGCGGTCAGCAATGCCACCCGCGACGACATCCTCGCGAGCTACCCGGCGATCGACCCGGCCAAGGTCCACATCATCACCAACGGCATCGACTCGGACTTCTACCACCCCGACCACTCGACGAACGTGCTCGAACGGCTCGGCGTCGACCTGAACCGGCCGTACGTGACGTTCGTCGGCCGCATCACCCGGCAGAAGGGCGTCCCGCATCTCTTGCGCGCCGGGCTGCAACTGGATCCGTCCGTGCAACTCGTGCTGCTCGCCGGCGCCGCCGACACTCCCGAGCTGAAGGCGGAAACGGACGCGCTGGTCGACGAGCTCAAAGCCAGCCGCGACGGCGTCTTCATCGTCTCCGAGATGCTGCCGCGCGAAGAGGTCCGTCAGGTGCTCACGCACGCGCTCGCGTTCTGCTGCCCGTCGGTCTACGAGCCACTCGGCATCGTCAACCTGGAGGCGATGGCCTGCGAGACAGCCGTCGTCGCCAGCGCGGTCGGCGGCATCCCGGACGTCGTCGTCGACGGCGTGACCGGCACGCTGGTCGCGTACGACGAGAACGACATCGCCACCTTCGAACGGCAGTTGGCCGAGGGCATCAACGCACTGGTCGCCGACCCCGCCAAGGCCGAGGCGATGGGCAAGGCCGGCCGCGCCCGAGCCGTCTCCGACTTCGGCTGGGACGCCGTCGCGAACCGCACGGTCGAGCTCTACCAGTCGTTGCTGGGTGGATGAAACTCCACCCTTCACTGAGGTTGTAGCCCCCTCGTCCGGACCGACCGGGCGCGATTGAGTCGGGGCATGACGCAGCGACTCACAAAACTTCTGGCCTTCTCCCTCGCCGCCACCGCCGTCGTGGTCCCGACCGCGGCCGTGGCTGCCCCAGTCCACCAGACACCCGCCGACCAACAGATGCCGTCAACCCGGGTCGCATCGACCCGGGGCTCGATCGTCTCGGCGGTCCGCGTCGCCCGCCTCACCCCGGCCCAACTGCACCAACTCGCCATCACCAGCGGCTTCGTCGATCCCCCGAACCCCCGGTACGCCGTATCGCTCTACCGCCTCGTCTACCGAACCGTCGACCACTTCGGCCGTCCGACCACCGCCAGCGGCTTGGTCGTGCTCCCCGAGGGAAGGCGTGGCGCATTGCGCGTGGCGGCGTACCTGCACGGCACCTCGACCACCAAGGCCGACGCGGCAACGATCGACCCGCACAGCACCGACCGCGCCGCCATCGCGATGTTCGCCGGCGCGGGCATGGCCGGGATCGCGCCGGACTACTTGGGACTCGGGCTGGGCCCGGGACGTCCGCCGTACCTCGATCTGACCAGCGAAAAGACGTCCTCGGTCGATCTGCTTCGCGCCGCGAGTGGCTTCGCTGTGCGGCATGGAGTGGTGTTCCGCAAGGACGTCGCGGTGACGGGCTTCTCCCAGGGCGGTCGAGCCACGCTTGCCTTCGGCCGAGCCTTGCAGAGCGGTGCGGCCGGGTCGTTCCGGCTCGGCGCCCTGGCGCCGGTGGCTGGGCCGTACGACATCCTCGGGACCGAGTTCCCGGCCGTCTTCAACGGACAGGTCGACGGTGCCGCCGCGGCGGGGTATCTCGCGTATCTGGTCACCGCATGGAAGTCCACGATCGGGCTGTACGACGACCCGGAGAAGGTGTTCCAGCCGCAGTACGCGCAGATCGTCGAGGGTTTGCTCGATGGGACCCATCCCTTCGAGGAGATTGCCGGGAAGCTGCCGGACAGCCCCGACAAGCTGTTCCTGCCCGCGTTCCTGGCTGAACTGAAGCACCCCACCGGGATCTTCGCCCGGACACTGCGCGAGGGCGATCGGATCTGCACCGACTGGACGCCAAGAGTGCCGGTGACGATGTACACCGGCACTCTCGATCGAGACGTCGTCCCGGCCAACGCCGACTCCTGTGCTGCCGCCCTGCGCTCCCGCGGCGCGCACGTCACCATCCGCTCGATGGGACCGGTCAACCACTCCGGTACTGCGCTCGCCGCCTACCCCGAAATCGTCCGAGCCTTCGCCGGCTAGCCCCGGACCGCTCAGCCGATGCCGGCGGTGGGGGTGTCGCCGGTGAGCCAGGTGGTGAGGAGGCGGGCGCCGGCTCCGGTGGCGCCGGTGGTGTATTCGAGCGCGTCGGCCGGCGACTCGGCGATGCTGGACAAGTCGAGGTGCGCCCACGGCACATCACCTGCGAAAGCCTTGAGGAACAACGCGGCCGTGATCGACCCCGGCCCCTTCGACGAGTTCACCGAGTCCGCGATCGGCGTCGAGATCAGCTCGGTGTACTCGTCGGGCAACGGCATCCGCCAGAGCCGCTCGCCGGAGGCCTCGCCCGCATCGGCCAGGTTGTCCGCGAGCGCGTCGTCGGTGGCGAACAACCCGCCGTACAGCATCGATCCGAGCGACACCTTGATCGCGCCGGTCAGCGTGGCGATGTCGACGATGACGTCCGGCTCGAGCTCCTTCACGGCGTACGCGAGTCCGTCGGCCAGCACCAGCCGGCCCTCGGCGTCGGTGTTCTTCACCTCGGTGGTGCGGCCGCCGTAGTGCCGGATGACGTCGTCCGGCCGGTACGCCGTACCCGACGGCATGTTCTCGGCCGAGCAGATCAGGCCGGTGACCTTCACCTTCGCGCCGAGGTCGCGCAGCGCCGACATGGTCGCGATCACCGAGCCGCCGCCGGTCATGTCCCGCTTCATCGACACCATGCCCTCGCGCGGCTTCAGTGACAGACCGCCGGTGTCGTAGGTGATCCCTTTGCCGACGAGCACGACGTACGGCGTGTCGTCGGTCGCGCCCGGCGGGGTGTAGTCGAGGCGGATGAATCGCGGCGGCCGGGCGGATCCCTTGCCGACGGCAAGGATTCCGCCGAACCCGTCGGCGGCCAGTTGCTTCTCGTCCCACACCGTCACGTCCAGCCCGGTGGCACCGGCCAGCTCCGTCGCGCGGGCGGCCATCCAGGCGGGGTCCTTCTCGTTCGACGGCGTGGTGGCGAACTCGCGCGCCAGCCAGCCGGTCCGGCCGACCACCAGGCCGCGGTCGATCGCGTCGTCGCGGTCCTCGTCGGTGCCGTCGGTCAGCTCGATCCGGCCGACCACCGGCTTACCGGTGTCGACGGTCTTGCGGTGGAACGTGAACGAGCCGAGCACGACGCCCTCGGCGAACGCCTGCAGCCCGGCATCATCGATGCCCTCGGCAACCACCACGGTGACCTCGTCCTTGCCGCGGCCGAACCGCGCGATCGCGGCACCGGCGTGTCGCAGGTCCCGCGGGGTGCCCGCGCCGGCGCCGGCCAGCAGCACCTCGGCGACCTCGCCGGTCAGCAACGGGTACGCCGCCGTGCTGCCCGCGGCGCGCCCGAAGCCGGCCGCCTCCTGCACCTCCAGCAGCCGGTCGAGGTCGACCCCGAGGCGTTCCCCGGCCTCCTTCGCGGCGGCGGGCAGACCCGCCTCGCCGACCACGATCACCCAGCTCCGGGAACCGTGAACAGGAAGCCCCGGCTGCCAGACCACGGCCGGCAGGACGGGGAACACGGTGCGTGCACTTCGGCGAGCCACTTCGTCGACCTCACAGTTTGATCAAAAATCGGACTGACTTCACGCAAGCCCCAACCGTAACGACCCCGGCCGGTGCCGGAAAGCACCCACCGGGGTCGTTGGAGTTGTGCGGGTGCGCTCGTGCAGATGCACCCCGGAGAGTCGGCTCAGCCGACAACGGCCTTCAGCGCGTTCCCGAGCTCGGTCGCCTCGTCGGCGTTCAGTTCGACGACCAGCCGACCGCCGCCCTCGAGCGGGACCCGCATCACGATCCCGCGGCCCTCCTTGGTGACCTCGAGCGGACCATCGCCCGTCCGCGGCTTCATCGCCGCCATGCGCGCACCCCTTCCCTCATGGATCTTGCCCTCTTCGGTCTTGAGCGACGACACCACACGGTGGACCGTCGCCGGCGCCGTGCGGTGATGCGCCGTCGGCGCGTATCGCAGTGTGTATCGCGACCCATTATCCCCGATGTCAGGCCAAGGCCGTGCACCATACGGCAGACTCAGGTCTCGTGCACGCCCGTTCAGCTCTCTTCGACCTGTACGGCGACCACCTGCGCGCGCGTGGTGCGCGCGCCCCGGTGGCCGCCCTGGTCCGGCTGCTCGCGCCGCTGGGAGTCCATCCGCCGGCCGTCCGGACCGCGGTGTCCCGGATGGTCCGGCAAGGCTGGCTGGAGCCCATCCGGATCGACGGCCTGCCGGGGTACGCGCTGACCGCCCGGGCGCGTCGCCGCCTCGACGACGCGGCCGCCCGGATCTACCGCACCGAGACCGGTTCCGACGGCAGCGGCGAGTGGGACCGGACCTGGCATCTGAGCATTCTCCGCGAGGTCCCCAACGCGCGCCGGCGCGAACAGCTCGCGAGCCAATTCGCCTTCCTGGGTTGGGCTCCGCTGTCCGACGCGGCCTGGGTCGGGCTGCGCAACGACACCGAGGTCGACCAGATCCTCGGCGTCGAGGGCATCGCCGCCGACCGGTTCCGGGCCCCCATCGAGGACGACGCGGTCGAGTTCGCTCGGCGGGTCTGGAAGCTGGACGAACTCGGCGCGTCGTACGACAGCTGGCTGAACGAGGCGAAGGCGCTGGCCGACAGCGCAGGGCCCGACGTGACCGACGAGCAGGCCTTCGCGGTCCGGTCCAACCTGGTGCACGAATGGCGCAAGTTCCTGTTCCTCGATCCGGGGCTGCCGGCCGAGTTGCTGCCGGCCGACTGGGCCGGCACCCGGGCGGCCGAATTCTTCGATTTCCACGCGAATCGGCTGGGCCACGCGGCCGGGCGTTTCGTGGACAACTGCCTGACCGTTCACTGAAAATCTCACCGACTGTTGGGAGCTAGGCACGATGAGTGACTCCGTCCTGTACGACGTGTCCGAGGGCATCGCCACGATCACCCTGAACCGGCCGGAAGCGATGAACTCGCTCGACACGGCCACCAAGGTGGCGCTGCGGGACACCATCCAGCTGGCCGCCGACGACAGCGCCGTACGGGTTGTCGTGCTGACCGGGACCGGGCGTGCCTTCTGCGTCGGGCAGGATCTGAAGGAGCATATCGGCCTGCTCGAGGCGAACGACACGGAGGCTCTGTGGAGCACCGTGCCGGACCACTACGCGCCGATCGCGCTGGCGCTGGCGGAGATGCCGAAGCCGGTGATCGCGGCCCTCAACGGTGTCGCCGCCGGAGCCGGCGCGTCGATGGCGTTCGCGTGCGACTTCCGGATCGTTGCCGACACAGCCGGTTTCAACCTGGCCTTCACCGGGATCGCCCTGTCCTGCGACACGGGCATCTCGTGGACGCTCCCCCGGCTCGTCGGCCACGCCCGCGCGACCGAACTCCTCTACTTCCCCCGCACCATTCCCGCCTCCGAGGCACTCGACCTCGGCCTGGCGACCACCGTCGTACCGGCCGCCGATCTTGCCGCCACCGTCGATGAGCTCGCCGCCAAACTCGCGAACGGACCGACTGTCGCCTACGGCTCGGTCCGCCGATCACTGGGGTACGCAGCAACGCACACGCTGGCCGAATCCCTCGCCTTCGAGGCGGCGAAGATGCAACTCACCGGCGACACCGAGGACCACAAGAACGCCGTAGCCTCCTTCGTAGCCAAACAAAAACCAACCTTCCACGGCAAGTAATCCCCCACGCGAGTTCCTACGTCGCCCGCTCCCACCCACCCAAAACGCCGCTCCTCCGTCGCGGCTGACAACGCATCGCAGCACACCCGGTCGCGCAAGCTGACCGGGTGACCTGTCGCGCCGACCCCATCAGCTCGCCCACCGCACTGACTCGCCCACCCGCCGGCTCGTCTGCCCAACCGGCTCGCCCATCCCACCGGCTCCTGGCTCTCACCCCATCGATGACGCGAGAGAGCACCGCACTGTCGGGGCGCCTTGATGGCAGGCGTGCTTACCGGGAATTCCTCGCGGATCGGGTGGATCAGCGGGCGATGCAGTCGGCGAGGTGGTCGTTGACTATGCCGGTCGCCTGCATCAGCGCGTAGGCCGTGGTGGGGCCGATGAAGACGAAGCCCTTCTTCTTCAGGGCTTTGGACATCGCGATCGACTCAGGCGTGGTGGCCGGGACGTCGTCGTTCGTCTTCGGGGCCGGGCGGTTCTCGGGCTGGAACGACCAGAGCAGCTCGGTCAGCTCGCCGTCTTCCAACTCCAGCAGGGCGCGGGCGTTGGCGATCGTCGCGTTGATCTTCAACCGGTTGCGGACGATGCCGGTGTCGGCCATCAGCCGCTCGAAGTCGTCTTCGCCGTACGCCGCGATCAGGTGCGGGTCGAAGTGGTCGAACGCCTTGCGGAAGTTCTCCCGTTTGCGCAGGATCGTGATCCACGACAAGCCGGACTGGAACCCCTCCAGGGTCATCCGCTCGAACAGCCCGCGATCGTCGCGGATTTCCTGGCCCCACTCGGTGTCGTGATATTCGATGTACTCCGGGGCCGACGTCGCCCAGGTGCAGCGGGGCTGCCCGTCCGGGCCGATCACCGTCATCGGGCGAGGTCCTTCGTGAGGCGCTTGAACGAGATCCGCATCATCAGCTCGAAGCCGGGCTGGACCAGCGGCCAGGCGAGTCGCCCCAGCCGGCCCAGTGGCGGGATCACGTCTTCGGACCAGACGAACGTGGAACCGCCCGGCGCGGGCCGGACCTCGAACGTTCCGGTGCCCCGGACGATGGTGCCGAGGTGTTTCACCGTGCATTCGCGCGGCGGATCCCAGTGCGTGATGACCATGTCGTCAGTGAACCCCAGGCCACCGACAGAAGTTCGCGCCGCGACTCCGCCGCCGACGCCGCGGCCCTCGTTCCCGGTCGCCCAGACGCGGGTGAACAGCATCCAGCGCGACTGGCGATCCCAGTCCATCACCACGTCCCACGCCGCCTGCGGCTCCAGCGGCAGATCCACCGAAGCTTCCGCGTGACACGGCCCGCCGTCAGTCATCAGCTCGGTCGCTGATAAGCGTTCGCATCAGGAGCCGCACTGTGCCGCCCCCTGGGAGCCTGCTCACCCGCCGCCCCGACCTCACCGCCCTGCTGGTCCCCAGCAACACCTTGCCCGAGCTCGCCGACCTGCTGATCTCCAGCAACGCCCCGCCCGTTCTCACCACCCAGCTGCCC